>CBDUCI010000214.1:0-3947 GCA_965365605.1 uncultured bacterium
TGCCGGTCGCCATGAAGGTCAAGTGCTTGCCATCAGGGCTCCACCGCGGCCGCCGAACGCCGTCTCGGCGCTACGCGCACGGCAGCGCCCAGCAGATCGACCCCCGGTAGCGTCCCACCACCTGCGCGTCCGCTGTGCGGCTCCACGGTGCATTGATCCCGCGCGCCAGGCGTCAGGGCTTCGACTAGCGCCTCGGCCCGCGCACGGAGTTCCTCCGGATCGCGCTCCAGCATCGCCCGCACAGGGACCTCGCCCCCCCGCTCGGCGACCAACCGCAGCGTTGCCTCCAGCCCGGCGAGGGTCGCCTTATCCACTCTGACCGCCCGCAGGAGGGGATTCGTGCGCACCTTGGCGACCCATTCAGCGCCGCCGCAAAGCAGCCCAGCTTGGGGTCCGCCGAGCAGCTTGTCGCCGCTCGCGCAGACAAGCGCTGCTCCGTCGGCCAGCGCATCGTTGATGCTAGGCTCATCAGGGGCCAACGCCAAAGATCCCAGCACTCCGGTCCCCTGATCGAAGATGACAGGTATCCCATGACGCTCCGCCAACCGACAAAGATCTGCTACTCCCACCTCGGCCACAAACCCGGACACCGAGAAATTGGATCGGTGCACCTTTAGGATCGCGCCAACCTCATGGGTTTCGATGGCGCGTTCGTAATCTTCGAGATGGGTCTTGTTGGTCGCCCCGACTTCGACAACGTGGGCGCCGCTCTTGGCGACGATGTCGTGGACACGAAAACCACCGCCGATCTCGATCAGCTCACCTCGTGAAACAACCACTGCCAAACCTGCAGCCAATGTGTCTACGGCGACCAACATGGCGGCCGCATTGTTATTGACGACCAGGGCGTCGTCGGCCCCGGTAAGAAAGGTGAGCCATCGAGCGGCGTGAGAGTACCGCGAACCCCGTGCACCCTTCTCCAAGTCGTACTCCAGAGGGGTGTAACGACCGGCGGCGGCCGTTGCTGCCGCGATCGCCTCTTCAGCCAAAGGGGCCCGTCCCAGATTGGTGTGCACGACGACGCCGGTCGCATTTATGACCGGCATCAGAGTCGGCCGGAGCAACGTCTCGAGCGCTTCCGCCCACTCCTCGGCTACGGCCGACTTCACGTCCGCCGCCGTCTCGAATAGGTCCGGGGTTTCCACGACCGCCCTTCGAACATGGTCGAGTGCCGTATCAAGCGCCGCGCGCTCCAAAATCTCTCCTGCGCCCAGCCTCTCAACTGCGGTCGGTCGCTCAGCTACGCAAACATGCACCGCTGGCAGCCATCGGAGACGTTCGGAACCCGAGGTCATAAACCACCGTCGGGAATCTCGAGCGGCTCAGAGCGGAACTCGGCCGCTCCATCATAGCTGGCTCGAAATACCCGACCGCCTTCGGCGGTAGAGATCAGCCCGCTGACGTTGACGACGTCGATAATCTCGATTCGGTACAAGCGCCCTGTTCTCAAAGGTTCTGCGGAAGTAACGCGTACCTCGTTTGTGCCCGTTCGTTCGACGTTCTCGATCTCAAGCCGCCGACCGCGCAACTGCTCTAGCGGCAGTTCCTCGGGATCGGTGTCGACATCCCAGATCTCTGGCGATGCTTCATAGAGAGCGACCATCGATGGAATCAGCGGCAGCAATTCAGGCAATTGGTCGTCGAACACGACCACGACGCGTCGCGATGTTGGGTTTCGGACGCGATCGACAAGCGGTGCTGTCGTATCGACGACCGCGATGCGGTACATCTTCTCGTGCAACCGGCTCTCGATCGACAGCTCGAACGTGTCTCGGGCGCCAGGCTCTTCGGTCTCCTGCCAACCTTCGGGGCGCACCATTTCTTCCCAAGCGGTGGCTACGTAACGACCGTACTCAACCGCCTCGATCTCGATTTGTCCTTGCGAATCTGCCTCCCACGTGTACCCCAGCTCTAACTCTTCGTTCTCGAGACGGTACTGAGCACCAGCTGCCGGCAAGGTGTCCTTTACGATCGTGACTCGGACCAGCGAAAGCGTGATCGGTACCTCGCCGCCGACTGAGAAGAGAATCGTTTTCGGTGTCACAGTGGCGTTCCGATCTCGGTCCTCGAGACCCGGTAGGATCGTCACCGAGTACGTCACTCCGTCGAGCAACGGTTCCTGCGAAGTCAGCGTGATCTTATTGTCGTCGAGCTGGGCTTCAAATTCAGGGACGTCCGGATTGATGAGTATGAAGTCGCCGATTTGGTCGGCGAGTCGCTCATCGATGATCTCATCGAATTCGAGGAGGATCGGTTGATTCGGCTCAGCGTTGACCGCGCGCTCGGCTGGATCAGATGCGATAAGGACAGGTGGCACCTTATCCTCGGGACCACCCGGTGGGAATCCCTCACTGGCGCAAGCCAACCCGATCGTCACGATCGCTACACCAACGACGACGCCAGGTCGCACTGCCCGGATTCCAGCTACCGCGGCGAAAGCGCTTTGAGGAGCTCATCCAACCGATCGAGAGCCTGCTCGAGGTCGGCGGCCTTTTCGCGCTCGCGGGCGACTACCCGCTCCGGTGCCTTGGTCACGAATTCGGCGTTTTCCAACTTGCGTTGAACTACATCAAGCTGCTTCTGCTTGCGATCGCTTTCGGCGATCAATCGTTCGCGCTCGCGTTCGACGTCTATCAGGTCGGCCAAGCGAACCGCGACCTCTACGCCACCGCGAACGACTCGTGATACGAAACCGTTCTCTGAAGGGGCTTCGGCGACGACGCACGCCTCGCTGGCCCCAGCCAGCCGGGCGACATCAGCGGCGTGTCGATCAAGAACCACGCGGTCTTCTCCATCGTCGACCACGATCACCAGCGGCGCTTTGTGGCTTGGTGCGACCTCGTATCCAGATCGCAGATTGCGCGCTGCCACGATTACTTCCCTCAGGAGCCCCACGCGCGCCGCTTCCAGCCCAAAGTCCCACTCCTGCGGCTCTGGCCAGGGCGCGATCATGATCGATTCACCGGACCGTATCGTCGCCGCCAGCCGCTGCCACAACTCTTCGGTTACAAACGGCATGATCGGGTGCAGCAATCGCAATCCTCGCTCGAGAACACCGAGCAGCACGTTGCGCACCGTGTCACCATTAGGCCCATCGAGGTCGGTCTTTGACCACTCGATGGCCCAGTCACAGTAGTCGTGCCACAGGAAATCGCGCAGCGCATTCGATGCCTCGTCGAGTCGGAACGCTTCGAGGTGCGCATCGACAGCGATGATCGTCTCGTCGAGGCGCTCCAGCAGCCACCGTTCGCGGTCGCCCAGGGAGTCCCGGTCGATCGCTTCGATCGGTTGAGGCTCAAACCCTTCCGGCGTGTTAAGGAACACAAACCGAGCTGCGTTCCAGAGCTTATTGGCGAAGTTCCGCCCAACCTTAAAATCATCGGTCGCCAGTTTCAGGTCGATGCCGGTGGGGACGAGTGTCACCAGCGTGTAGCGCAGGGCATCCGTGCCGAACTGATCGATCATCTCGCGCGGATCGATTCCGTTGCCCAGGGATTTCGCCATTCGGCGTCCGATTTCATCCCGCACGGTGCCGTTGATCACTACGTCGCTGAACGGAGATCGCCCTGTACAGTAAAAGCCGGCCATGACCATGCGGGCGACCCAGAAGAACAGGATCTCCGACGCGGTGACCAGTGTCTGGGTCGGGTAGAACGTTTCCAGGTCCTCGGTCTCGTCGGGCCAACCGAGCGTCGAAAACGGCCACAGCCATGAAGAGAACCATGTGTCGAGAACGTCTGGGTCCTGGGTTAGCTCACGATCGTCACAATCAGGACACCGTTCAGGCTCTTCGCGGGCCGCGAACTCGTGCCCACTTGCACACGTCCAAACGGGGATCCGATGACCCCACCAGATCTGCCGCGAGATGCACCAGTCGCGCACGTTTTCGAGCCAGTGCTCGTACGTCTTGCCCCAAGTGGAGGGCGAGAACTGGAGCTGGCCGGCGC
>CBDUCI010000215.1:0-3909 GCA_965365605.1 uncultured bacterium
GAGTTTCGGAAAGACCTGACGCAACACACGCTGATCCACGAGGACATGAAGAAGTTCTTCGAGGGGTACGCGATCACTGCCCATCCGATGGCGATTCTGTCGTCGATGGTGGCTGCCCTTTCTTCGTACTACGACGCAGCGCAAAACAACGAGGACATGGACTTGAACATCATCCGACTCCTCGCGAAGGCCAAGACGATCGCTGCGTTCTCGTATAAGAAGTCGGTCGGACAACCGTTTGTCTATCCGCAGAACCACTTGTCATACACGCAGAACTTCTTGCACATGATGTTCTCCGTGCCGACCGAGCCGTACGAGGTGCCCGAGGTGCTGGACGAGGCGCTGAATCTGCTATTGATCCTGCACGCGGATCACGAGCAGAACTGTTCGACCTCGACGGTGCGGATGGTGGGCTCGAGCGAGGCCAACCTGTTCGCATCGATCTCGGCTGGGATCAACGCCCTGTGGGGTCCGCTCCACGGCGGCGCAAATCAGAAGGTCATCGAGATGCTTCAGCACATCCTCGATGACGGCGGCGACTACAAGAAGTACGTGAACTTGGCCAAGGACAAGGACTCGGGATTCCGGCTCATGGGGTTTGGTCACCGGGTTTACAAGAACTACGATCCGCGGGCCAAGATCCTCAAGGAGTCCGCCGATCAGGTGCTCAGTGAGCTCGGCGTCGACGATCCGCTGCTGGAGATCGCCAAACACCTGGAAGAGATCGCGCTGGAGGACGACTATTTCGTCTCGCGCAAGCTCTACCCCAATGTCGATTTCTACAGCGGCATCCTCTACCGAGCGATGGGGATCCCGACCAACATGTTCACGGTGATGTTCGCACTCGGTCGTTTGCCTGGCTGGATCGCGCATTGGAGAGAGATGCGCCTCGACCCGACCGGCCGGATCCATCGGCCGCGGCAGATCTACACCGGCCCGAAGAAGCGAGACGTGGTGCCCCTGGCCGAGCGGTAGTAGTTCCGCGATTTACGGGTAGCGTTCTGACCTTCGGAACGCCTCGACCTCGGCCGCCTGTCGATCCTCGTCCCACCCCAAGACAGGCGCTGCGGCGCGGGCGACGTTGGCGAGTACGTCTTTTGCGACGGGAACGCCCCCCGGCAGGACGCTCAACCGTCGGTCGACCAAATCCTCAAGCGTCTCGACCATCTCGCGAGAAGCGCGTTCGACCTCGGCGGTGGTGTAGCCAGTCTCAGAACCGAGCGGTTGCGCTGTAGCCGGATCCTCGCGCCAGCGTACGAATACATCATCGGCATCGGGCCCGAAGAGCTCGCGCACTCGAGCAGCGTCGGCCGGATCGATCCCGGCGGACGGTTTCTGGCCACCGATGCGGGCCGGGACCAGCGGCCGGCGGTTCGTTTCGCATGGCCCGAGATTCCAACCGGCGCTCTCGGCCAGTCGGTTCACCGTTTCTTCAGCCATCAGTCGGTACGTCGTCAACTTGCCACCTGTAACCGTGACAAAGCGGGAGGCGGTTTGCTCGATGACTTCCTCGCGAGATATCGCGCTCGGGTCACGAGAGGAACCGGCGCGCACCAAAGGTCGCCATCCAGCCCACGCGCCGACCACGTCATCATCGGAGAGCTTGCAGGTCAGGGCGTCACAAGCCGCATTGATCAGGTACCTCACGTCATCGGCTGATGCCTCGGTGTCATCGATGTTGCCGCCGTTGCGCGTGTCGGTCGTGCCGATGTACGTCCAACGTCCCTCTGGAACAGCGAAGTAGAGCCGGCCATCACCGGCGAAAAGCGCGGTCGGATCGCGAAGCGGGAGTACGTCGTGCGGTACAACGATGTGCACCCCCTTTGTCGGGTCGAGGAGGCGTGTGCTCCCTGGTCGAACTCGTCGGCGAAGGCGGTCCGACCATGGCCCGGTCGCGTTGACCCACGCACGCCCCTCTAGCGTAAACGAACTAAAACCGCGCCGATCTTCGACGTCACCGACCCATCCCGCTCGCGAGCGCTCAAGGTCCCGAACCGTGCAGTACGAAGCGGCGACAGCTCCCGCTCGTCGAGCGTCGGCAATTGTCTCGATCACCAACCGTGCATCTCGTACCCGTGCGTCCCAATAAACACCGGCACCGCGAAGACCCGTCGTCGATAGCAAAGGTTCACGCGCGAGCGCACCGTCTCGGTCGAGCATTTGGTGCCGGCCGAACCGGGTGCGCCCGGCGAGCGCGTCGTACATCGCGAGCCCGAGCTTGAGCTTCCAACCGGGTCGGGACCGCCCTTTGTACGATGGGATGAGAAACGGTGTTGCCCGGGTCAAATGCGGGGCGATCGACAGCAGCACGGCCCGTTCGGTCAGCGCCTCACGCACGAGCTCCAGATCGAGCATCTCGAGATAGCGTAATCCGCCGTGCGCAAACTTGGTCGTCCTGGACGAAGTCCCACCCGCAAAGTCACCTGCTTCGACCAGCGCCACGCGGAGACCGCGAAGGGCGGCATCCCGCGCCACGCCGGCACCGGTGATACCGCCTCCGACTACGACCACGTCCCACGTTTCGGCGCCCAGCTGCTGCAGCGCTGCCCGGCGATCCCAAGTCCCGGTCCGGTGCCCACCAGCGTTCATGCGACGTGATCGAGTTGCACGTTGGCTTGCCGATCGATGGACACCCGCGATAGATTATTTCTACTTAAACACTCAGCGTCGATCGCGCGGCACACTGCGGCCGCGTTTTTTGTTGACGACACTTCGCTAGAGGCATCATGCTTGACGAGCTTCGGAACCAGCTCCACCAGCAGATCGCCGACCTCGACCGCGAGCTTCGCGTCGAGCTTCCGGAGCTGATCGGCAAGGCTGTTGCCATGGGTGACCTGCGAGAGAACGCCGAGTATTCGGCCGCACTCGAACGCCAGGAGTTCGTGCGTGCACGCCTCTCGCAGCTCACCCGTCGCCAGAGCGAACTCAGCGCGATCAACCTGCGGGATCTTCCCCGCGACCGAGCCGCTTTCGGATCTAGAGTCGAACTCGAAGATGGAGACGGCGAGCGCCAAGAGTGGCACCTCGTGTTTCCCGAGTTCGTCGATTTCGATGGCGGGATGATCTCGACCGCGTCTCCGCTTGGACGGGCGATTCTCGGGGCACGACCCGGCGACGAAGTAACACTCGAAGCACCCGACGGTGCCAGGGCCTACGTGGTGATCGAGGACGTTACACTTCACGGGGACAGGGTATCCGGTGCGTCCGACGCGGACCGGGAGGAGAAAGGCGATGGCTGAGGTAACGTGCACCAGATGCGGTCAGACCAGAGAGGCCCTCGAAAGCGCGCCCTACCCAGACGATATGGGCCAGAAGATTCTCGAAAAGATCTGCGCCGCGTGCTGGCACGAGTGCAAAGAGATGCAAGTAATGGTGATCAACGAGTACCGACTCGACCTGAGCGACCCGAGGGCCCACGAGATCCTCGAAAAATCGACACTGGAGTTCCTTGGACTCAATCCACCGGCAGCTGGCTAGCGAAGGGGACGTTCACGCCGGACCGATCTGCGATCTTCAAGTACCGCACAGAGTACCCCTCGTTTTCATTCTCCGGTCTCGATCCGCTGGGTGATCTCGGCGATGTCAGCTCCGCCGATCGAGAACGCGGCTACGACACGCCCATCACACTCCCCCATGGCCAACCCCCTCCCGTTTCCCAGATCGTTCTCTGTCGTCCATTCGCTCGCCAGTTCCGGTGCGCCAACGACCGCGACCGGGGTCCCGAACAACTCGGTGTCGTATGACGAAACACGGCTATACGGCATGGGCTCATCGGTGACCATGTTCTCTGCTGCATGACGCCCCTGGTGCTGGGCGTGAAGCCAGTGCTCGACGCGGTGGCGCAGGCCCGTCAACGGATCGTAGTAGGTGGCCACGTCGCCGGCGGCATATAGACCGGGCGCCTCGGTG
>CBDUCI010000216.1:0-3892 GCA_965365605.1 uncultured bacterium
ATCCCGACCAAATGCCTGGGCAGCGACGCTCGGTTCTCGACTGGCCGTACGTCGAGGGACTGCGACTGGACGAAGCGATGCACCCGTTGACGACGGTTGTCGTTGGGGTCTACGGTCGACCGCTTCCGAACCAGAATGGTGCCCCGGTGCGCTTGATTATGCCGTGGAAATACGGTTTCAAGAGCATCAAATCGATCGTCAAGATTCGTTTCACCGATCGCCAGCCAGCGACCTCGTGGAACGTGGCTGCGCCCAACGAATACGGGTTCTTCGCCAACGTCAACCCGGATGTCGATCATCCGCGCTGGAGCCAAGCGAAGGAGCGGCGGATCGGCGAGTTTCGCCGTCGCAAGACCTTGATGTTCAACGGTTATGGCGATCAAGTCGAGCATCTCTACGAGGGCATGGATCTGCGCCGGTACTTCTAGATAGTGTCGTCCCGGGTCGTAAGTCGGCGTCTCGGTCAATTCATCGTGGTCGGGATCGGCCTAGCGCCGGCGACCTGGCTCGCTATGCGCGCGTTGAATGGCGATCTCGGAGTCGATCCGGTGGAGACGCTGAGCCAGGTGTCGGGCGATTGGACGCTCCGGTTCCTTTTGGTCACGCTGGCGATCACCCCGGCCAGCCGATTCTTGGGTCTCAACCAGCTCATCCGGTACCGCCGTACGGTTGGTCTCACCACGTTTGGCTACGCTGTGTTCCATTTCGCCTGCTTCGTGTGGTTCGACCAATGGTTTGTATGGGCCGACATTGTGGCCGAGATCGCAGACCGTCTGTGGATCACGATCGGGTTCGCGACGCTGCTCCTCCTTGTCCCGTTGGCGGTAACCTCGACCAATGGGATGGTGCGGCGCCTAGGCGCCCGCCGATGGCGACGCCTGCACCGGTTGGTGTACTTGGCCGGAGTGGGTGGTGTCATGCACTACTGGTGGGCGGTAAAGGCCGATACTAGGGTGCCGCTCGTGTACGGCTTGATCCTGGCCGCGTTATTGGCGGTGCGACTCGTCCCGAGAAGAAGGCGATATGTCTGAACCCAAGCTCAGCGGCGTGGCGCTATTGCTGGCGGATATCAGCGGGTATACGCGCTTCATGCGGCAACCGCGCATGAGCTTGCTTCACGCTCAAGCGCTCATCGATCGACTGACGACGGCGCTAGTGAAAATCGCCGAGCGCCCTTTGGCACTGAGCAAGATCGAGGGCGACGCCACGATCTTCTACGCGATGCCGGATGGCGAGGCTACCCGGCGGGCGATCGTGGATTCAGTTCCCGCGCTGTTGACGGCGTTCGCGGCCGAGCAGGAGGAGATTCAATCAGCCAAGCTCTGTCGGTGCACCGCTTGCGAAGCGGTTGACGAGCTGCGGATCAAGTTTGTTGCCCACGCCGGCGAAGCGGTTGTTTCTCAGAGAGGTGGAGCAACGGATTTCTCCGGTCCGTCGGTGATCCTGGCGTACCGGTTGCTCAAGAACTCGATTCCTGTGAGCGAGTACTTTTTGATGACCGAGCCCTTCTTCGAGGTGCTGACCGAAGGTGAGCGCGCGCAACTGGACCGGCGGGTCGAGCACGTGGAAGGCTTCGAACCCGTCGAGATCACTTATGCACCACTCGACCGCGAGCCTCTGCATGCGACGCCCTCGAGTCCGGCAGCCAAACAAAAGCTCGGCCATCTCGCTCGTATCCACGCGCGCGGACTAGCGCATTGGATCCGGCGGGACACCAAGCGATACACCAACCTCCCGAGCTGATCCCGCACGGTGGCCAGCCTCCGCGATAAGACGCTTTTCATAACCGGTGCCAGCCGTGGTATCGGCAGGGCGATCGCGCTGCGTGCAGCAGCCGATGGTGCCAACGTCGTGATCGCGGCCAAGACGACCGATCCTCACCCCGAGCTGCCCGGTACGATCCACACCGTAGCTGCAGAGGTCGAGGCTGCAGGTGGATGCGCTTTGGGAGTGGCGGTCGATCTTCGCTTCGAGGATCAGATCGAGGCGGGCGTTGAGCACGCCATCGATGCGTTCGGAGGTATCGACGTCGTCGTCAACAACGCAGGCGCGATCAGCCTCACCTCGACGCTCGACACGGGCGCCAAGCGGTTCGATCTACTCATGGCCGTTAACGTTCGGGCAACATACTTATGTACAAGGGCTTGCGCGCCTCACCTCAAGTACTCTGATAACCCTCACGTGCTCATCCTCGCACCACCGCCCAGCCTCGACTCCAGGTGGCTTGCACCGCATCTCGCGTACAGCCTGTCGAAGTACGGAATGAGCCTCTGCGTGATCGGTATGGCGGCCGAGTTCGAGAGTGAGAGCATTGGTGTGAACGCGCTGTGGCCAAAGACGGTGATCGCGACGGCGGCCCTGTCGAGGCTCAAGGGTCTGGTAGCGCGGGCCCAATGTCGACGACCCGAGATCGTCGCCGATGCGGCTCACGCGATCGTTACTCGCGATAGCCGTGATTGCACCGGGAATTTCTTTATCGACGAAGAGGTATTGGTGGCCGAGGGGGTGACCGACTTCGAGCGGTACGCGGTTGAGCCTGGGAGGGAGCTCCGAACCGACCTGTTTCTCGAACCCGACTAGTCTTGTAGGCTTGACGTGGTGGAGGCGGCGGCCGGAATCGAACCGGCGAATGGAGGTTTTGCAGACCTCTGCCTTACCACTTGGCTACGCCGCCTCGCAGCGTCCAATGCGAAGGCCCTCCCAACGTAGGAAGGGCCATTCGCACACAGTTGGAGCGGGAAACGGGACTCGAACCCGCGACTTCAACCTTGGCAAGGTTGCGCTCTACCAGCTGAGCTATTCCCGCGCAACGACGAGCGATAGAACTCGTTCGTTGAGTTGTGAAATCTAGATCTGAGCGGCGAGAAGTGTCAAGCAGCATGTACTCAAAACAGCGCATTGGCATATCGATGTTGGCAAGCGTTGTTTCGCTTGTCGTGATGCAACCAGCGAGCGGGCAATCGCTGATTTACAATCCCGATCGGGGGGAATCGTTCCGCTACCGTAGCACCAATACGCTGGCCGTGTCGCAGCGGATCCTCGAGCGCGATACCAATTACCGGGTGAGCTCTGAGGGCGTGGTGCGCTTGACATTGATGGACCCTGGAGCTCGAATGCTTTGGCGGCTCGGTTTTGAAACCCTCGATCTGAACATCGAGGGTGCCTTCCCGACGCCGCGCCGGGAAGCACTTCGTGGAACGGTGATCACGCTGTCGACCACCCCGAGTGGCGTGGTTCTCGAAGCCCGGGCCAGTGGTGTCGTTCCGCCCGGCATCGGCACTCGGTACCTCGAACGTTCGGCGCAAGCGTTCTTCCCGCAGCTTCCCGAGGGGGGGGCAACCGTCGGCGTGAGTTGGAGCGACACGCTGACCGTGACCGAGATCCTTCGCGGGGTTACGACCGAGATCGAGATGGTGTTGACATATGCTGTGGCTGACACCAGCGCGGTCGCCGGCCGACCGGTTATCCCGATCGATTACAGTGGTGATATCATCGTTCGAGGCGTGGGCACGATCAGTGGCTCGAGCGTCGCCCTGACAGGCCGTGGCGAGGTCACCGGGAATTACCTGTTCGACCCGCAAGATCAGGTGTTCAACCTGCACGAGCGCAGGCAAGATCTGGAGTCGACGCTGATCCTGACAGGCCCCGACAACGAGACGGTCGAGATTCCGAGTCGACAGCTGCTCGAATCTCGTGCCGTGCGGCTGTTCTGATCGCGCGCGGCCAGGTATACTGCTGCGCGCCTGACGGCAAAGCGAAATGAAAGAGTATCTCGCGACCTCTCTGCGAAACCGGGTCACCGGCGCATTGAACGATGACGACGTCGGTGAGTCGGTGGCTCTCTGCGGCTGGATTCATCGTCGGCGTGACCATGGTGGGCTGGTTTTCTTCG
>CBDUCI010000217.1:0-3891 GCA_965365605.1 uncultured bacterium
GCCGTGCAAAGTCCTTGCGCGCCATGTGCTGCGCGTGTTCGATTCGGAAGCGGCGATCCCAAGGCGGGTTTTCATCCGCGATCCGCTCGAACTGGTCGATCACCAGGCTGATCGCGGCGTCGCCGATCGCGTGAACCGAAAGCTGAAGGTGCGAGCGATCGGCACCGGCCGCCAACCCGTAGAACGTGTCGACCGGCAGCATCACATCGCCCAGGAGTCCCCGGTTGTCGCTGTTGTCGGTGTAAGGCTCGAACATGTACGCCGTCGACGAGCCCAGCGCGCCATCGGCGTACGTCTTGAGGCTTCCCCAGCGGAGCCAGGAGTCACCCGACCCAGCGGAGACACCGGCTGCCGCCAGCGCGTCCCAGCCGCTGAGCGCGGTGCGGCAATAGAACCGCGCCGAGAGCTTACCTTCGCGTGCGTACGACTCGAGCAACCGCTTCCCGGCCGAGCCGGACTCGTAACACATGTCTTGCACGCTCGTCACGCCGATGCGGGCGGCATGTGCGAGCGCGGCATCGAGTGCTTCGCGATACTGATCCTCCGAAATTGGCGGGATCGATGGCCGGATGAGATCGTGCGCGTCGCGCAGAATCCCAGTTGGATCGCCGTTCGAGTCGCGATCGATTCGGCCCCCAGCCGGATCGGGCGTGGAGCGATCCACGCCGGCCAACTCGAGCGCCAACGAGTTGGCGAGACCGATGTGTCCGTCGGGACGTCGCATCCACACCGGGTTCTCGGGCGTGACCGGATCGATCAACTCGCGTGAGGGGAGCGAATGACCTGGCCATCGCTCGTGGTCCCAGGCCGCGTGAAGGTCGATCCATCGACCGGGCGGCAGCGTGCGCGCGTACTCGCCCAGGCGGCGAACAAATTCTTCAGCGCTATCGGACGAGAGCAGGTCCGGCGCCAGGAGCGTAAAGCCGCCGTCGATGAAGTGCGTGTGGGCATCATTGAAGCCGGGCATGACGCGGTGGCCACGAAGATCGATTCGGCGGGTGGCTGAGGTTAGCGGCGCGTCTTCGCTCTCCCCCACCCACAAAATCCGATCACCGTCGATGAAGACGGCTGAGGCCATCGGCTGCTCCGGGTTGTTGGTCCAGACACGACCGTTCTCAAGCAGAGTCGGACCGTCAACGGGCGCTTCCTGCGCTTGGGCCGTCCCAACGAGAATGATCGCCAGCAGCCACCACAGTGCCCCGTCACGTCGCACCCGTCTCGATCTAGTCAAAGGAATAACCGGCGAAACACGATGACGTAAGCGAGCGTGACCTCGCTCGATACCGTCCCAGAAAACACCTGGCTCCGCGACCATCGCTCCTCCCCTACAGTTCGAAGTCCGGGTTGACGCCGCGCATAAAACGCTCCTCCTCTTCCAGGTGCGTTTTCAGTTCCTCTCTGGCGGGCGCGTTTGCGGCCCGATCGCGCCAGTATTCCTCGAGCGCGGCGTCAATCGATGCCTGGTTCAGCCCGTCCGGATCGGATGCACGCCTGTGCTCCAAGTAGGACACGATCGCTTGTGCTTCTTCACGCGTGAAAACCGACAATCTTTGCCGCCCGTAGTCGTACCACGTCATCGCGCCGTATCGCCTCGGGTTCACGAACGCCGATTTCCCGGTCTTCCGAACAAACGTTCCAGACTCGGTTGGGACCTCTACCGCGATATCGTGAAACCCATGCACGAGATGAAACACGGGGTCTTCAGTCATCAACTGTTCCCGCAAATCGGCAACCATATAAGCCGGCATGAAAAACCGGAACCCCGCCTCGGAAAAAAAGTTCAGCGCACCCGCCTCATCGAGCACTCGCGAATCGACTGCTGCCCAGTCCTCTTGCCCGATGAACGGTCCCACGGCATCGGCCGGCTCACACCCTTCAAAGCTGCCTTGAAGGAAGTGATCGCCCGGGTACTCGTTCGAGCCGAAGGCTTCTCGGATCGCTTCGATCACCCGATCTCGATCACTCATGTTATGGCTCCGGTTTGCCCGAGGACTTGTCTCCCAGCGCCACCGCGATCGTCTCCAGGAACTCCCGATCGAGGTCGCCAAACGCATCCAGCCAGTCGGAGTCGATGTCGATCTCGCCCATGACCCCTGCATGTGTATGGATGGGGACCACGATCTCCGACTTCGTGGACGGAAAACAGGCGATGAACTCGGGTCGCTCGCCGACGTCCGGTACGAGCTCGGTTTCTCCAGTCGCGGCCGCCAACCCGCAGATCCCCTCGCCGATCCCGATGCGGGTGTGCTCGGTCTCCTCGGGGCCGCTCCACGCTGAGAGCAAAAGATCGTCACCATCGACGCTGTAGATACCGACCCACGAGTAGTGCTCAAACGCTACGTACAACTCGTCACACACACGTTGATAGGCCTCGGCGAGGCTGGGTGCTCGGTCGATCGCACCGAGCAGCTCCTCCCGCGCCACTTCGTAGGCTGACTTGGGCACGCTCGGCCTGGCTGCGCCTGGATTCTCGTTCATGCCGCCCCGCTCTCCGCTTCGGTTGGCAGATCCGCCAACGCGTCGCGGATGTCGGTCCACACCCGTTGGCGGAACTCCTCGAGCCGGCTCTTATCATAATCACCGACTTCAACCGGTGGTCGCACAAAGACATCGATCGACCCCGGCAAGATCCACCACTCGCCTTTCCTCATGAGCTGCTCCGTTCCCGTGATCGCGACCGGTAGAATCGGTAAACTGGTGTCGATCGCGAGGTGAAACCCGCCCTTCTTGAACGGTGCGAGCCGACCGTCAAGGCTCCGCGTCCCCTCGGGCATGATCACGAACGACACGCCCTCGGCGCTATTGGCCGCGGCTTGCTTGAGCGCCGCAATCGATTTGTTCCGGTTCTGACGGTCGATCGCGATGTGCCGGCTGAGCGCGAACGCCCAACCGAAGAAAGGCACTCTCAGCATTTCGTGCTTGCCGATCCATCTCAGATCGCGATTCTTGCCGAGAAGGTAGTGGAGTGCCGGAATGTCGTACATGCTCCGGTGGTTGGCCATTACGATGTACGATTGCCCAACAACGACGTTCTCCAATCCGTGACTACGCAAACCGACGTTCGATCCGCGCAGGATAAACCATACCCAGAACCGCTCGAATGCGTTGACGAGTCGACTGTTGGGCCCGATCGCTGCGGATGGGATGTACACCACCGCCAACCCGACCGTCAGGATCGCCAACGCGATCCAGCAGTACATTGTCCGGGCAACGGCATACGGCCACCAGAGGACCGCCACAAGCCCACCGCGGGGCCGACGATCGGTCACCGGCGCGGAGACCGGCGGTCCGTCAACTGATCGGCCCATACGACCAGCTGTTTCGAGATCTTGTGCCTCGGATGAGCGAGCAGGAACGGCTCGCCGTCGCGGACCGTCTGCGCGACACGCCGGTTTTCCGGTATCACGCCGAGGGCCTGGCAGACGAGCCCGAGGTTTTCCTCGAGCACTGATCGGAACCGCGTCAAGAACTGTCGATCTCGACGACCGCGGGAGCGGTTCAAGACGAGCAGTGGTGTGTTCTCTTGTAGAATCCCCGTCACTTCTGGTCGAACCGCGGGAAACTCAGCCCGCAGGTTTTCAACCAGGCCGGTGATCGTGCGATCTCGGACCTCGGTTGCCGTGCTCGACGCGCGATAGTGATCGAGGATAAAGCCCATGATCTCTTTGCGGTCACGAAACTCGGTCAACAATCGCCGCAGCAAGTAGTTCTTCAGGAATCCGTACGCGTTGTGAAATGCCGTCGCCTCGGGGTTGGTAACCACGAGCTTGATGTCGCCGAGGAAGAAGAAGTCGAGCGTCGCTGGCGCGCTGCCTGCCGGCAGATCGAGCACGACGTAGTCGGCATTCAAACCCACCAGCGCACGAACCAGGTCGAGCTTGCGATCGCGCA
>CBDUCI010000218.1:0-3887 GCA_965365605.1 uncultured bacterium
GACCTCGAGCAACACCGACGTGGTCGCCGTGCTGGGCGCACGGTTGGCCGACAGCGTCCACGTGCCGGCGGCGGCCAGCGCGCCCAGGATGACTACCGCCAACGCGGTGACGACCATCCGCCAGCGCCGGCCGATCACTCCGGCCCTTCCTCCTGGCGGGCTCGCAACCGTAAGTACCCTTCGAGCATCAACACCGCACTCAACTGATCGACTTTGGTGCGGATGGCGCGCTCGTCGTGGCCAGCCTCGCGCAGCGCTCGCCGGGCGGCTTCGGACGTCAGTCGCTCGTCCCACTCGTCGATCGGGATATCGATCTGATTCGCGAGGTCGCCGGCGAAGCTCCGCACCTGCCGCGCCGCCTTACCCTCGGTGCCCTCGAGCGTGTAGGGGATGCCGATCACGATCCGGCCGATCTCCTCCTCGCCCACCACGTCGGCGATCGCTTCGAACAGCGATGCGGTCAGCTCGCGACGGTCGATCGTCGGCAACCCGCGGACGTAGCCGTAGGTCGGGTCCGACACCGCCATGCCGACGCGCCGCTCACCGTAGTCGATCGCTAAGACGCGCTCATCAGCTGTCATCGCGACGAGAAGATGGGTTTAGGTATTGGGTCGCCGGGAGCGGCCGTCAATCTCCAGACATCGAGGCCAGGAACTCGGTATTCGTGTCCGTCCGCTTCATCTTCTCGATCAAAAACTCCATCGCCTCGGCGGGGTTCATGTCGTTCAAGAACTTCCGCAGCAGCCAAATGCGCTGCAGCTGATCCTCGGGGATAAGCAACTCCTCGTGGCGCGTCCCCGACCGGTTGATGTCGATGGCGGGATAGATCCGGCGATCGGACAGTGATCGGTCGAGCACCAGCTCCATGTTACCGGTGCCCTTGAACTCCTCGAAGATGACCTCGTCCATCCGGCTACCGGTGTCGATCAAGGCCGTCGCCACGATCGTCAGCGAGCCGCCTTCCTCGATGTTGCGCGCAGCCCCAAAGAACCGCTTGGGCTTGTGGAGCGCGTGAGCGTCGACACCACCCGACAGGATCTTGCCCGAGTGTGGCACGACGACGTTCTGCGCGCGCGCCAACCGGGTGATCGAGTCGAGCAGGATCACGACGTCGTGACCGTTCTCAACCAATCGTTTGGCCTTTTCGATGACCATGTCTGCTACCTGGACATGCCGATCGGCCGGCTCATCGAACGTCGAGGCGATGACCTCACCGTCGACTGAGCGCTCCATGTCGGTCACCTCTTCGGGCCGTTCGTCGATCAGCAGCACGATCAGCTTGATGTCGGGCTCATTCTCGGTGATCGAGTTGGCGATCTTCTGGAGCAGTATCGTCTTACCGGCCTTGGGCGGGGAGACGATCAGCCCCCGTTGACCCTTCCCGATCGGCGAGAAGAGGTCCATGATGCGCATCGACAGATCGCCGTCCTTGCGCTCGAGCTGGATCCCTTCCTCGGGATAGAGCGGTCGCAGGTTGTCGAAGAAAACTGTGTGCTTGGCTTTGTCGGGATCGGTGTAGTTGACCGCCTCGACTTTGAGCAGCGCGAGGTACCGCTCGCCTTCCTTGGGTGGACGCACTTGACCCTGAATCGTATCGCCGGTCTTCAGGTCGAAACGCTTGATCTGGCTCGGGGAGACGTAGATGTCGTCGGGCCCGTACAGGTAGTTCCAATCCGGGCTCCGCAGGAAGCCGTACCCCTCGGGCAGAATCTCGAGCACACCCTCGCCGCGCAGAACGGTCTCGTTGTCGAGCAGGTTCTGCTCGATCTTGAAGATCAGATCTTGCTTGCGCAAGCCGGCGAAGTTCTGGATGCTGAGTTTCTCGGCCATTTCGTGGAGCTCGGGGATCGACTTGGACTTGATTTCGCCGATGTCCATAACGGTTGCGTTTGGACCGGGCGTCGGCGGGCGCCTGTGATGTCGTGCGCGAGGAGCGCGGGAACGGGAACGATTCAAGTGGGTTACCTCTGTGCGGTGAGCGATGGAAACGGCGGTTGAGCCGTATCCGGTTGCGTTGTAAAAGGATTACGGGGATTCGAGGCGGAGAATTGCTCTCGATTGAGCATATTACCACAGCCAGCGTGGGGTGTCAAGCCGGCGCCGGGAGTCGGTAGATTCCCATCGCTATGAACCAGGCGACTTTGCTGCAACCGACGCCCGGCCTGCGGGCGGTCGTGGAACGGCTGGTGGCTGCCGGGCACCCGGCCTACGCCGTGGGCGGCGCCGTGCGCGACGGCTTGTGCGGCGAGCGGGTGGGCGACTGGGACGTCGCCACCGCGGCGCACCCGGAGGTCGTCCAGTCGCTCTTCCCGATCACGTTCCCGATCGGGGTCGAGCACGGCACCGTCGGCGTGCGAGCCGAGGGTGAGACGATCGAGGTCACGACCTTCCGGACCGACGTCGCGACCGACGGGCGTCACGCCGAGGTGCGGTTTGGCGCCACGCTCGAGGAGGACCTGGAGCGGCGCGACTTTACGATAAACGCGATCGCGTGGGACCTGGAGAGCGACAGCGTCATCGATCCGTTCGGTGGTCGCGGAGATCTCGACGCCGGTGTTCTGCGCGCGGTCGGGGAGCCCGATCGGCGGTTCCCGGAGGATTACCTGCGCGTGTTGCGCGCGTTCCGGTTCGTCGTGCGGTTTGGTCTCGAGATCGAACCCGAGACCGAGCGCGCGCTCGAGCGTCACGCCGCGGGGGTCGTCCGGCTGTCGGGAGAGCGGGTGCGGGACGAGCTCCTCAAGACGCTGGCCGAATGTCGCTCGGTGTCGTCGGTCCTGGGTATGTGGCGCCAGCACGGAGTGTTGGCGCTCTTGTTCCCCGAGCTGGCGGTGTGCTTTGGCGTCGAGCAGAACGTCTACCACGCCGACGACGTGGGCGTTCATACGCTGCTGGTCGCCGATCACGTTCATCCTAGGCGACCGTTCCTGCGGGTAGTTGCGCTGTGCCACGATCTGGGGAAGCCGATGGCGCGCGAGGTTCACCCCGAAACGGGGGACTGGACGTTCCCGCAACACGAGCTGCCGAGCGCTCGGTTGACCCGACAGGCGCTGCGCCGGCTCAAGTTCTCGCGTCGCGAGGTCACGCGAGCCTCGCACCTGGTCCGGGTACACATGGATGTGCCCCCGCCGGATGTCTCGGACGCTGCGATTCGGCGCTGGATCCGGCGCGTGGGCGAGGAGCACCTTTGGGATTTGTACCGTCTGCAGCTCGCCGACTGGCGTGGGAATCGCAAGCGCGATGAGCGACCTCCGACGCCGATCGTCGACCTGTACCATCGAGCGCGCCGGGTGCTCAAGGAGCAGACCGCGCTGCGCGTCGAGGATCTGGCGATCGACGGCAACGACCTGACGGCGATGGGGCTTGCGCCGGGACCCGAGTTCGGTCAGACGCTGGAGTGGCTGCTCGAGCAGGTGATCGAGCAACCCGCACTCAACACGAGGGAGACGCTGTTGGAGATGGTTCGTGATCGGACCGGACTTCAACCGGTCAATCACACGTGAGCCGGCTGGGACGCGACTACTACGAACGCGACACGCTCGAGGTCGCGCCCGATCTTTTGGGGTGCACGCTGGTCCACGATGGGCCCGACGGCGTGACCAGTGGTCGGATCGTCGAGGTCGAGGCGTACCAGGGCGAGGACGACCCGGCGTGTCACGCCGCCGCCGGGCTGACCGGGCGCACCGAGCCGCTGTACGGCCGGCCGGGGCACGCGTACATCTATCTGATCTATGGGATGTACTATTGTTTGAACGCGGTGACCCGGGCCGAGGGCCTGCCGTCGGCGGTCTTGATCCGCGCGCTGGAGCCGCTCGAGGGGCTGGATCGCATGCGCAGTCGTCGCGCGGCGCGGGCCAAGCGCCGATCACCGGTCGCCGATCGGGACCTGG
>CBDUCI010000219.1:0-3870 GCA_965365605.1 uncultured bacterium
TCCCCAGGGAATACCTCGACTCCCCCTGATGGTGGTGGAGGTGGAGGTGGGGGCGGGGCACTGTCGATCGTGATGGAGGCGATGGCTGACAGTGCACCACTGGTTGCGGTCGCACTGAACGTTCCCGTTTCGCTGCCGGCGACGTAGTGGCCACTGGCGTCGATCGTCCCACCGGTCGCCTGCCAGCTGATGGGTTCGTCCATCGGTTGGCCATTCTCGTCCTTGACGCTAGCCGTAAACTGAAGCTCGTCACCCGGCAGCAGATTCGCTTGTTCAGGTTGGACAGAGATCGATGTCGGCGTCGGATCGGCCGGCGGATCGGGGTCGCTGGGCGGATCGGGGTCACTGGGTGAATCGGGGTCACTGGGTGAATCGGGGTCACCGCCTCCGTCGCCCCCGGGGGCCCCTTCACCCGACGATGATACGATCTGCACCGTGGCGGTACCTTTGTCGCTACCCGCCGCAGCTGTAACAGTGAAATCGCCGGTCTGCCCGCCGGCGACGTAAAAGCCGCTCGAGCTGATCGAACCGCCCGTTGCGCTCCAGGCCAACCCGACATTGAGCGCCTTGCCCTTCTTGTTCTTGACCGCACCGCTGAATTGTAGAGCGTCGCCAGTGAAGAGCGTTACGACCTTGGGGGATACGCTGACGGTACGACCGCCGCCGTCGCTATCGGTGCTGCTCGTCGGCTCGCCATCCGGACTATCGCCAGCGGGGCTGCTGGATGAGACTTGGATCGAGGCCGACGCCGCTATCGCGCTACCACTCCGTTGAGTCTGAGCGATTACCGAGTAACTGCCTGGGTTCTCGCCCGCCACGAACATGCCGCTGTTGGAGATCGTTCCGCCGGTGGCGATCCATGTGACCTCTTCGCTCTGAAGTCGGAGTCCGCGCGAGTCCAGCAACACGGCGTCAAACTGGAGTTGATCGCCCATATTGATCTCTGCTCCATGCGGGATCAGTCGCATGGTCATTACGTCGCCCGATAGATCCGGGCCGCTTGGTGAGCCGCCGCTGCAGGCGGCTACAAGTAAGGTCAACGTGAGCGTTGTCAATATCCGGAGAGTTAGACGTGTGGTGTCACACAGTCGGGAATCGAGTGCGCGCAAGATAGTCGGACCGAACAAAATGGGCATGCTGGACTCCCTGGCTGTCTCGTTTTGGCGTCGCGATGCGAGTGGGCTGGGGAGCCGCAGCGTTCGTACCACGTGGATCGCGGCCCCCCGAGGCGGTTTCAGGGGTCTTGGGACAGGGTTCTAGCTCGATGCCGCTGGACGGGTTGTGGGTCCGGAAGGGGGGGTATGCTCCCGGGTCCGGGCGGGGTCTTCGGGAGGAAACGGTGTTCCACTTGAATGGAACTCGGTTTCCAAACTCGGCCCAGACGGGCCCCGCGATCAGGGGGTCCGGTTTCACTCGTCACACATCGGGCGGTGTTTCGGTACTGGGTTTTGCGGCCTGGCTGGCAGAGTGCAAACGGTGGTTTTGTAACGATATCGGCGTGCGCGACGGTTGTGAGCCCAGGTTTCAGGCGGTATCTTCAATAATTAGGATCGTCATGCGTGGGAGTCGCAACGACGAGACTCGCGAAGATATGATCGCCTAGGTCCCACCGACCCCTTGGAAAACACTCGAACCCAGCAGTCCCGTCATGGCCGGAGTGGCGCGTCGCCGGACCGCGCCACCGAGCGTCGGCGATTAAAACTGGTCTTGGTCCTCACGACGGCCTACATGATCGCCGAAGTCGTTGGCGGGCTCTGGACCGGCAGCTTGGCGCTGCTGGCTGACGCAGGTCACATGCTTGTCGACGTGGCTGCGGTCGGTCTGGCGCTGGCCGCGATGTGGATCTCACGCCAGCCACCCACCACGCGGCACACTTACGCCTTCGCTCGCGCCGAGATACTGGCGGCGCTCATCAACGGCCTTGCCCTCTGGGTGGTGGTGGCGTGGATCTCCATCGAAGCCGTCCAGCGTTTTAGAGATCCAACCCCAATCGCGACTGGCACGATGATGCTGATCGCGGTTGGCGGGCTGATCGTAAACAGTATCGCGGTTGGGGTCCTCCACGGAGTGGGCGCCCGTGAGCGAAGCCTCAACCTGCATGGAGCTCTGCTGCACGTAATCGGAGACCTGTTGGGCTCGGCAGGGGTCGTGCTGGCCGGAATCATTATCTGGGCCACCGGATGGGTGCGGGCCGATCCGGTAGTGAGCCTGGTGATTGGGGCCTTGATCCTCGTTTCCTCGTGGAGATTGGTTCGGGAAGCGGTCCATATTCTGTTGGAAGGTGTCCCTCGGGGTCTCGACGTGGAGGCCCTATTAGCCTCGTTGCAGACCCTCGACGGGGTGATCGGTGTTCATGACCTCCACGTGTGGACGATCACGTCTGGTTATCCAGCGCTCTCGGCGCACGTGGAATGTGACCACGGCGTAGACCGGGAGATGGTGTTAGCGCACGTAAACCGAATGCTCCGCGAGCGATACGACATAGTCCACACCACGATTCAATTGGAGCCCGGAAGCCCACCGGATCACGCAGAACCCATGACGCACCCCGTGGCTACCGTGGAATGAAGAGTCCCGATCACCGCGCACGGGTCGCCACCCGAGTCGCGATCGCCGGTAATTCGCTCCTCTTCCTCATCAAAGGTGCAGCTGGGCTGGCGAGCGGGTCGATCGCGCTGATCTCCGACGCTCTTAACTCGCTAGTTGACGTGGCCACTTCCATCGGTATCTCGTATTCGGTCGAAGTGGGCCGTCGGGGGCCCGATGAGGACCACCCCTTTGGGCACCAACGGGCGGAACCGCTGGCCGCGCTCGGAGTGGCGATCTTCACCGCGATCCTCGGATTTTCAGTAGGGCGAGCGGCGGTTGAGCGTTTGATCGCCGGAGCACCCCAAATCCGAATGCCATTCTGGGCTCTCGGTGCGCTCCTGGTCTCGATGGTTGGCAATCTGCTGTTGGCGAAGTACCTCCGTCGGCGCGGGGAAGCGCTGGACAGCCCAGCCATCCTCGCCAATGCAGTCGAGTGCGAGAACGACATCGGCACGTCCTTCGCAGCCTTGGTTGGGGTCGCAGGCTCCGCCCTTGGGTGGGCGCCAATCGACCCCTTGGCAGGGATCGTCGTCGGGGCCTGGATCGTCGTCGGTGGTTACCGGTTTGGTCGTCAGAACATCGACTACTTGATGGGCAAGAGTCCGACACCGGAACTGCTCGACTACGTTCGTCGAGCGGCGGTCGGCGTACACGGTGTAAAGGGGGTCCATGACGTGCGCGGACACTACGTTGGTCATCGCATCCACGTCGAAGTCCACATCGAGGTTGATCAGGAGTTACGGACACGCCAATCTCACGATGTCGGAGGCATGGTCCGCGAGGCGATCGAAGAGCACGGTGCGATCGACCGCGCCTTTGTCCACGTCGACCCGGTACTCGATTCCACGTTGATCGTCGATACACTCGCCGGAAACGAATCGCTCGTGAGCGAGATCTACGCCAGACTCGCCATCCTGCAGTCAGACCGTGCGGAGCTCGCGAGCCTGTGGCGTACCTTGGCGACGCGAGCCCAGGCGCGGGCGGAAAGACTACAAGTCGTGGAGAGGCTGAAAAGCGCCGGCTGGTATTTCGACGATAGCGACCTGTCAGTGGGTCGGGTTCAGGAGCGCCGGCGGGTGCTGGACCGTATCGTGGAGGAGTTGACTGATCTTCGTCCCGGGGAGGCCGTTCGGCTGGCGCTCGAGCTCGAAGATGACGATGCCTATCGCTACTATTTGGCAGCGGTGACCCCCCAAGATACGACGATGGCAGCATCGTTGGATGCTGCCACGCCACCGGCCCCCTCCTTGCAGTTGCTTGACGAGAGGATCAGCGCCGCCA
>CBDUCI010000220.1:0-3771 GCA_965365605.1 uncultured bacterium
ACGCGAACCAACATCCGGCGGCTGCTCAACCACGGCCGACTGGGTGGAACGGGACGTTTGGTGATCCTGCCGGTCGATCAGGGGTTCGAGCACGGTCCGCACCGGTCGTTTGCGGTCAACCCTCCGGCTTACGATCCCGAGTACCACCCCAAGTTCGCTCTCGCCGCCGGGATGTCGGGGTATGCCGCACCACTCGGATTCATCGAAGCGATCGCCGGCAACTTCTCCGGTCATCTGCCGCTCATTCTGAAGCTCAACAACCACGATCTGCTGTTTGCCGAGAACGACCGCATTCCGGCGGTGACGAGCTCGGTCGAGGCTGCGGTGCGTCTCGGGTGCGTCGCGATCGGGTACACGATCTACCCTGGGTCGGCGTACCGGAACGAGATGTACGAGAAACTCCAGTACCTCGCCGAAGACGCGAAGAGCGCCGGACTGGCGGTCGTCGTGTGGTCGTACCCGCGCGGATCGGGCGTAACCAAGGATGGCGAAACGGCGCTCGACGTGATCGCCTATGCTGCGCATCTGGCCTGCCAGATGGGCGCCCACATCGTCAAGGTCAAGCTCCCGAGCAGCCACCTCGAGCAAGACAAGGCCAAAGAAGCGTACTTGGAGGCCGGCGTCGCCCATGAGTCGGTGGTTGACCGTGTGCGGGTAGTGACTCAAGCCGCGTTCGCCGGCAAGCGGATCGTCATCTTCTCTGGCGGATCGAAGCGCGGCGACGAGCCGTTCTTCGACGACATCCGCGGCATCCGCGACGGCGGCGGCTTTGGGTCGATCATCGGTCGCAACACGTTCCAGCGTCCATGGGACGATTCACTCAAGTTCATCGGCTCGGTGATCGACATCTACCGGGGAGAAGCGTAGCGCGTCTGGCCCGGCGCAACGAAAGTCGAGGAAAGGTCGTCTGATCTTCCAGGTGAAGAAGTCTCTTTTCATGCTCACTGGTTGGGCGATCGTGTTCGCGGCGTGCGGGGGCGCCACAGGCACCGCGCCAGAGGGACTGGAATCGGTCGTCGTCGAACGCCGCGACTTGGCCTCTAGCGTAGCTGCCACCGGGACAGTCGAGCCGATCCGAGTCATCGACGTGAAGTCTAAAGCCTCGGGTGAGATCCTCGCGGTCACGGTTGAAATCGGTGATCGGGTGGCGCAGGGTGATCTCCTCGTGCGAATCGACCCTCGCGACGTCCAGAACGCCTTCGAACAGGCCCAAGCCGATCTCGGCGTCGCTCGCGCGCGGCTCGACCCGATCGCGGCGCTGCGCTACGAGTAGGCGAGCCCAAGGAGACCTGTTGACGCCCGCCTTCCAGGACAGAATCCCCGACAACCTGTGTTTCGGATGCGGGCCAGGAAACATCGACGGACTTCAGATCAAGAGTTCTTGGGCGGGGAACGGGGAGTCGGTGTGCACCTACCAGCCCGAGCCCCATCACGCGGCCGGACCACCGCAGTTCGTAAACGGCGGCATTCTGGCCACGCTGATCGATTGCCATGCGGTGTGCACGGCGATCGCCTTCGCGTATGAATCGGAAGGTCGCGAGATAGGATCCGATCCGCCGATCTGGTACGCGACCGCGTCGCTTGAAGTGCGCTACCTGAAACCGACGCCGATCGAAGCGCCGGTCGAAGTCCGAGCCCGTATCGTCGATTCCGACGATCGCAAGACGTGTTTGAGCTGCGCGCTGGCATCTCGCGGCAAGACTTGCGCCGAAGGCGACGTCGTTGCCGTGCGGGTGCCCGCCGAGTGGCGGGAGACCTAGCGGATCAGAGCAGGTGGATCGCGACCTGCCCGAGCAGCCATGCGCACCCCAACCCGCCGTAGATCCCCAACACGTAGCCCGAAACGCCCATCAACAAACCGATCGGTGCCATCGCCGGGTGGTACACTCCGGCCACGACCGGCGCACTCAGGGCGCCACCAACGTTGGCCATCGATCCGGTCGCGACGAAGAACAGCGGCGCTCGAATCATACGCGCGACCAACAGCAACAATCCGACGTGAATCGCGATCCAAAGCGCACCCGTCGCCAAGAACAACGGCGCATCGACGATCGCCTTCAGGTCGCCCTGAGCGCCGATCGCGGTCACCAAAAGGTACAGCGCGACAAACCCGACGCTCGACGCACCGGGCCCCTCGAGATCGCTGATCCGGGTAAACGACAGCGTCAGCCCAAGGGTCGTGACGAGCACCACCGCCCACGTCGTATGGCTGATGATCTTGGGGTCGCCGAGCTCCGGCATCTGCTCTCCCAGCAGCACGCACGCGTAAGCTGCCACAAAGCCGACGCCGACGATCATCGCCAAGTCGCGGATCGTGATCGGCCGCCGAATCGCCTCGTACTTGGCGGCTAGCGCCGCGTTCGTCTCCTCGATCAGCGATGTGTCGGCGCGGTTCCAGCGATCGAAACGCAGCTGGTAGGCCGACAGAAAGAGCAGCACGCCCATCCACCCGTAACCGACCACCGTGTCGACGACGATGATCGGACCAAACATCGCTTCGGGTGTCTCGATCGACTCGGCTACCGCCACCAGGTTCGCCGTCCCGCCGATCCACGAGCCCGACAGCGCGCCCAACCCCTTCCACGCGTCCGCCGGCAACCAGGTTCCAAACACCGCCAAGGCGATCGGTCCACCGATAATGATCCCCGCGGTCCCAGTGAGCATCATGATCGTCGCCGGTCGGCCGAGCTTGAGTAGCGCCGGAACGTCGACGGTGACCATGAGCAGGAACAGCGACACCGGCAGCAAGTGCCGCACCATCCATTCGTAGGCCGGAGAGTCCGCGGGTGTGATGCCGAGCGTGGTCGACACCATCGGCACGAAGTACGCCCACAGGATCGCGGGCGCGATCTCGAAAACCCGGGCCAGCGGCTTGAGGCCGGAGAGCCAGTACACCGCACCCAGCACACCGGCTAGGTACACGAAAACCGCGGTCGGGTCAGTGATCACGGAGTGGCCACCGTTCAGCCCGGGTAGCGCCACGAGCCGACGCCCGCTCCGCCGGCGCCGTAACAGAGGATTTGGAACAAGACGTAGCCCAACAGCGCGAACACCCCGAGACCGGCCAGCGCCATCAATGTCCCGCAGTTGACGTAGCGGGACACGTCAGACGAGTCGCGGCGACGGAATCAACTCTTGGCTTGCTGAATCGAAGTCGCGCCTGGCTTGCGCCGCCGCTTACCGGTCAGGATGTAATCCACGTCGAGACCGGCGCGCCCCGAGAGACCCGCTAGATACCAGTACGAACGTGGAATACGACCGTTCTCATAACGACTGATCATCTGTTGGGTGTAGTCGGTCAGGGCGGCCAGCTGCGCCTGCGTCATGTTCCCACGGGCAGCGCGCAACCGGGTGGCCATGCCCTCGCGGAAGTCCTCGAACGATCCTTCCATGACCCTCCTTTGACCCGTCGGGGCGTGTCACCTCAGCGGGCCAAGCACATTGTACGCCTGTACTAGTATTCGCGACCACCGTAGATTCCCCCGCCCATGATCAACCCTCGAGCCATCATCGATGACATCGTCAGTGGGTTGAAGCCACTGGTGATAGCGGTCAACCGCGCGTGGTGGGATGCCGCCGTCAGCGGCGATGCCGACGCCTACCAGAGGCTGACCGACCTCCGCGATGCCCTGGACCGGTTTTGGTCCGACGATCAACGGTTCAACCAGCTCGAGACGCTGAACGCGGCGCCGCCAGATGACCGGCTGCTCGCCCGATCGATCGAGCTCCTGTATCTCCAGGCCTTGCCACGACGCGTCGAGCCCGAGCTCA
>CBDUCI010000221.1:0-3705 GCA_965365605.1 uncultured bacterium
AGCCGACGCAGCATCAGCCGGCCAACGTAGCATCGAGCATCTGACCGGAACGCCACCGTGCTGTGATAACCCCGAGTTCGACGGTGCCGTCGAGGTGTTCCTGGCCGAGGGCACGTGGCACACGCCCACGCTCCGGGTCGCACAGGCGTTCATCGACCTGTCCGAGGGATTGCCATCGACGGGGCCGCACGTGGAATTGCGAACCGATGCGGTCGAGGAGTTCTGGAACTGGGAGCTGTCGATGATACCGGAGCTCCCGCCGACCGAGATGCGGACCGCGTGGCTGGAGGGGGCAATCCAGCAGACCGCCGCGCTCTACCGCGCAGGGGTTCCGATTCTAGCGGGGACCGACTTGAGCATTCCCGAGGTGTACCCGGGGTACGCGCTACACGAGGAGCTGGCGCTGCTGGTCGATGCGGGGTTGGATCCGATCGATGCATTGCGCGCCGCGACGATCGAAGCCGCGCGTTATCTCGATGCGAGCGACTCGCTGGGTTCGATCGAGGTCGGAAAGGTCGCCGATCTGGTGCTGCTGGACGGTGATCCACTCGACGACATTACGAACACAGAACAGATCCAAGCCGTCGTCGTGCGCGGCGTGTTGCTTGACCGGGTCAAACTGGGCGCGATGATCGAGGCCAGCGCCCGCTAGCGCATCGCTGCTGGACCTGCGCTGTGTCGACGTACTGCTGAAAGTGGCGCGGTACCGGCCGGTGACGACCGGCTCTCCTTTGGTTGACGATGTCGATTCACGCTACGAGGTTCGCACAACTTCAACGCTCAATCTCGTATCCGGAGAACATTATCATGGCCGCGACATTGGAACAGCGCCTGGCGGCGATCCGCAAGGCGAGCGAGAAAGAGATCCCGGAAGAAGCACTGAAGATCATCCATCGCGTGACCGCGGAGCTGCAACAATCTGGAATCGCCGAAAAGGCGATCGGCGAGGGCGACCAGGCACCCGCGTTCGCGCTCCCCAATCAGGACGGAAAGATCGTGAGCTCCGATGAGCTGCTGGCAGAGGGCCCCTTGGTGTTGTCGTTTTTCCGCGGACACTGGTGACCCTACTGCAACCCAGAGCTGGATGCTCTGAACGAGGTCGTCCCCGAGATTCGTGAGGCCGGTGCCAGCTTTGTCGCCATCTCGCCGCAGCTCCCCGAACGCAGCCACGAGCTGATCGGGAAGTACGGACTGAAGTTCGATATCCTGCGTGACGCGGGGAACCAGAAGGCGAAAGAGTACGGATTGGTGTGGGAAGTGCCAGAGGACCTGAAGCAACTCTACCTCGGGTTCGGCATCGATCTGCCGGCATCGAACGGCGAACCGAGCTGGACCCTGCCGATGCCGGCCCGCTACATCATCGATCCGTCGTCGTCGGTTCGCTACGCGCGGGTCGAGGCCGACTACACCCACCGACCGGAGCCGGCCGAGACGGTGGAAGCACTAAGGGGGCTCGTGTGAAGTTCCTGGCGTTTGCTGTTGCGAGCACGGTTGTCGTATCGGTCGCACCGCAGAGGGTGATCGCACAGGCGAACGATCCCGAAGAGGTGATGTTTCAGACTGCGGACGGTGTGAACGTCTACGGTGATTTGTACGCGACCGATGATCGCGGTGCGCCCATCGTTCTGCTGTTTCACCAGGCAGGCTCCAATGCGCGGGCCGAGTACGGTTCGATCGTTCCGCGGTTGATCGAGCGCGGCTACAACGTTCTGGCCGTAGACCAACGCAGTGGCGGGACGCGTTTGGGCGGTGTGAATCGGACCGCATCGGCGCTAGGCGGTGGCAGCCCCTCGTACTGCGACGCGTACCCTGATCTGGAAGCGGCGCTCGCGTTTGTGGTCGCAAACGGTTTTGATGGCCCGCATATCGTGTGGGGAAGCAGCTACAGTGCCGCGCTCGTGATCCGGTTGGCGGCGGAACATTCGGAACAGGTGGACGCGGTGCTGGCGTTTTCGCCAGCGTCCGGCGATCCGATGGGGGCGTGTAAGCCGGGGCCATTCCTGGAGAGCCTCGAAACGCCGACCCTCGCCTTGCGCCCCGCGTCGGAGATGGAGAACCCACGTGTCCAGGCGCAGTTGGAGCAGTTCCAGGAATTGGGACACGCGACCTACGTAGCCGAGAACGGTGTTCACGGTTCTTCGATGCTGAATCCCGAACGCGTCGAGGGGAGCGTCGAGGAGACGTGGACCGTGGTTGAAGGGTTCCTCGGTCAGGTAGAGAACGTGATGGCGGGCGACTAAGGGCGGAGAGAAGCCGCCATGCAGATCGACGTTCGCGCGCGGCCCGACGCCTCTCCGGTCATGTACCAGAGTTGGCGCGACCTGCTGTTCCTGCATTGGGAGTGGGATGCCGACGACATCCAAGGCACGCTGCCGTCGGGTCTGACTGTCGATCGTCACGAGGGCCGGACCTACCTGGGTGTCGTCCCGTTCAAGATGCGCCGCGTTCGTCCGCGCTTCGTCCCACCCGTCCCCGGGGTCTCGAACTTCTTGGAGCTCAACCTCCGCACGTACGTTCGTGATTCGAACGACACGCCGGGGGTGTGGTTCTACTCGCTCGACGCCAACCAGCGGCTTGCCGTTGCTGTCGCTAGGCGGTTCTTCCACCTGCCGTATCACTGGGCGAAGATGAGAGTCCACACGGACGATGGCGGTGTGATGACCTACTCTTCGGCTCGTGGCGGCGATCCGTCTGTGCGCGATCGCTATCGCTATCGAGGGGCCGGACCGGAGCGGCGTGCCGAACCTGGCTCGCTAGAGTTCTTTCTGTTGGAGCGGTACGTGCTGTTCGCGGAAACGAATTGCGGAATACAAGCCGGTCGCGTGCACCATGCGCCGTACCCATTCCGCGACGTCGAGTTGCTCGACTGGGACGAGGGACTCTTCGCCCTCGACGGGTTCGAGGCCCCGCGACGGGCTCCCGATCACGTCGTCATGTCACCCGGGGTCGACGTGTCGGTTTACGCGCTGGGAGCGTTCCATGCTGACCGAACATGCGGCGTGATGTCCTGGCCGGTAGAATAAGCCTCTTCCTAATTCTTCCAAAGGGGTCATCATGCGCAAGCTTTCTTTCGCTCTGGTTCTCCTCGCGTTCACCGTTGCCTGTCAGAGCAGCGAACCACCCGACGAGACGTCGCCGGTTGTCGAAACCCCGACCCACGTCGTCGACATCGTCGCCCGTGACTACGTGTTCGAGGGTCCGACCGAGATTCTGTCGGGATGGACGACGTTCCGAATGCAGAACGCCGGCGCCGAGGAACACTTCATTCTGACCCGGCTGCCCGAGGGCAAGACGCTTCAGGATTACGGCCCCGAGGTCGGGTCGGTGTTCGGTAGCGTGATGCAGCAGCTCGAAGCCGGGACGATCGACAAGGCGGAGGCCGGCGCGATGCTCGGTCGCGATCTACCCGATTGGTACAAGACTTCCGCGGTCTACATGGGCGGGCCCGGGTTCGTTGCGCCGGGGCACACGGCCGAGACGACGGTAAAGCTCGATCCCGGCACGTACGTGGCGGAGTGTTACGTCAAGACCGCGGATGGCGTCTTTCACGTCGCGCTCGGGATGGCGTTACCGATCGTGGTGACGGCCGAAGAGTCGGAAGCGGCGGAACCTGAAGCCGATGTCGATGTCACCGTGTCGAACGACGTGATCGATGGGCCCGGGAAACGAAGCGCAAGGCGACGATCGGGCGGTTGAAGAAGCCGA
>CBDUCI010000222.1:0-3647 GCA_965365605.1 uncultured bacterium
CGGCCTGCCCGCCATCATCCGTCCGGCCTTTACTCTGGGCGGCACCGGCGGCGGCGTCGCCTATAACCGCGAGGATTACGAACGCATCTGCAAGACGGGCTTGGACGCCTCTCCCGTCAGCCAGATCCTGATCGACGAGAGCCTTCTTGGCTGGAAAGAGTTCGAGATGGAGGTGGTCCGCGACAAGGCGGACAACTGCATCATCGTCTGTTCGATCGAGAATGTGGACCCGATGGGCGTGCATACGGGCGACTCCATCACCGTCGCCCCGGCGCTGACGCTGACCGACAAGGAGTATCAGATGCTCCGCAACGCCTCGATCGCTGTTCTGCGCGAGATCGGGGTGGAGACGGGTGGGTCGAATGTCCAGTTCGCCCAGAATCCCAAAGACGGCCGCGTCGTGGTGATCGAGATGAACCCGCGCGTCAGCCGGTCCTCCGCGCTCGCGTCGAAGGCGACCGGCTTTCCCATCGCCAAGATCGCCGCCAAACTGGCGGTCGGCTACACGCTGGACGAGTTGGACAACGACATCACCAAGGTGACTCCCGCCAGCTTCGAGCCGACCATCCATGAAGTCGGTCGGCGAGGCGATGGCGATCGGGCGCACCTTCCAGGAGAGCGTGCAGAAGGCGCTCTGCTCGATGGAGACCGGCCTGACCGGCTTCGACGAGATCGAGATCGAGGGCGCCGAGGACGATCAGAGCCCGGAAGAGCGCCATCTCGCCGTTCGCGCCGCGCTCTCGCGCCAGACGCCGGACCGCATCCGGGTCATCGCCCAGGCGATGCGCGAGGGGCTGAGCCTGGAGGAGATCGCCGCCGCCACCAGTTTCGACATGTGGTTCCTGGAGCGGATCGACGAAATCGTCAGCGATAATCGGCAGCTCGCGTCCAACCAGCGGCAGGATCGCCACCTTGCCGACCAACTGACCATGGCGATCATCCGCGGGATGAACGGCGACTCCAGTGTCGCCGAGCATCGTCTCAGGGCGTGTAGTGGCGACCACGATGTACTCGTCCGACCCGACCAACGGATAGCGGATCGTGTACAACTTCCCCGGTTGGTCGCGCTTTGGCGCCTCCTCGTCCGATAGCGCTGTTTTGCACCGCGGGCACCAGTTAACGATGTACTTGCCACGGTAAATAAGGTCGTCTTCGTACAAGCGGACGAATACCTCGCGAACTGCCCGCGACAATCCGTCGTCCATGGTGAACGCGACTCGTTTCCAGTCACACGAGATGCCGAGTCGCATGAGTTGGTCATGGATCTCACCACCGTACTTTTCTTTCCATTCCCAGACCCGGTCGATGAATGCCTCTCTCCCGAGATCGTTCCGGGTCTTGCCTTCCGCAGCGAGCTCGCGCTCGACGACGTTCTGGGTAGCGATTCCGGCGTGGTCGGTACCTGGCAAGTAGAGCGCCCGCCTACCTTTCATGCGCTGGTGGCGAATCAATACGTCTTGGATCGTGTTGTTGAGCGCGTGTCCCATGTGCAGCACGCCCGTCACATTGGGCGGTGGGATTACGATCGTGTACGGCTCGGGCCCATCTCCAGCAAAGGGATGGAAGTAGCCCCGCCGCCGCCACTCGGCGTACCGAGGCGTCTCCAGCATCGATGGGTCGTACCGTTTGGGGAGCGCGTGCTCGACCATGAGTGTGCGGGCCAGGTTTTTAAGACTTGGGTTCGGCCGAAAGGCTTCTAAGCTACCGGACGTCCCCGCGTGACGCTAACGCGATCGTCCAATCCCCCAACAGCAGGATCGCCGCCAGCAAGAGCGGCCAGGGGGTGCCACCCAAACGGGCTGTACGCGTCGCGTCGATCGAACTTTCGGACCGATCATCGGATCCCGGCAGCTCGGGTAACCCGGTTTGGGTAGACAGAGCTCCACCGCTCATTCGAGCGGCGGCTGCCAAGCTGGCTGTGTCGGCCGCAGTCCAGGCCAGGTCCGGAATCCATGGCTCAACGACAAAGGGCTCGCTGACCTGCCATCCGTCGGTAGCCGCTTCGGCAATGAGGCGATAGCTGCCGGGCTCAAACGGGCCAACCGCGATCTCCCGCGAATCGTCCTGGGCGGCCAAAACGCCGCTCGCCACTGGAGTCGACGTGCCCGGTTCGCTCCCGCTCGCGTCCTCCACTCGCCAAGCAACCTCGCCCGCCACCTCGGCGGCCAGCCGCGCAACGAGAAGCTCACCAACCGACAATCGCGAACCCACCGGCATACGCAACCCCAGACGCCGAACGGGTGTTGCAGCCGTCAGCCAGCGATCCAACGCCTGGGTCCATTGGCCCCAAAACGCTGCCCCGCCTGCGTCACCGGCGCGGCCCGTGTCCAGCGCCCAGCGGTAGTACCCGACACCGAGCAGGGTCGCCAGCCGAGTCGTACCCCGCTCCACTACCCAAGCCGTCGGTCGCCCTCCGAGTTCGAGTAGAACGGTGGCCCCGGACGGGGGAGCGGGCGGGCGCACGGCCAACGATTCGAGGCGCGGCCACGCGGCCGTGCCGTCGGGCCCACTGACTGCCGACGCCCCGTGTGCCATTAGCCACGTAGTGCCATCGGCGGTCAACTCCGGGATGCCGCTGGTCCTGCCATCTGATGGAACAACCACCTCGACGCCCGCCAGCCGACCCCCGTGCTCACCCGGTGCCCACAGCAGACCCCGTCCACCGGCGTTGGCGAACCGTTCGACCCATCGCTCACCGGTTGGCCCAAGCGCCCCGGGATCTCCGAACAAGTAGGCCACTCCGTAGCGGGCGACCGGCAACGAGGACCAATCGGTTTCGCTCGCTGCGTCGTCGACGCGGAACAGGCTTCCCCGCTGGTCGATCCAAAACGCATCCACATCGTCCGCGTGTAACGCACGCACCGCGCGCGTAAACGGTGCCAGGTCCCAACCCGATGCTAGACCCACGATGAGTGCCCGCTCTGCGCTGTCGGTAACACGCCACAAGGCAGCCCGTCGATCATTCTCGGAAACCGGGTCATCGATTACGGTCACGGCGGCCTCGACACGCACAACACCGGGGTCTCGCGAGGGCAGCGAAACACGAGCGACAAACCGCTCGCCAGTCTCGAGTCGCGGTACGGTGCGCCGCCCAACCAGGTGATCATCGACGCTTACTTCGAGCGTGCCCTCGGCGTCGGTCGGTCGGCCGCCGACAGCGGCCACCTCAGCCACCGCCGTGACGTCGCCGTCGCGATCCGCCTCGACACGCAGTGCCATCAATGCAACGTCAGAAACCGTGAGCGGCTCCGGCGACCAACCGTAAACCGGAACAGTTGTCGGTTCAGCCGCTCGACCACCCGCTGCGCGACCATCCGATATCACGACAATCGCGTCCGGCAACTCGCTCGCGGCGGCTTCGATCGCTGTCCCGATATCGGTCGTCGACCCACCAAACGAATCGACGCTCACCTTCCATCCAGCCGCCCAACTCCTGAGACCAGATCCCGTAAGCCATTCACTCGCGGCCTCAGTTCGGCTTACGCCGTCCGGCCCCGCCACCTCCATGCTCCGTGATCGATCGACCAACACGATTAGCGTTCGCTGATCGTTGTTCACAACCTGCTGGCATCCGAGGTCGACTAGAGTCAGCGACAACAGCGCGGCTGCCGTCAGCCTCAGTAGGCCTCGCACCGCACCGTTACGAC
>CBDUCI010000223.1:0-3592 GCA_965365605.1 uncultured bacterium
AGCCCCTTCACCGCCATGCTCGCGAATCGCCGCACTCACCTCACGCGTGATGTCCAGCAAGACCCTGCGCTCGTGCGTGCGGACCGAGAGCTCGATCATGAATCGCTAGTACCGCGCGAGCTCGAGGATGGCGCGGTGAATGTCGTCGACTTGAGGCAGGATCGCGTCTTCGAGCTGCGGTGCGTAGCCGACCTGCGAGTCGAGCGCGGCTACGCGTCGAACCGGGCCGTCGAGGTGCTCGAACAGCTCGTCGGCGATGCGGGTCGCGATCTCAGCTCCGTAGCCCCAGGAAACTGGATCCTCGTGGTGCGCCGGATCGAAGCTTCGATCGCCGACCAGTCGTAGGGCGAGAGCGTTCTCAGATCCAAGACGTCGGCCTCGATCCCCTCCTTGGCCGCCTCCTTGGCGGCTGTCAGCGATCGCTGCACCGTGGCGCCATACGTCACGATCGTCAGATCACCACCGCCACGCACGGTGACCGCCTTGCCGAACGGGATCATGTAATCGTCCCCCGGATAGCGACCCTTGATGTACGTCTGGCGGTAGAGGTGCTTATGCTCGAGGAAGATGACCGGGTCGTCACACCGGATCGCGGTTCGCAAGAGCCCGTTGGCGTCCTCTGCGGTGGCCGGCATGACGACGCGCAAACCAGGATTAGCGGTGAACAGCACCACCCCCGATTGCGAGTGATAGATCGCACCGCCCTTCAAGTACCCGCCACAAGGCACGCGCATCACAAGCGGCGCCGAGAAGTCGTCGTTCGAGCGCCATCTGAGCAGCGCCAACTCGTTCCGGATCTGGTGGTACGCCGGCCAGACGTAGTCGAAAAACTGGATTTCGACGACCGGCTTGAGGCCCCGGGTCGCCAAACCGATCGCGCGACCGACGATGTTCGCCTCGGCGAGCGGGGAGTTGTACACCCGCACGCTACCAAAGCGGCGCTGGATGTTGGCGGTGACCTTGAACACCCCGCCCTTGCCTTTGACCTCCTCCAACACTTCTTCACGGCTGGCGTCGGCGATGTCTTCCCCAAACACGACGATCCGCGGATCGCGCTCCATCTCGTCGCTCAGGCAACGGTTCAAGAGGTCGACCATCGTGGTCGGATCGCCCTCAAACTCGGGATGGGACGAGAACGACTCGTCGGTCGGATCGACGTGTGGGGAGTAGACGTAATCGAGGACCGTTTCGGGCTCAGGCTGCGCTGCTGCCAGCGCGCGATCAGTGGCGGCCTCGATCTCGGCATCGATCTCGTTGCGCATCGCCTCCAACTCATCGCCGGAAACGATGCCCTCGCGCTCCAATAACATCGGGAACGTCCGGATCGGGTCTCGCCCCGCCTCCTCCTCGCGCTGGCTATCCGGCTTGTACATCCGCTCGTCGTCCGACAGCGAATGCGAGTACGGCCTGATGACGTGAGCGTGAACAAACGCCGGCCCGCGGCCCGCCCGGCAGTGGTCGATCGCCGTTTCAAGCACCCGGTACGACGCCACCGGATCACAGCCGTCGACTTCCCTTACGTGGAGGTTTGGGAACGACCGCACCAGCGCTGAGATCGAACCGCCCGCCGTCTGCACCTCGACCGGGACGCTGATCGCGTACTGGTTATCCTCGATCAGGTAGAGCACCGGCAGCTCGAGGTTGCACGCTGTGTTGAGCGACTCCCAGAACTCGCCCTGGCTGGTCGTCCCATCCCCTGCGCAGACCAACACGACCTCGTCGTCGTGAAAACCACCGTCGGTATCTCGCAGTCGCCCAGCCAATTCCGGAATGCGCGCCATCCGGTAGCCGGCCTCGGCACAGCCGACGGCCTGAAGGAACTGCGTGCCGGTCGGGCTCGAGCTCGACACGATGTTGAGCTCGAGCGCGCCCCAGTGGGATGGCATCTGCCGCCCCCCCGACTGTGGATCATCGGCTGCCCCGACCGCCTGGAGCAACATCGCATCGATCGACATACCGAGCGCCAAACAAAGCGCCCGGTCGCGATAGTAGGGATAAAACCAGTCGTACCCGGGCCGCATCAGCTTCCCGACAGCCGCCAGCACAGCTTCGTGACCGGCACCCGAGATCTGGAAGAAAATCTTGTTCTGGCGCTTGAGCTGGATCTCCTTGTCGTCGATCCGGCGGGAGGCGTACATGTGCCGGTAGAGCTCGAGCAGGATGACGCGGTCGAGACCTAGTTGGGTAGCGGGTGTTTCAGCAGGCGGCTCCATCGAGAGGCGATTCTAAGACCGGGTTAGGGGCCTAGCAAGCCGCGAGGGTGTATATTCTGCCGTCTGGTAGTCGCAGGAAACCTCACCTCATCCATCAGAAGGACTCCATGCCGGTAAATGGGAAGACACGCGCAGACGCCTGGGCCCTGGTCGTCGAGCACACCGACAGCGAGAACCTCCGGGCGCACATGCTGGCCGTCGAGGCCGCAATGAGTGGCTACGCCGAACATTTCGGCGAAGACCCCGAGCTATGGGGGATGGTGGGCTTGCTCCACGACTTCGATTACGAGAAGAACCAGGGACCCAACGGACATCCCTTCGTGGGCGTCCAGATCCTGGACAAGCTCGGCTATCCCAGAGAGTTCCGCCGTGCCATACTGTCACATGCCGACTACACTGGAGTGCCACGCGAGTCAAAGATGGAGAAGGCGCTGTTCGCCGTAGACGATCTCTCTGGCTTTCTGATCGGTTGCGTGCTCGTGCGACCGAGCCGGTCGTTTGGCGATCTCGAGGTCAAATCGGTCAAAAAGAAGATGAAGGACAAGGCCTTTTGCGCTGCCATCGACCGCGAAGAGCTAAAGCGTGGTGCCAAGGAGTTGGGGGTCCCGTTCGACAAGCACATCACCAACGTGATCTCGTTCCTGGAGCCGATCGAAGCGAACCTGGGGCTCGGCACGGCCGCCGCCAAGTCGGCCTAGCTACTCGGTAGCCGCACCCTCGTTCACCCAGCGAACCACCAGGTCGCGTTCCTCTTGGGTCATTCCCGTCAGATTGCCAAGCGGCATGATGCCGCTTTCGACGGTGCGTGCAATCCGTTCGGCGTGCGCAACGGCCTGCTGATCCGTATCCAGCTCGACGCCCAGCGGCGCTGCACCCGCGACGGTCGGGTGGGTCGGGTTGGCAGAGTGACAGGCGACACATCGCTGCTCCAAGATGGCTCGGACGACCGGATAGGCAGCCCGCTCATCGCGACCCGCGACCGAAGACAGGTCGCGCACTGACGTCTCGGGCGCGGTCGCAATCGCGAGCCCCACCACTCCAACCGCTGCCGCCGGCAGCAGCCACGCTACGTGTCGCCCCCGATGCCGCAGGTTGTAGTAATGCCGGGCGGCCACGCCCACCGCGAACATCGCCGCCAAGATCAACCACCCGCGAGGGTGGGCGTACGTCACCGGATAGTGATTGCTCACCATGATGTACAGGACCGGCAACGTGAGGTAGTTGTTGTGGAGCGACCGCAGCGCGGCTTGCTTCCCCTTCTCAGCGTCGGGCGCGATGCCATCGGCCATGGCGCGCACGATGGCGCGTTGCGAAGGGATGATCACGCTCGACACGTTGGCCGCCATCCACGTCCCGAGCATCGCGCCGACGTGCATGTA
>CBDUCI010000224.1:0-3559 GCA_965365605.1 uncultured bacterium
GGCTTCCATCGTGCGTCGCGCTTCAGCCAGCGAGCCACACTTGGCGACCTTGACGTTGATTACGTCGACGACGCCGATCAACGCTTTGAGATCGCCGCTCGTCATGCACGATTCGTCGGCCGCCACCGGTAGCTTGGTGGCTTTGGAAATGGCCGCTAACCCTTCCAGATCGGTCGAGTCGAGCGGCTGCTCGAGCAACTCGACGCCCAGCTCCTCCAGCGCCCCCAACCGATCGAGAGCCTCCTGTCGGCTCCACCCCTCGTTGGCATCGACCCGGATCGGCTTGTCGGTCTCCCGACGCAGCATCTCGAGCACCTCGATATCGCCCTCGAACCCCATCTTGATCTTGAGGGTCGAGTACGGCTCGGCCGCGGCGATCTTTTGGAGCATCACCTCGGGCTCGTCGATGCCGATCGTAAACGACGTCGGCGGGATCGCATCCAGGTCGAGACCAAACCAACGATAGAGCGGCAGCCCGTGTCGGCGGGCGACGAGATCGTGGAGCGCCATCGAGACCGCCGTCTTGGCGCTGGGGTTGGCAGCGAGACGGTCGGCGATGCGAGCTTCTATGGTGCCGATCGCGTACGGATCGTCGCCCAGCAGGGGCACGATCTGGTCGAGCGCGCGAGCTACCGTCTCCGAGGTCTCTCCGTACCGCTCGGTTGACGCCGCTTCGCCCCACCCGACGTCACCGTCGTGCTCGAGCCGCACGAGCCAGCGGTCGTAGTGAGCGTGGACTGACCGCGATATCCGAAAGGGATGAGTCGTAGTCAGCTCGAGAAGCTCGGTCTGGGCCTTGATCACCATCAGCTAGCGCCTTTGTGCGGCTGTCGTCGGTTGGTTGGCGATGATCGCTTCGACCAGCGGCTCGGCACCGAACTTGACCGGGTCGATCGCCACACGACCGGCCTCGGCCTCGATCCGCTCGGCCCAAGCGCGGGCTTCGCCCTCGTCCAGGTCCCACCCGTTGATCGCGACACCGACCACCGGAGCCGGCTTCAGATAGGCGGCCATTCGCTCGTAGAGCTCGATCCACTCCGGGACGGGCTCGATCTCGATCTCGTCGTTGAGCGACAGCTTGCGGGTCGGCGAGTGCACCAGCACCTGGGCGTCCGGCATGCTGCCGTGGAGGAGCCCCAACGCGACCCCGCTGTAGCCGGGATGGAGCAGCGAACCCTGCCCTTCGACAAAGACGAACTCGTTCCCAGGGGCGTTGTCGAGCACCATCATTTCGGCCGCTCCAGCGATGAAGTCGGCGACCACTCGGTCGATCGCCAGTCCCTTGCCGTCCAGGAACAAGCCCGTCTGGCCGGTGGGCACGAACACCGCGCGGTGACCCATCCGGCGCGCCGCCAGCGTGAGCTCCATGGTGGCGGTCATCTTCCCCACATTGCAGTCGGTGCCGACCGTGAGAACTACCGTCGCTTCGACCTGATCGGCGAGCCGTGAGGCGACCGGCAGGTCGTCGGGCACGCGACGCAGGTCGATGATCTGGCCACCCGAGCGAGCGGCGATCGCCACCAGATCGGGATCGTCGCCGAGGAATGTGTGGAGTCCGCTGGCCACGGTAAGACCCGCCTCGAGCGCCGCCGCGATCAGCGTGCGCCAGGCGTCGGGTAATAGACCACCGCGCGGCGCGACGCCGATCAGCACCGTATCGGGATCGAATGACAACCCCTCTTCGAGGGTCGCGACGATCGGGATCGGCGGCCCAAAGCCAAGCACCTGATCGGTCGTCCGGCCGGCGGTCACGCTGTCCAGGACGCCAACCACCTCATCGGCGGCGTAGCGGATCACACAGGTCGCGGTCTTGGCGTCGAACACGCCGAACCGACCCTCGGCCAGGATCAAGATCCGCCGGTCACCCATCGGGGGGGACCCCAGCCTCCCGCGCCAGATCGCGGGCCCGTGCAGCGTTGGTGTTCTCGAAACCGGGGCCCTCCCACCGCACCGACTTCGCCAATCGCTGGCCAGTCGGCGTAGCTGCCAGTCCGCCTCTCGCGGTCTCGCGGTACTTCTCGTCGAGCTGATTGCCGATCTCGCCCATCACGTCGATCACCTCGTCGGCCGGAATCGGGAAGTGGAGACCGGCCAGCGCGAGCTCGGAGCCGGCCACGGCCTGAACAGCGCCCGACACGTTGCGCGTTAGACAAGGCACCTCGACCAGCCCAGCGACCGGGTCGCAAACCAGCCCCAGCATGCCCTGCAACGTGAACGCGACCGCGTGGCTGACGCTCTCGGGGTCGCCACCGCGCAGCTCGGTCAGCGCGGCGGCGGCCATCGCGGCCGCGCTGCCGGTCTCCGCCTGGCACCCACCGGCGGCCCCCGATACGCTCGCCCGAGCGACGATCACCTGACCCACGCCGGCAGCGGTCAGCAAGCCGCGAACGAGCTCGTCGTCGGTGAACCCAAGCTCGTCGGCGGCGGTAAACAGCACCGCCGGCAGGATGCCCGACGAACCGGCGGTCGGCGTCGCCACGATCGTGCCCATCCGGGCGTTGACCTCCATCGTCGCCTGAGCCCGGGCGATCACCTGACCCACAAACGGTCCCACCACGCTCGCCTCCGAGCGACGCCAATTGTCGAAGCGGTGCGCGCCCCCGCCCAGGAGACCGCTCACCGACGGCGCATCCGACGACAGCCCGCGCTCGACCGCGGACCGCATCGTCGCCAACCGCTCGGCCAACCGTTTGAGGATCGCCTCTTCTGGCTGCTCGGTGTCCTCGACCTCTTCGGTCAGCACGACCTGCCAAACGGGGACTTTATTGGCCCGCGTGCGATCGATGATCTCGGCGATGCTGGTCATCATTTCAGTCGGTCACCTTACTCAAGCGGCGCGTCGAAATCACCCACTCGTACTTTTCGATCTCATCCACGATCGAGTCCGGAATGGCGTGGTCCGTCTGGATGATCATCATCGCCTCGCGGCCACGCTTCTCCCGCCCCACTTCCAGAAACGCGATGTTGATGTCGGTCGCGGCCAAGCGCTGAGTTATGGTGGCCGTCGTGCCCGGAACGTCCCGGGCTTGTATCAACAGCGTATCGAAACGACCGCTCAGATCGACCGTGCGGTCGTTGACCTCGCTTACTTCGATCGCACCGCCGCCGACCGACGCCCCCACCAGAGAGACGTTGTCTCCGCCAGCAGCGATATCGAACCGCAGGGTGTTGGGGTGCGCCACGGCCCCCAGGTCGATCGTCTCGAAGCTCACCACGAGCCCCTCCTGATCGGCCACCGCCAGACTGTCGGGGATCCGAGGGTCGTCGGGCGCCATCCCGAGCAACCCCGCAACCACGGCACGATCCGTCCCGTGCCCCTGATAAGTCGTGGCGAACGACCCGTGCAACCCGATCGTTGCCCGCTCCGGCGTGCGGCCCAACAGCGCCCGCGCGAGCAGCCCCAGCCGAAGCGCGCCGGCGGTGTGGCTCGACGACGGCCCGACCATCCGCGGCCCGATGATGTCGAAGACGCTCATGCGGAGATCGGGTTCGAATTGCAATGGCGGGATTTCATCGACCTCCCACCATCACCATTACAAATCCGCAGTTCATCTCTACG
>CBDUCI010000225.1:0-3548 GCA_965365605.1 uncultured bacterium
TGCGATGCGGGCAACTTTGCGAACGGGGCGACAATGCGCATCCACAAGGGGGCCGTTTGAACGCGCACGCAACCTGGGACTTCTCGAGCTCTCCGACCGCGTGGGACTTCCGATCTAACCGCGAGTTCGCCTCGATCATCATCGGGCCGGTGGGCTCGGGCAAGTCCGTTCCCCTTCTCCAGCGTATCCAGGAGCACGCCCAGGAGCAGATGCCCTCGCCTGACGGCATACGGCGCTCCAGGTTCGCGATCGTGCGGAACACGATGCCAGAGCTCCGATCGACAACGGCCGTCACTTACGATCAGATTTACCCGTCCGATCACTTCGGCGATATCGTCTGGCGATCGCCCGCAACCCACATGATGAAATTCAATGACGTCGAGTGTGAGGTCAATCTCATCGCCCTGGACAAGCCCAAGGACGTCAAGAAGCTCCTCTCGCTCGAGCTGACCGGCGCAGCCTTCAACGAAATGCGCGAGGTGCCCAGGTCGGTTGTCACCAGGATGACCGAGCGCGTCGGCCGATATGGGCTGAATGAGCGGCCGACAACCTGGCGCGGGATATGGGGCGATAGCAACCCGCCCGACACCGATCACTGGCTCTATGACTGGCATCACCAGAAGACGCCGACTGGATACCAGTTCTATACGCAACCGCCTGGCGTGCTCGAGGTCGAGCCGCATGGCAATGGCGCGATCATCACCGACGAAAACTTTCCCGACAAGCAGGGCATAAAGCTGACCTCGGCCGTGGTGCGCACCTGGTGGAAGGGCAAGGTTCAGAAGGTCGAGTGCCCGATCGAGATCATCGAGGCGGCCGAGCGCTATTGGATCGTCAACCCCTGGATGGAGAACCTGCCCGCGCTCTCCAGGGTGTCGGCCGATAGCAATCCCCTGGGCGGCCGGAGCTATTATGGCCAGGCGCTCGCAGGCAAGCGGCTCGAGGAGATACAAAGTTACCTCCAGGGCGTTTACACCTTCGTTCTCGAGGGGCGCCGCGTCGTGCCCCAATACAATGCCCAGGTGCATGGCGTCGATCGCCTGCCGGTCATGGAAGACGTCGAGCTCCTGGTCGGCATGGACATTGGCGGCGGCACGCTCCAACCCTCGGCCTTGATCTTTCAGAAGCACCCGCGCGGCGTCTACCTGGCGCACAAGGAGGTGGTCTGCTTCGATATGGGCGTGAAGCGGTTCGGCGAGCTGGTCTCGCAAACCCTGGTCAATCACTTCGGCAGCCATGTGAGCCGGGGCATGGTCTCGACAATGTGGGGCGATCCGGCCGGTGAAAAGCGGGATGAGATATTTGAAACCGCGAGCTTCGAGTATCTCCGCAACACGCACGGGTTCCGCGTCTTCGCCGCACCGTCGCAAGACCCCAAGATGCGGATCGCTGCCCTGGCTGGGCCGTGCGAGCGCATGATCGATGGCAAGCCTGGCCTCCTGGTCAACAAGGCTGGCTGCCCGATGCTGCACAAGGGACTGCAAGGCGGCTGGCACTACAAGCGGCTACAGATCAGCGGCGAGGATCGCTATCAGGACGTGCCGAATAAGAACGAGTTTTCCCACATCTGCGACGGCGCGGGTTACGGGTTCCTGGGCGCCGGTGAATACTTGAAGCTCGGCGGGCGCAATGAGCACGACACGACACCGATGGACGCGGACGGCGACTTCGCCGTGCATTGACGTACACCGCCCCGTGGTCTACGGTTTTCGGCACGCACCGAACGATCACAAGGACTTAGCCGAATGTCAAAACCTCTTGTTCACTCATGGCCGGTAAACGTGCCCAGGTGGCGCAAGTTCCTAAAAGACCAGGAAAAACAAAGGCTTGACGTGCTCGAGGAGCGTATCAGCCGCAAGCAAACCACGCTTGACGAGCTAGTCACCGAGCGGCACCGCCTTATGCGGCGCTGCATTACACGCGCCAGGAGAGATAGAAATGGACAATGAAAAGGAGCAGCAGCTTTGCGGCTTTAGTGAGGGCACGCTGCACTTGTTGCGAATGCACCTGGAAAACACCGGCCTTTCACTGATGGAGGTCATGCAACGCAGCAGGCTAACCCTAGATGAGCGCATCGAGAGGCAGCGCAAGAAGATCAAGGCTGAGTTTGAGACCTTGCTCGACCTGGTTGATTGGAATTGCGTCCTGCTTTCTGAGCATGAGATCGCGTTCATAAGACACCTGGGGCTGGCCGATGACCAGGAGACAGAGGGGGAAGCCAATGCCTGAGAGGAAATCAGCGATCGACCTGGCCAAGCTGTTGGCGCCAGCCACGCTCCGCCCTGGCTCGATCTGGAACCACATTAAGAGCGGCGAGCAATACATAGTTCTATCGAGCTGCCTGCTCGAGGAAGACCTGACGCCGATGGTGGTCTATGCCCCGTTGAACGCGCTCGACCTGGGCCTCGCGGTTTCCTGGGCTCGGCCGTTCGCAGAGTTCACCGAGAAATTTGAGGAGGCACCGATCGATGGCGACTGATAGAGAGATCGACGCAACCACGCCGGATGGACACGACGAGGCCGAGGCCAACTTCCTGGAGTGCGCAATGGATATCCCCGAGGGCTATACCAGGTGCGGCATCGCCTGGACGAATTACGGCCCCAGGCTATTCGTTGCCGGTCCAGGTGTGCCCGCGATGTTCTGGAAGGATACCCAGGAGGGATGGGTGATGATCGTTCAGCGGACGACGCAATGACGGATAGTCCGACCGGCTTCACCTATCGAGAGCGATCGTGGTGGCTCATCGATCCTGAGACGGCGCCGCGCAAGGTGGTGCTTGCCGCGCTTCGTGAGGCCAAGCTCGAGGGCTACTCGAGAACCAACGGCATGGGCGGCACGGCCAGGGAGGTGCGCAATCGCCTGGCCGTCGCGCAGGGGTGGCGCGAGAAGGTGATGCGCCTGGCGCGCAAGGAGCTCAACCCGGTCGGCACCGCTAACTCTGATTTCCCGCCCCTCGATGGCGCGTAAGTTTCACTCGCGGGACTGGCGGCGCGGCCGTTGGGAGGAGCGCCGCTTCGCTCCAACGGTCGGCCGTCACCTCGGCCTCGAGGTCAAGCTGGGCGAGGGTACGTTCGATCCCGTTGACGCCGAGCTAAAGAAGGGCCGGAAGGTCGCGGCCGTCTGCGAGTTCAAGCGTCATTACAACCGGCGCGGCGAGTTCCGGGATATCATCTTCGAGACCAAGAAGCTCCAGGCCGTGGCGCAACTGGCGGCGCATTACGGCGTCAAGGGATACATGGCGGTGCGGCATGACAACGCCGATGCGATCGTCTGCCTGGACCTGACCCTGCCCTATCGCCAGGGCATCGCAACCAGGGGAGGCGACAAGGCGCGCGGCGATCCGTTTGATCGGCAGCCGATGATGTATATCCCGATGGAGCACTTCGTTGAAATGGAGACCGTGCCCTATAAGCGATCGGCCGAGCAGATCGAGGAGGCGGCCAGGGATGCTATCGAGGCAATCCGGCGCAAGCGATCGATCGAGGGCATCAATCGAGCAGCCCAGGAATACGAGCGGCTAACCTGGGAATGCGACGAAAGTGAAGAT
>CBDUCI010000226.1:0-3508 GCA_965365605.1 uncultured bacterium
CATAGCCAGAAAGGAACTCCACTGGTGCTGGTTAGTTCGCTGGCGCGCCAATCGAGCCCAAGACTGAGACTGATCGTTTTGGTTTAGCTTGGTTGGATTTCAGGATTCGAACCTGGACTCTCGGCTCCAAAGGACTCGATTGAGCGCTGGCTAGCGCCAGTGAGGTTTGTCACCGCGAGTGACACCGCAGTGAAGCTGAAATGTCGGCAAGCTCGTCGCGTGATTTACTCCGCCTTCCCCAACAGCAGCCACTAGTTGGACTGAAGCGTCAGTTGAGTCGGTTTGCCAGACTTGATGAAGACCTCTGTGGCGAGCTCACCGGGGGACTTGCACCGAACGTTGCGCGCATAAGTCCCTGCGAGTGCGCTTACACAATCTCTGAAGTCTTCAAGATTGAAATGATTGTCAACGAAACACTCTAGCACTCTGGTTGCACACTTGGTACGCCCCCTACAGTCGCTCTTCGCACGTTTCATAGCCCTGAAGTGTTCCTCGCGTTCAGTATCGCGCTCCGCCTTGAAAGGGATCCCGTTTAACTTTAGGGCTTCGGAGATAGCTGCACTCGCGCTTTCAAGGGTGAAGCGAGTGTCCTTGTATCCACCATTGAAGAGATAGAAACGAAAGGTCACTGAGTTACCGGTCATAAGATCCCGCAATTGCTCGCTGATTCCCTCGCTGATCTTTCCGTGCCAAATCCGCCAACTAAACCATTTTGGCCCATTTTCTGCCAATTCAAAACCAGCTTTCAATGCGTACCCATTCATGTCCAGAAAATGCTGTAAGTTGAAGGGTTTCTGTTCGTCGAGTCGCATTACAGGAGCCCGATCGTTGGCCAGGATGTCCGCGTCGCTGTCTGGCAAACGGAAAGTTGCCCACGCTGGTTCGCCGTTCCTAATTCTATAAACTAGAAATTTGTATCCATTCTCGTTTTCCACCATAGCAATTCTTTGGACTTCGCCTGTGATCGCGTCTACTTGTGTACGTAAGCTCCACTGGGCGTATGACGAGGAGACATTCCAGAGGAGAAGCCAGACAACGAGAACCGGCAAAAACCGCTTGGTCACACCCCGCTACCCGTCGCTAGTTGTACTGAAGTGCTACGGTGGTCGGTTTGCCGGGCTCGACGACGGCCTCCATGGTCAGCTCGCCCAACGACTCGTGCCACACCTTCAGCGGATACGTCCCCGGTGGCACGTTGTCGATCGAGAAGCTTCCTTGTGCGTCCGTCACCGCATGATATGGATGGTCAAACAAGACCACATAGCCCGACATCCAGGTATGGGCGTCACACGTGACCTCGATCGTTCCGGCGTGTCTCGTCGCACGTGAGGCATCCACCGGTCCGGCTTTAGCTGGCAGGGCGAGGTTGACCAATGACCGGCGTTTGGACCCCATCTTCAAGTAGAGGCGAACGTTGTGGAGCACATTGTCCTGATTGAACGCGTTAAGCGTGCTTCCGACTCTGCCGGTCTGAACGTGTGGCGCAAAGGCGCAGTTTCGATTTTTGATCGCAAGCTGCTCCGTCGTCGCCTGGCCGGAGAAGCTGGCGCTTTCGAGCGAAACGACGGCGTACCGCACTCGTCCTTCCGAGTCCACGACAACCGTTTCGGACGGCACCGTGTCGCCGCAGTATTCCTTGTCAATATCCACAGCGAGAACTGCAGCGGCGTTGACACCGGGAGCTGTGACCGTTCCCACGATCGAGCCATTTGTCGGATCCCCGCCGGTCGGTGCTGGCGCCACAGCGATGAGCACGACACCTAAGCCCGTGATGATTATTGCACTCAGTGATGTCTTCATGAATTCACCTTTCCAGTTTCGTAGGTATCGTTCATCCTCTCGCGCTAGAAAAACGTGTGCAATTCGAGGGTCACCTCGTCTTGATTCCCGATTTGAGGGATATCCTCGAGGTGCGAGTAATAAACCGATGCTTGCAGGAACTGGGTGATAAAGTGCTCTGCGCCGATCCGTACCCGGGACCGAGAGTTCTCACCGATGTCGCGGTCTGGGTCGAGAAAGCCGTAAGCGACTTTTAGATTGAGCCCTTGCGTAACCAGTAGATCACCCTCGACGAACGCGACCGCTTGATTCCCACGCCGACCTTCGGGCGGATCGTCGTTGATAAAGTCGTATTCACCCAAAAAGGCGAAGCGTCCGAGTCGAAACCCGCCAAATGCACCAAAGGCTTCACGGTCGCCGGTCTCGCCTTCGTTTCGGGACCCACTCATGCCCAACCGCCAGCGCGGGAACACGACGGCTGCGTAGCCACTCACCTGTTTCTCGTTGTTGTTCTCAGAGGCGCCTTGCGTTCCGTTAGTCACCGCGAAGGCTATTGAAAGCGGGCCCGGCTCCAGGCCGAGCTCTACACCCAAGTCTGAGTTGTCGAAGTTGAAGCCGGTACGCTGCCGAATGAACTCAGTGTCGTCGAGAAGTCTGAAACCATAGGGCAGAAAGAACTTGCCCACCTTCAAGTAGGACTCACCCGGAAGCCCCTTGATCAACGCGAACACCTCCCGGTTGCGGGGATTGCCGGGTGCAAATTCCTCGTCCACAGAGAAGGTGAGACGACCGCGGATCAGCGTTGCCTCCACGTACAGGTTCCCCTCCTCTATGTCGAACGGGTACAGCGTCTCATCCTCGGTCTCCTTTCTCGATGCCCGAGTCCGAAAATCCGCGCCGATCGAGAGGACATCGGCGATGTTCGTCGCCATAAACGACCCACTACCGTCACTGAGGCTGGTTACCATCATCGGAAGGCGTGTCTGGGCGTAGATCGAACCGAACGCGCTCCGCTTTCCCCCACCGGTCACATTGGTATGACAAACCGAACACCGCAGACCAGTGCGTACGGAGAGGTACGGCTCGGCCGCGGACACTATAGTCAATGATCCGACGAAGTACAGCCAAAACAAAGTCGTCAGAGTCACGAAAGGCTTCTTTCTCATGAGAATCACCTCAGTTCTCGAGGGCGCCGTCCGCGATCCATGCGCGGATGCTGGCGATCTGATCGGCGGACAAAGGCGGTAATCCGAGCGGCATTCGACCTCCCGTGATGCCGGGCGCGCCCTCGATCTTCATCACGAGGTAACTGTTGTCGGGTTGACCGGGGTTGACGCGCAAGAGTTCCGGCACCTCGACGCTAGGGACTCCGACCAGCTGGTCGTAGCTGAAGCCAGCCTGCAGCGAGAAGCTCAGCGGCGCCGATGCTCCGGCGTGACACTGGGTGCATATGGGGGTGAAGATGCTGGCTTGAATGCTGGAGAACGTGGGCTGCAACTCTCCGCCCCCACCTTCTCCGAGCGGGTTGCCAAGCTCGTCGAGTCCCTCTCCCGAACCGGCGCACGCGATCCCCAGCACAACAAAAGCCGTGATGATCAATCGATGGGCTGCTGACATAGGTATCATCGCGACTCCCTGTTGGCCGTCACGTTGGGATCCTCGACAAACAAACGAAAAAACAGATCGCGGGGTCTGGTCAGCGACTGCAGGTATGCAACCAACGACCACA
>CBDUCI010000227.1:0-3494 GCA_965365605.1 uncultured bacterium
GGTAGATGAAGCCGGTCGAGTGCTGCCGGTATCGGCTTTTCATGGCGGCTGGGACGTGCCGGTCATGGCCGTCGATTGGCCGACGGAAGAGGTCGTGCTCGATGGTCGAGTCCAGGTCGGTCCGATACGCTGGGCACTCGATTGGCTGGGCGAGGTCGAGTTGGCGATGCCGGCTTTATATCAAGAGATCTCGACCGTTGAGCTGGATAACGACGGAACGGTGAAATTGCGGTTGACTCAATCGGGGTGCACAGTGCTGCTCGATCAGAACACGCCATTCGAGAGACTGGCGCTGGTCGATGACGTGCTGCGTGATTTGGCCAATAAGGGTGAAACTTTCTTCCAGCTCGACCTGCGTTTCGACGATCAGATCGTCGTTCGGCGCGGGTAGGAGATAATCGATGGCACGCGAGAACATCATCGTCGGGCTCGACATCGGGACAACCAAGATCGGCTGCATTATTGCTGAGCTCGACGGCGATCTCAACGCCAAGATCGTGGGTGTGGGCACCAGCCGATCGGAAGGACTACGACGTGGCGTGGTGGTCAACCTGGAGAAGACAGTGGTCTCGATCGGACGAGCGATCGAAGAAGCGGAGCTCATGGCCGGGGTCGAAGTACGCAACGTGTTTGCCGGCATCGCCGGAGATCACATCCGATCGATAAACAGTCACGGAGTCATCGCCGTGTCGCGCGGCGGGGTTGAGATCACGCGCAGCGACATCAATCGCGTGATCGACGCCGCCAAAGCTGTCGCTATCCCGATGGATCGCGAGATCCTGCACATCTTGCCGCAAGAGTTCATCGTCGATGAGCAGCAGGGGATCAAGGATCCCACCGGGATGGCCGGGATACGGTTAGAGATCGATGTGCACATCGTCACCGGAGCCGTCTCTTCGGCCCAGAACCTCGTAAAGGCGATTCAAAAGGCAGGTTATCAAGTCAGTGACCTGGTGCTCGAGCCGCTCGCGTCCTCCCAGGGCGCCCTGACCCAAGACGAGAAAGACCTCGGAGTCGCGCTGGTCGACATCGGTGGTGGAACGACAGACATCGCGGTTTTCAACGAAGGATCGATCCGCCACACGTCTGTTATCGGACTAGGTGGGAGCAGCGTGACGAACGATATCGCGATCGGATTGAGAACCCCAGGGCGCGAGGCGGAGCGGATCAAGGAACGCTATGGCGCAGCGCTCACCCGATTGGTGGATGCTGGCGAAGATGTCGTGGTACCACGGGTCGCTGGCCAGGGCGAGCGACGGGTGAGTCGACGCATCATCGCGTCGATCATCCAGCCCCGAATGGAGGAGATCCTGGCGCTCGTGCGAAACGACATCGGGAAGACGAGATGGTACGAGCGAATCCCGTCCGGTGTTGTGCTGACGGGAGGTGCCTCGGCGTTGCCGGGCACCGCCGAGCTGGCTGAAGAAGCGCTCGAGCTACCAGTTCGTATCGGTTACCCGATCCACGTCACTGGACTCGTCGACTCGGTGAACGATCCACGCTTTGCTACCGGCGTCGGGCTCGTCCTGTATGGCCGCGATAAAGGACGGGCCGAGAATCAGTTCGCGATGGTTGATGATGATTCGCTATGGGATCGAGTTCTCGACCGGATGAAGGAGTGGCTTCAGGACTTTATCTGAGACCACAAAGTTTGTGCCGCCAGATCGGGACCATTGCGCGGATGGGCCGCATTCGCAACCATTAAAGGATATGACCGGGACGACACGCAACGCAGGACAAGCCAGGAGGAGACCCCCATGCGGTTTCAGCTCGCCGACGGAGAAGAACAGAACGCGCGAATGAAAGTCGTTGGCGTCGGAGGCGCCGGCGGTAACGCGGTCAATCGGATGATCGAGGAGCGGTTAGTGGGGGTCGAGTTTGTTTCGATCAACACTGATGCGCAGGCGCTTGGGCACTCCGAAGCGCATCGCAAGATTCAGATCGGCAAGTCGCTGACCCGTGGCCTAGGCTCGGGGTCGAGGCCGGACATCGGTCGGGAGGCGCTACTCGAGGATCAGGATGCCGTGGCTGAGGCGCTGCAGGGGGCCGACATGGTGTTTGTCACCGCCGGGATGGGTGGTGGCACGGGAACCGGCGGGTCACCGGTGATCGCCGACCTCGCGCGCGAGCTTGGAGCACTTACGGTTGGAATCGTCTCAAAGCCATTCGCGTTCGAGGGCAAGAAGCGGATGACGGTCGCCGACAAGGGGATCGTCGAGCTCCAAACGGTCGTTGATACTCTGATTGTGGTTCCGAACGAGCGGCTCCGATCGGTCGTTGACAAGGGAACCACCGTGCAGGAGGCGTTTCGAGTCGCGGACTCGGTTCTGTTGAACGCGACCCGGGGGATATCGGATCTGATTACCGTGACCGGCCTCGTCAATGTAGACTTCGCGGACGTCAAGACGATCATGACCGAGAAGGGCCAGGCCTTGATGGGCACCGGATTTGGTACCGGTGAGCATCGGGCCGTGGAGAGCGCGCAGCAAGCGATCTCGAGTCCACTGCTCGAAGACATGTCGATCGCTGGCGCGTGCGGTGTGTTGATCAACATCACCGGCGGTGAGGACCTCTCGCTGCATGAGGTCAGCGAGGTTTCTTCGGTGATTCATGATGCGGCTGGAGAAGATGCCAACATTATCTTCGGCGCCGTCATCGACCCGAGCCTCAAAGGCGAGATTCGGGTTACCGTAATCGCGACCGGGATTGGCGGCAGTGGCGGGTATGCTTCCCAGTCGGAGATCCGTCACCAGCCATTGACGATGTCGGAGCCGGCAACCGTGACAGTCGAAGCGAGTGGTGCCGAGAATCGATTTGCGGCACTGGTCGACTCCGGCCACAGTGATGGCGAATCGCCCGAGGAGTTGGAAGATCTTCTCTCGGTGTTGGACCTCAAGTCGGGGGCGAAGAAGGATGATCTCGAGATACCGGCCTTTATTCGTCGACAGATGAATTGATCCGCCAGATACTTCTACGCGACAAAACGCACGATCGAAGTTGGCATCGAGCTCGCCCGGGTTTTCTAGTCGCCCTGGTCGGCGCGGGCGTGGCTTGGTGGCTGGCGTCGGACCCCGCACCGCCGGCGCCGCCCCCCGTGGTGACCGCGCCGGAGGCGGAGACCCGGCCCGCGATCGTCGACACGCTTGAGTTGGGCGAGACATTCTCCGAGCTGTGGCAGGATCACGAACTCGATCCGGCTGATCTCCAGGCGCTCGTCGAGGCGGGGTCTAGCACGCCCGACTTCTCATGGCGTCGGTTACGTCCCGGTTCGCAGGTGCTGATCTCGCTCACGTCGGAAGGCGCGCTCGGAGGCATCGATGTCGAGTTCGGTCGGGATCAGCGGTTGGTGGCGGACAAAAGCGGTGAGGGGTTCCGGGCTCGAGTCGTGGAGACGCTTTTTGTGCGCGAGCGCCGACAGCTCTCGGCGGTACTGCGGGGGTTCGCGTGGTGCGTGGTCTGGTCGCCGACCGCGGTGGCGCCGCTCGCGCTCCTCG
>CBDUCI010000228.1:0-3490 GCA_965365605.1 uncultured bacterium
CGCTACGCGGAGATGCCACGCTGGGGAGCGTAGCCGCGTATCTCCTGGCCGTGGAGCGCTTCGCCGCCACCGTAACCGGGCTGGTCAACCTGATCGCGCAATCAATTCATAGCTCTCTCATGGTATCGAACTTGACGCTGTTTCTCAGTACGTCTCCAAGAGTGGCCGCACCGGTTGCGAGCGGGGCTCAGCCAGCGATCCGCGGCGGAGTTGAGTTTCGCGACATCTCATTTCGGTACCCGGGATCTGAGGAACGTGCGCTGAAAAACGTGTCTTTTGAGATCGCACCTGGAGATGTCGTCGCCCTGGTCGGTCCAAACGGTGCTGGAAAGTCGACCCTCGTCAAGCTGCTCGGGGGGCTTTACGAGCCCGAGCGCGGCACGATCCTGCTCGACGGCCATGAGCTGGGCAGCATGTCCCCCGAGCACCTGAGATCCCAGCTGTCCTTCGTTTTCCAGCAGTTTGCGCGTTACGAGGCCAGCGCTCGGGACAACATCGCCTACGGTGATTGGCGGCGGTTACGCAACGACCCCGACGCGATCGAGGAGATCGCGGAACGAACCGGAGCCGCCGACATGATCGCCCGTCTGCCATACGGCTACGAGACACATCTTGGGCGTTCTTTCGGCCACACGACGTTGTCAGCAGGTCAGTGGCAGCTTCTGGCAATGGCGAGGGCGCTGGCGCGAGAAGCCCGCGTTCTCGTTTTGGACGAGCCGACATCAAACCTCGACGCACGCACCGAGCACGAGATCTTTTCGAGGCTGGTCGGCTGGTCGAGCAAGGCACACACGACGAGCTGATCGCGACCGGAGGCGCTTACGCCGGCCTGTACCAGCTTCACAGACAGCTTTATGAGGCGCATCCCCCTCGTACGCGCGCAGAAACACATGTCGCCCCGAGTTGACACGTCGAGTCAGGGCCCGAGCCCGATCGCGGCAATCATCGGCGGTCTCTCTCGGTCGGGAACCACAATGCTCTGGGAAACCTGTAACCGCCACCCGGCGATCGCCCTCACGTACGAGTTCGCCAATTTTCGCAATCTCGGGCGCAGCTACTGGAAATACCGCCGTGATCTCATAAAGCGCTGGAAAAACCCTCGGATCGGCCACCGAGAATGGCGTGAGCCGTCGTTCCGTCGTGCTTACCTGGGGCGCCTGAGACGCTACTGGCGTCACCGGATCGACGCAGAGGTGGTCCGCTCCCTTCTGCAACCAGCCTTCCCTGCTGTCCGGGTCATTGGCGACAAGTACCCTCGTTACGTCTTCTGGTTGAAAGAGCTGACCAGGGACACCAGTCTGAAACGGATCATCATCTATCGGGACTGCCGAGACGTCACCAGCTCCTTCTTGCATCGCGTACGCACCGACTGGAAGGGTCTCGCTTTCATCAAAGAGGTATCGACAGCTGAACGCATAGCTATGCGCTGGGTCGAAGCGATGAAGATGACGGAAGAGTACCGACAACACTTGCATGTAATTCGGTACGAAGATCTCGTTCAGAATCCAACCCCGATCCTTCGAGGATTGGGCGAATACCTCGAGGTGGAGTCAACGGCGTTCCCGACCCGGCACATACATGTCGACAGCGTGGGCAACTATCGGCGTGGGCTGTCGACAGACGAGCTAGAGAGCGTTGTCAAAGTCGCTGGGCCAACAATGCGACGTCTCGGCTATTGCTGATCAGCGCGCCGGGGACGTCTTCCTCACCACCGAGCCAGCCCAGCGGCGAGACTCTTCATACCCGGTCTCGATCAGCGTATCGCCAGCGGCGAGATTGAACTGGACGGCGTCCAGAATATTGAAGTGGGTTCGCCAATCACCAACGCGGCCACCACGACGAAAACCTTCCTCGTTCGATCTGTAGTTTGTGGCGAAGTCCGTCTGCTCGTGAATTTGTTGCAACAGTGGCTCGTCATATGATATCCCACAAAAATTGAACAATCGCCGGTACGATACGAACGGCTCACGCTTGATCTCTTCGAAACGAACCTCGAGGAATTGATCGCCGAGATCGGCCGCCAATTTTCTAGCCCGTCGCACCGCATGGCTCCACGCCCTGGCGGATGTGAGAACAGAACGGCCAAACGCCTCGCGCCACTGTGGTACCCACGAACGCGCGGCCGCCCGTACCGAGACGGTCACGTCACGCCCGTCGCGCAACACGTGGATAAATCGCGACCGTGGAAAGAGTTCATGGATTAGCGGCACTGCAAAGACGTGCGATGGACTCTTTTCCACCAGGAAGCGATGCTCCGGCTCTAGAGCCCTGCCCAACAGTCGGGCGGCAAAAGCGCGCGTCTCTTCCAACAGAGCCTCGCGCTCGAGCAGCCCACTCAAGCCGGATCGGTTTGGCGGCCAATGCGCCGACGCGTAGAGCGCGCCCAACCCATTGTTCCGGGTGAACAACCAGGACTCATAGACGCCAGCGACTTGGGGATGCGCCGTGAGAATATCGTAGACCCATGTAGTGCCGGATCGCGCCGCCCCGACCACGAAAATCGGGGGCTGCTCGAGCTGACCTAGCGACGCACCGGTCGAACTGGAGTCACGCTGTTCTGACAAAACCCTCTCGCCCCAGGTACTCCAGCACCTGCGTGGCATTTGATTCCGGTGGTACCCCTACCGTGTTCAGGGCTAGCTCCGGACTCTGGGGTCGTTCGTAAGGATCGTCGACACCTGTCAGGTTAGATATCTCGCCGGTTCTAGCCCGAGCGTACAAACCCTTGGTATCCCGTTGCTCGCAGACGTCAAGCGGAGTATCGACGAATACCTCGACGAATGCACCCGCCGGCATCAACGCGCGCACCTCGTTCCTGGCGGCTCTGTACGGGCTGATGGCGGCGCAGATGACGACTCCACCGTGTCGTACGATCTCCGATGCCACGAAGCCTATCCTGCGCACGTTCTCATCCCGGTCCCGCTTTGTAAAATTCAATTTCGCTGAGAGGTGCGTGCGTACGACATCACCATCGAGAACAGTGACCTGCCGACCATTCTCCAGGATCTGGGCCACCAGTGCATCGGCGATTGTGGACTTGCCAGCGGCGCTGAGCCCGGTAAACCAGATGCACACGCCCTGTTGATGGCGTGGCGGACGCGACTCTCTGAGTATGTCGATGATCTCCGGTCGCATGAGCCATTCGTCGGCCGGTTGGGCCTCGGGGTCGACTTCCAATGCCTCCCGCGCAGCGGTGCCAGAGAGCCTTTCGAATGGAGCGTCAGGTGGAACCGCCTTTAGCTCTTCATAGAACCCGGATCGACCCCGTTGCGGTACGTACACGATCTCATCGAAGGTGATCGGCTTGATCTCGATCTCCTCGCTGTGCTCCTCGACCAGCGATTGAGCCGCGGTGGGCTCATAGAAATCACCAATCCCCCCGTGGTCGCGACCGATGACGATGTGGGTCGCCCCATAGTTACGCCGGATGATGGCGTGCCAGAGGGCCTCCCTCGGGCCAGCAAAGCGCATCGCGAGCGGACATAGAGCT
>CBDUCI010000229.1:0-3470 GCA_965365605.1 uncultured bacterium
ACTTGGCTCGGGTCGATCGCCTCTATCGTGCGCACCTGCGCGTTGCGCACCTGATACGTTGGGATCAAACACGAATTCACGGGTATGCCGTCTACGTGCACGGTGCAGGCCCCGCACTCGCCCTCGCCGCATCCTTCCTTGCTGCCGGTCATACCCAATCGGTAGCGCAGGGTGTCGAGCAACCGTTCGGCCGGATCGATCGAAGTCGTGACTTCCATTCCGTTCAGCGTGAACGGCACCTCGATCCGTGACCGGCTCATCGGTTGCGTGCTCGCCTCAGCGTCCATTCGAGACGAGGTCCATCAGGTGTTCGGGCGTTAACGGGATCTCGTGCGGATCAACATCGATGGCGCGAGCGACGGCGTTAGCGATCGCTGGCGCGGGCCCATCCATCGGCAGTTCACCGAGACCCTTGGCGCCGTGCGGACCATGGGCGAACGGGTTCTCGACGAAGCTCACCCGGATCGGTGGCACGTCGTCGCTAGTCGGGATGATGTAGTTCGTGAGCTGATTGTTCTGCATGACACCGTTGTTCCAGGTGCACTCCTCCGTCAACGCCCATCCGATCGCCTGAACCACGCCGCCTTGTATCTGGCCGCGGGCGAGTGTCTGATGCAGCACTGTACCGACGTCCTGTACGGCGACGAAATCCGTTACTCGCGTGGTATAGGTGCGCAGATCGACCTCGACCTCGGCGACGTAGGTCGCCCAGCCGTAGGTCGCGTAGGCATCACCGGTGTACGTCGCCTCGTCCCACTCGATACCGGGTGGCGGTTCGTACTTGGCGTGACCAACGAGCGACTCGTCGTGTTCGGCGTGCCAGCCGATGATCGTCCGCGTGACCCGATCACCGGTATCGGAATCGTCGAGTTCGAGTTGGCGGCGCAGATCGTCACACGCACGCTCGACCAAACGGCCAACGACCATCGTGGTTCGCGAGGCGACCGTCGGGCCGCTATCGGGAACGCGACCCGTATCCGCATCGGCGATGACCACCTGTTCGGGGGCTAACCCGAGGCGGTCACAGACCAGCTTGGTGAACACGGTCAAGGTGCCCTGGCCCATCTCGATGTTGGCGCTCAATACCTCGATCCGACCGTCCGGTAACCCCGCTAATGCGAGCTCGGACGCCAACATGACCTCACCGCTGCCGGTGAACCCGGCGCCGTGATGAAAGGCGGCCATCCCGATCCCGCGCCGCAGGTAGGGGTGGGACGCGTTGAGCGCCAGATGCTCGCTTTGCCGCTCCCGATAACTCGATAGCTCGAGCGCGTGGTCGAGCAACGCCACGCGGTCGGTACCATCGGTGATCTTTTGCCCGGTGGCCGTCGTCTGGCCGTCAACGATCAAGTTGCGACGCCTGAACTCGTCGGGGTCGATGCCGATTGCCGCCGCGACGACGTCCATGTGGCGCTCGTTGGCGAAGTGTGTCTGCGGCGCGCCAAACCCTCGAAACGCGCCGTGGGGTGGGGAGTTGGTGAGCATCGCGCGCCCGCGAATCCGAACGTTGGCGCAGGCGTACGGTCCAGCGGCGTGGATCGCGCCGCGGCTGAGCACGACCGGGGACAGGGTGACGTAGGCGCCGCCGTCGAGCGCGACCTCGATGTCCTGGGCCACCAACCGGCCATCACCGTCGACGCCGGTCCGGTGCCGAACCAACGATGGGTGGCGCTTGGTTGTAGCGCGCATGTCTTCGCCGCGATCGTAAATGATTCTGACCGGTTGCTCGGCCTTGAGCGCGAGCAACGCCGCGTGGAGCGCGATCATCGACGGATACTCTTCCTTGCCGCCGAAGCCACCACCGGTGGGCGCCTGAACGATCCGCACGTGGTCGCTGTCCCTGGCCAGCGCGCGTACGGCGGCCTTCAGCACATAGAACGGGCACTGGAGGCTGCCCTTGATTGTCAACACGCCGTTCTCTTCCCAGGCGATCATCCCCTGGTTCTCCAAGTAGACGTGCTCTTGCGATCCGGTTCGATACTCGCCCTCGACAACGTGTGCTGCCCCTGCTAGGGCCGCGTCGACATCGCCCTTGATGATATCGATTCGTTTGAGGGCGTTGTCGGAGCCGTGTTGGATCTGGTCGGCGGTCGGTTCGGCAGTGAAGTCGAAGATCGGTGGCTCGGGATCGACCGTGACCTCGATTTCGTGAATCGCCCGTCGAACCATCTCGCGTGATCGATGCGCGATGAGCGCGACCGGCTCTTCCACGTGACGAACGTATTCACCGGCCAGTAGCGGCTGGTCGGTTTCGATCAGGAGCACCGTGTTGTCGCCGGGAATGTCATGGTGATCGACGACAACGAAATCATTCCAGTCTACGCCTGAGCCAAAATGGACACCGGTTACGCGCCCACGCGGCGCCGGACTGCGGACGGTCATCCCCCAAAGCGTCCCGTCGAGCGGCAAATCGTCCACGTAGCGCTCAGCACCGGTCAACTTGGCGAGTCCCTCGATGCGATCCACCGGCCCCCTCAGGCAAAACGACATATCGCAGAATGCGAGAGTCGGCGCTGGGTGTCCCTGGCGCCGATCGGGTGATCAAATTGCCGTCCGGTGGGGAGGGGAAGCAACCCGTCTGGCCCGATCCAGCTGGGCATCGGCCCACATCGTGCAACTGCGGACAGCCTGCGACCGCTCGCAGTGGCTCTCGAGACGGGAGACCCGATGACCCGCACCGCTGTTATCTTGACCTTTTTGCAGGCCCTCAGCTGGGCCCCGTTCTAGCCTATGAGCGCGCCCGAGTCGAGGGGTACTCTAAATCTCCTAAGTAATTGCAATATAAGGAACAGTTGAGGCTCACATCAACGGATAGTTGATGGTGAACTACGCCCCGGTAGGGATCGGTCTTTAACCCGCTCGCGGGCTTCCGCCCGCGCCTGCCGAGCTTGCTCCCGACTGGGTTTGAGGCCGGCCAGGATCGACGTACCGATCAGGATCGCGATGATCTCCAACATCTCTCTCTAACCTTTCGTTCGGGGGTCTTCTATCGTCTTGTACGGACGACAGACGCGGATTGTTTCCGCGGGTTGCGCGGAAGGCCACCCCGGTACACCATTCGGGTTCGGCAGACTGTCCATCTGTACCTATGGAAGACCCATGCCACCCGCCCCTGGACAGGGCCCAGCAAGGAGCGATTTGATGCACAAAGAGCTTGAGAAGGCCCTAAACGATCAGATCAAGAACGAACTATACGCGGCCTATCTGTATCTATCGATGTCGGCGTACTTCAAGGCCGAGAATCTGGAGGGCTTTGCACACTGGATGCGGATGCAGCGCGAAGAGGAGATCGCTCATGCGATGAAGATCTTCGACTTCGTGCAGGACCGAGATGGTCGCATCGACCTCCAAGCGCTCGACAAGCCGCCGGCCGATTTTGGATCCCCGTTGGCGGTCATGGAAGAGGCACTGGGTCACGAGCAGAAGGTAACCCAACGCATCAACGAGCTTTACGAGTTAGCGGTCAAGCA
>CBDUCI010000230.1:0-3453 GCA_965365605.1 uncultured bacterium
AGGCCGAGTTGAATACCGATGGCATCGACGACGGCATCGTGCGCTACGGCAAGAACTGCGATGGGGTCGCCGACGAGAGCGACCCAAACCGAGTCGTCACAACTCGCTCCGCAGATGGACTTTCGTGGACGATTACAGGCACCAGCGGAGTGCACTGCAAGAACGTGTCGGGGAATAAGGGGAAGAAGGGTGGATTGGTACCGGTGGGCACGGCCGGCCCGTTCAGCATGACGCTAGAAGTGATCTAACTCGACTTGCTCTGGAACTGAGGGGTGTCACCCTGCGCGAATCCCGTTCCCTCTTCTTGGAAAACGGCTGGGAGTGAAATCGGACGTAACCGATTACCTACCCCTTGGGCCGAATCAACTCCTGGAAGGGGGGGTACGTTTGGAGCGACTCGAAGTCGACCTCAGCGTGGAACTGCTGCAGCGCCTCGGCCCAGGGGCGCCCCTCCTTGAACTGCTCCCGAAGGAGGCGCACCGCCTCGTCCCGATCCCCAAGGATAGCAGCGATGCGTGCGCGCCAATTGAGACCTCGGTGGTAAAGCTGCTTGTTCTGGAACGCCTCCCACCGCCGGGCCTGGCGTAAGGCATCATCGCGGTCGCCGCGTCTCGCGGCCAGGACCGAGAGGTACCCCTCGATCCATGGATCGAACCCGTATTTCTCCACATATCGTTCACTCGGCTCCAGTCTTTCGAACGCAGCCTTGGCCTCATCCCACCGACCCGTCTCGTAGAGGGACATGGCGTACATCCAATCGTACTCTTCCTTGAGCGAGGGTCGCTCTTCGCGCGAAGCCGCGGTCGAATGCCCGCTGCGCCGCCACGGGGTATCCGTGCGCTCGCAGGTCGCTGCCGAGCGCCAAGTAAGCCGTGGCCGGGTTAAACTGCTCCGTCGACGAGGTGGGAACTTGTTCGATCACCCGAAACGCGTCTTCGACGCGTCCCAGTCCCACGAGAGCCGCGGCTTCTGACCAGACGATCACGTGGTTCTCCGGCCACAGCTGAGCCGCGCGCCGCGCGGATGCCAGCTGCTCTCCGTAGTTGCCCAGGAAATGATGTGCCGCGGTGAGAACGCGCCAATAGGGATGCCACTCGCCGACCCATCCCTGTGTCGGATCGATCCGGGTCAGCTGATCCACCGTTTCCTGTGGTCGGTTGATATCGAGTGCGGCCGAGCCCAGCATGAAGCGCCACTCTGAGTTGGGGGCGATCTCCACCACCCGTCGCATGGCGTGGTACGCGCCAACGTAGTCACCACTGTTCCGCGCCATGTGGTACTCGAGCATGGCACGATCCCACGGGGCCAGCCGATCGCTGACGTGCTCGAGCAGCCGGACTATGGAGTCCATCTGTGCGCCTTGACCTGCGCTCTGGTGCGCGAAGATGGCCCAGAGAAGAGGCGTGGTAAACGTCGAGTCCACCGCCGCGGCTCGCTCGAAGTCCGTGGCTGCGTCCGCAAACTGCATCCGGAGGAAACCGTCCATCCCATCGGCGAAGTAGCGGTACGCCGCGAGGTTCGGCGGTTGACTAGCGCCGTGAGCCCAGGCGGTAAGTCGTCGGTCTACCACTGTGGCAAGCGCGCCACCGACCCGTTGTCGCAAAACCTCCACGCCATCGAGCGGCGCTTCCGTTGGCGCGCTCACTCCTTCGACCGTTCGCAACACCTCGCCGCTATCCGGGTCGCTGATCTCGGCCAGAAACGTGACCTCCTCCCCCCGTCGATAGTAAGAACCCGACACGACGATGTCGGCCTCGGTCTCAAGGGCGAGTGCACTCAAGAGTTGCTGACCAGAGAGTGTATCCACCTCGCTCAGGTATTGGGCCGCCCTCAGCGCAGTCATGGGCGAGACGACGTGAATAAGCCCGGTCTTGCTCAGGCTCTGGACGATCCAGTCGCTCGCCATGCGTCCGATCGGGTCGAGCGAGGGATCACCCGTCTGGTTCTCGAACGCGACGACGAGCACGCGCTCCTGAATGATCCCGGGGTCCGACCCTGAGTGGCTTCCGAGAGTCAGCAGAAGAGCCGTCGACACAGTCGCGGTGGTCCACCGGCGGAACCGTGGTGCCCTACCAGCATCGGTTCGAGACGGTACCGACTTCGCGATCCGATCGAATGTGTCTTGCCAAGCCTCTGCACGAGGTTCAAAACGAGACTCCATCGGTTGCAAGGGTGGGCTTTCGGTGGTGGGTTCGGTCTGCAAGCGCTCGACGAGCGCGGTCACGTCGGCGTCGGGGGGGATCTCCAGCTCCTCCGCGAGCAATGCCTCATACTGACGCGCGTACAGGAGCGCCTCGCCGCGATCCCCTGACGCCGCCAGCCCCTGAATGACCCGCAAGGCGATGCGTGCGCTATAGGGTTGTTCCTTTGCTAGCTGACGCCACCACCTCGCCGCCGTCACGAAGTCGCCCTCGTCTTCGGCCGTCTGAGCTAGCTCCTCGAGTGCCTGCTCATACCCCTGGGCCCATCGGGCTCGCTCGTCGTCGACCCATTGTTCAAACTCGGGCGCACCGCCCAGATAGAAGCCATCGAGGAACGGACCCACGTACAGACCCACCGCTCGTTTCGGATCGTTGCGTGCGAGGGCCGACTCGAATTCGACCACATCGGGCTCAATCACGTCCATGTTGAGTCGTAGGTCGTCCCCCTCGGTAAGCAACGCTTCGTCACCCAGCGCTTTGCGAAGCACGTGGACGGGTACGCTAAACAAGTGTCGCGCCCGACCGGAGCCGCTTTCGGGCCAGAGGTAGGAGATCAGTTTGTCGCGGCTGAGTGCCTGGGACGGCGCCGCCGCCAGCAGTGCCAGGAGGGCGAGTCGATGACGCTGTACGGGCCGACCGGTGATCGGGCCCTGCTCACCCTCGATCGAGGGCGTACCAAGAAGTCTTAACGAGAACACCGTCTCAGCACGGATTGCTGCCGTGCTCGGGCAGATTCCATTCGATTGTGCGTGCCACCTCGCTCTTGGCGGCCTCGAGCGTGCCTTCATACCCGGCGGCGACCACCGTCGGGGTCTTTTCGCCGTGATAAGTTACGGTCCACACCCAGGGCTCATCTACAGGATCCACGTAATACTGAATATCAACCGTGTAGTCCCGATACCTCCCCGTCCAGTCGTCGGGTTCTGTCTTAGACCACAGAATTTCCATACGCCCCCGCGTTCCAGATTCTCGTCTGTACCGATCCTACTCATGGGGGGTCAACTCGCTGTTCCGCGGCAATCAACAACAGTAGCCGCCTAGAACCGGATTTCCGCCCCCAAGCGAACCTGGCGGGGTTCGCCGTAGTTAAAGACCGAATCGGCGAGCCCCGCAATCGTTGCGTTAACCAAGCTCTCCAGTGCCTCGTCGAACGTGATCACGCCATCACCGTCGAGATCCTGTCGGCCGATCGCGTCACGCCGGAAGAGTTGCAGGAAATCTTGACCATTGCCAGCGTAGCGGGCGAAACCTT
>CBDUCI010000231.1:0-3440 GCA_965365605.1 uncultured bacterium
CCTGTGTCCATTCCACCCCGAGAAGACGCCGTCCTTCAGCGTCTCACCCGAGAAACAGATGTACTACTGCTTCGGATGTCAGGCGGGCGGCAACGTGTTTTCGTTCTTGGTCGAATATGAAAAGCTCAGCTTTCCGGATGCTGTGCGCGCATTGGGTGAGCGAACCGGCGTCGAAGTGCCGGACCGAGAAACGATCGCGGATGACCCCAATGCCCCGCTCTACCATGCCAATCGGTTGGCAGCCGAGTTCTATCATCGTCGTCTAATGGAGTCGCCGGACGCGGAAATGGCGCGAAGCTATCTCGAAGGGCGGGGCATTGGACGTAAGGTGTGGGAGACGTTTCTGCTCGGCTGGGCACCTGATGAGTGGGACGCGTTGACGGGTGAGGGATCGCGCCAGGGGATCGAAGGGCAAACTCTGATCGCCGCAGGCGTAGCTGCTCGGAGCGAGAAGACCGGGGGCATCTACGATCGTTTTCGAGGGCGACTTTGCTTCCCGATCCGATCGGTGGGTGGCAAGATTATCGCCTTGTCGGGGCGACGACTCGACGACGAGGAACCGAAGTACTTGAACTCCTCCGATACGGCGATCTTCTCGAAGGGCCGGACGTTGTTCAATCTCGATCTCGCCCGAGCTCAGATCCGTCGCGAGGGTGCTGTGATCCTCGTCGAGGGCAACTTTGATCTGGTCGGCCTCTATCAAGCCGGGTTTCACAACGTGGTGGCGCCGCTGGGGACGGCGATGACCAGCGCCCAGGCGCGAATCCTCAAGCGATACACATCGACCGCCTATCTCGCCTACGACGGTGACACGGCGGGTGAGCGCTCAGCGTTCCGAGCCAGCGATTTGCTGCTTGCTGCCGGTTTTGCGGTCCGTGTCGTGTCGCTTCCCGAAGGCCGTGATCCGGATGACGTGATCCGGGAAGGGGGTGCGGATGCATTCGCGGCGCTGGTCGAGGCGGGACAGGATGTCATCGACGCCAAGCTCGAGGTCGTTCGGTCTCGAGTCGACCTCACCGATGTGATGAAAAAGCGCCGGGCGATCAGCCGACTGCTCAATAGCGTCAAATTGGTGCCCGACCCAGTCACCCAGGCGCTGTACCTCGATAAGATCTCCGCTGGATTGCGCGTGCCGCGCGATACCTTGACTGTTCCCTCGACGATCGACCGCTCACGATCACGCGAAGAGTCAATCCGCGATGTGACACCGAAGGCACGCCGCCAAGCGCCAGGCGCGATCGCCACACCGGGCGCGCAAGACGAGCGTTACGTGCTACTCCATGCGGTCAATGATTCGCGTTGGTTGGCTGAGACGCAGGCCGCTTGTCGCCCTGAGTATTTCGTCGACCCCGGGTATCGGGCGTTGTTTGAGCATCTAGCCGATTACGATGCTGATGCGGTGAACATCGCCGATCAAGCCCACCGCGTCTCTGACCCAGGCCTCCAGCGCGTGATTGCCGAACTCGAGGTGTGGCGCTCGGCGAATGGGTTTCCGCTGTCGGAAGAGTCGTTTCGTGACAGCCTCTCGCAACTTTTGGTGAAGGCGATCGAGCGTGGGGTAAGTCCCGAATTCGAGCCCACGGGCGAGCGGTTGGCGGATGCCGTGCGACAGCGTGCTCTGGCGCGTGCCATCCGACAGAAGGAGCGACCGACGTCGTAGCTATGTCGCGTTCAAAACCACCTCCTCGACCGTTCTCGGAAGACAACGCTGATGACACCGAAGCTCCGGTTTCGGATGCTATCGATCAGGCGATCCTCGACCTGCGGAGCGGCAAGGACATCCTCGAGCCACCTGCGGACCAACCAGTGGTTGATGTTCGGCTCCACGACGATCTCACTCGGATGTACTTCCAGGAGATGGGTCGCGTGCCCTTGCTTTCTCCAGAAGAGGAGATCGCCATCGCCCGCGCGATCGCCGAGGGCCAAGCCGCGCTCAGAGAGAAAGTGTTTAGCTCGTTGAGCTCGATAGAGAATGCGTTTGATCAGGGGCGCCGCGTAGCCGACGGCGGATTGCGAGTGGAGGCTTTCTTGTCGCAAGACTATGACGATTCCGAAGAGGGGGCAGATGACGACGCCGGCGGACGCGAGGCGTTGGTCCGTGAGCTCGAACAGCTGGAGTTGAGGTGGCGCGAAGCCCGGCGCACTTTCGAGAAGAGCGGTCTCCGCGGAAAGAAGGGGAAGCAGGCGTTCGAAGAGATGGAGAAGGTGCGTACCTTTTTTGTCGGGTTGCCACTGCATCCATCACAGGTCGAATACCTTGCCGAGTCGCTGCGCCTTTGGGACGGCACCACCGGTGTCGAGTGGCGTGAGCAAGAACTCGAGCGAGTGACCGGCCTCTCGCGGGCCGAATACCACGCCTTGCTCAAGGAAGTCAGCGAGCTCATGTGGCGCGTCATGGCGGCCCGACGCAGGATGGTCGAGTCCAACGTTCGACTCGTGGTGTCTGTCGCCAAACGGTATATCGGGCGCGGACTCGAGTTTCTGGATCTGATTCAGGAAGGCAACTCGGGGTTGTTGAAAGCGACGGAGAAGTTCGATTATCGCAAGGGGTACAAGTTCTCGACCTACGCCACGTGGTGGATACGGCAGGCCATCACGCGGGCGATCGCCGAGCAGTCGAGAACGATCCGGATTCCCGTACACATGATGGAGACGATCAACCGTGTGAATCGCTTCACGCGTCGGATCGTCCAGGAAACCGGTCGCGAACCCCCACCGGAAGAGGTCGCCGCCGAGCTGGGACTGCCGATCGACAAGGTCAAGGCGGTTCTCGAGATCGCCCAGGAGCCGATCTCGCTTGATCGTCCCATCCAGCACGGCCAGGACACACAGATCTCCGACATCATCGAGGACGAGACGTCACCCTCGCCGTCGAGCAGCGCCGCCTTCACGATGTTACGCGAGAACGTCAATGCGGTGCTCCACACGTTGAGCCAGCGTGAGGAGAAGATCATCCGGCTCCGCTTCGGGATCGACGATGAGTGTCCGCGCACCTTGGAAGAGGTCGGATCGATCTTCGACATCACTCGCGAGCGCGTACGCCAGATCGAGTCGAAGGCGCTCAAGAAACTGCGCCACCCATCAAAATGTGGCGACCTGCTCCGCTACTACTACGAGTAGCATGAGCGCCTCCGTCGGGCGTTAAACCTCGGCAACCGATATCTTACTTTGTCAGCGGACCCGAGCTGCCGTGCGGCGGGCCCGCTCCGATCGTACGGGCCCGTAGCTCAGTGGTCAGAGCACCGGACTCATAATCCGAGGGTCGCTGGTTCAAATCCAGCCGGGCCCACTCCAACATGCGATAGCGAGGGAACTCGATGCGGATGCTCATGCTTCTACTTGTCACTGGGATGGTGGCTTCGACGCTGGCCTGTGATGATGAAAACAATTCGATTACCGGCACGTTCAACCTGTTTATCGGCGAGACGACAGACACGTGC
>CBDUCI010000232.1:0-3409 GCA_965365605.1 uncultured bacterium
ACGAGCTCTGCGAGCCGCTCCTGGCCGGATACCTGGGAGCCGACATCCACGTCCACGACCGCCAGGAAGTCACTATCCTGGCCGTCGCCGTCGCGAGTCCAGACGTAGAGCAGCGACTCGCGCTCGCCCGCCTTGAGCCCCTTGACGAAAACCGATTCGTCGTCGACTGGCTGCGGAGAGGCGATCGCGACCGTGGCTAGAGCAGCCAGCAGGCCAGCCAGTTTTTTGCTCATCGTTCCCCCCAGATTGTGATCTTCAGTGGCTAACTCAGGTTAGTAGTTTCGATAAGAAAGGCTGGCGCGGCAAGTGACAAGAAAAAGGGGGCTCCCGTTGGAGCCCCCTCGAAGCGAAAGGTTTGTCTCTGTCTAGCCAGTGGCTTTCGAGTGAATGGCGAACGGTGCGCCTTGAGGGTCCATGCACTGGGCGATCATGTCGCCCCCTGGCACTTCCATCGGGCCGCTCAGGACTTGTCCGCCCTTCGCTTGGACCTTCTCGGCCGTTTCGGTGACGTCCGATACCATGGTGTAGTAGAGCCACATCGGCGGTCCGGGCATCTCGGCCGGCTTGTTGAACATCCCACCCATCGTTTTGTCGTCGAGGCCGTACATCTGATAAGTGCCTGCCTCCTCGGGCATGTCCATCGCCTCGGTCTTTTTCCAGCCGAACAGCTTCGAGTAGAACTCGAACGCACCTTCGTGGTCAGTGGTCGCCAGCTCGTGCCAGCTAAACTCGCCGATCCCCGGCTCGTGGTCGTCGCCTTCGGGCTCGTTGGCCGGCTTGTAGATCGCGAACACCGCGCCCTGTGGATCGGAGACGATAGCGAACCGACCAACGTTCGGGATTTCCATCGGGCCATGGACCACGCTCCCGCCCAGTTGCCTCACCTTTTCCGTCGTCGCGTCTACGTTTGGCGTCGTGATGTAGGCGATCCAGTGCGGCGGAGCGCCCGCCTTCTTGGCCTCCTCGGGGAGCGCCATGACCCCGCCCACCGGGCTTTCGCCGTTCATCCACATCGTGTATGGCTCGGCCGACTCTTCGAACGGTGCGGTGCTCCAACCGATCGTCTCGTGATAGAACGACTGCGCCGCGTCGGGGTCAGATGTCATCAATTCGTACCAAACGAACTTGCCGTCTTGTGTATCAGACATTGAAACCTCCCAACTGAGGATGACGAACGCCCGGCCGTGTCCTGCAGAAAGCGGAGTTGTACCCCCGACGACCCGGCGACAACCAAAACCTCGTCGGGCCGCCGGAGGTTGGGCTGGCGCTTTATAGACGCTGCAATGACACCCCGCGCTCAATGCTGTCGACCACTGGCCACCGCCGTGCGGCTGTCAATCCTTACAAGGGAAAGGGGGGCGAATCGTGCAAAGCTCGATTCGTCCCCCTTTTCGTTTCGTTTAGAAGGTTGCACTTCCTCAATCAACACTGATCGAGGTTCAGATACCTGGAGCTAGTCCCAGTCTATCTGCTCGAGCTCGTACTCTTCCTCCGATTCAGCGAAGTCGATTTCGAGCGGCGAGGTGTTCACGACCTCGAGCTCGCTACCACATTCGGGGCAATCGAAGATCTCACCCTTCTCGTAATCTCCCGGGCGGACTTCGAGCCGCTCATCGCAGGCAGGGCAGTAGGGCATCGTTGCTGTTCCTCCTGTCAAACAGTACGCGCCGATTATACCATAAATTCTCCAGGTTGTATGTACCGAATTGGGGTCGATCGTCAGTCGGTTTGAGACGCTAGGGTTAGGTGGCCATGCAGTACCCTAGTGCAGTGCCGGCCAGCACTCTGGCGCAACGGTCAACCGAGTCGAGATCGACCCACTCGACGTCCTGGTGCGCGCCGTCACCGGCAGGTCCAAAAACAACGGTGTCCGCGCCGCTAGCAGCGATCAGAGCAGCATCGGTCCAGAAAGGGACACCGATTACCTCGGGGGGAGGACCCCCGTCGCCAGCTCTCAAGCACGCTGTCACGTGCTCCGCTACGACGCTGTCGGCGGCGGCCTCAAACGGAGCGCGCGAAAGGCCTGACTCGATGATCGCCGCGTCCTCCGGCAAGCCTACTAGCGATGAGCGGATGATGGTTTCAACCTCGGACACGACCGCGGCCTCGGTTTCTCCAGGAATCGTCCGTCTTTCTAGCTCCAGAACGCATTCCGGTGAGTAGACCGATGGCCCGACGCCGCCACGGATCAACGGTGCGTGAATCGAAGGTGGTCCAACCAGCGGGTGTGGGGTGCGGTCGCGTAGGCTGGCTTCGAGCTCCGAGAGTTGGCCGAGAATCCTGCCCATCCGCATGTTCGCATCGACCCCACGCTCGAAGTCGCTGCCGTGACAGGCAAAGCCGCGCGTGGTGATCTTGAGCCAAGTGAAACCCTTGTGCGCCACGCACAGGCGCAACTCGGTGGGTTCGGTGACGATCGCGCCGTCGACTGAGCAGTGATCGAGTATATCGATGGTACCTAGACTCGCATCCTCCTCGTCGGCAACCATCGCCAAAACGAGGTCACCCCTCAGGCGCTGACCAGACTGAACCAGCGCAGCCACGCAACCGATGCAAGCCGCGAGAGCGCCTTTCATGTCGTACGCACCGCGGCCGTAGAGTCGACCGTTCTCGATGTGCGGCTCGAACGGCTGCTCCATTCTCCCCGGACCCACCGTGTCGAGATGTCCGTTGAGCATTAGCGACCGGCCGTCACCGGTCCCTTTGAGAACGCCGATCACGCTGGGTCGGCCATCAACCGATTCGTGCAGCTGTACTTCCAGGCTCAGATCCGAGAAGATCTTCGCAACCAGGTCCGCGATGGGCCGTTCCCCGCGACCGGGCTGGCCGTTGGAGTCTGTAAACGCAGGATTGACCGAGTCGCATCGCACGAGATCGGCGAGCACGCGGCGGTTGTAGTCACCGTCGATGTTCAGGCTCATCGTCCGCTACTGTGCGGCCCAGCCCTCGGCCGCGTACACGACGCGACCTCCGACGATCGTGAGCACGGGCTCGATCGCTTCGAGTTGCTCGGGGTCGACCTCCAACGGGTCCTCGGACAGAACGACGAGATCAGCGAGATAGCCTGGTACTAGCCGGCCCTTTTCGTGATCGACAAACTCGGCGTACGCCGAGCCGCTGGTGTAAGCGGCCAACGCTTCCTCGACAGTGATCTTCTCTTCCGGCACCCAGCCATCCGGGTGCGCGCCATCCAACGTTCGCCGTGTCACCGCAGCGTAGACGCTCCGCATCGGCTCCAGTGGCGCAACTGGCCAATCGGTTCCAAAGGCGAGCGGAACCCCGGCATCGAGAAACGATCGGAACGGGTACGTCGTTTTCGCTCGTTCCGGGCCGATCTTCCGTTCCGCCCAGCGACCATCGTCGATGGCGTGAAAGGGCTGTACGCTGGCGATCACCCCGAGGTCGGCAA
>CBDUCI010000233.1:0-3379 GCA_965365605.1 uncultured bacterium
CACGTGCACGGCGTGCTGGTATTCGTGCCGTGGCGAAGTTGAGGTGCTCTACACCGCCAGCGGTTTTGCTCATTCGTTGCCGAGCCTGCTGTGGCAGAGTCGCGGGGCTCAGGCTTAGCTGGCGAGTGGAAGCACGCTCTTCGCGGACTTTACAGTTAGGCTAGCGTAGGCTAGGATAAGTAGGATTGACTAGATTCCAATCTGAGTTCATCCCTCACCTGTATGGAGGAGGACGTCGATGATCAAGGTGAACACGCAGGTCGCCGACCAGGCCACCGAGGCCCAACGCCGGGCGCTCGAAGCGGCCGGCGTGGCTGGTAACGGCGATGGAGCCGGCGAGTTCGATACGAGCTCTTTCACAGTTCCCGATCGGCACCTGGATCCACGCGGGAACGCCAAATTCGGAGTCGGCAAGCGAATCGCAAAAACATTTGACTGGAGTGTCACCAAAGTCGCCTCAGGGCTGTTCCGTGGAGTCCAGCTCTTCAACCAATACCGGCCTAACCCATCGTTCACGCCAAAATGGTCTGACAAACCGTTGCTCAAGTCGTGGGAGAAGTCAAAACCAAAGCTGGGTTGGCCGCGCGAGACGGACTCGCTGTGCCCCAAGTGCGTGGTTGAGGCTCGTCAGCGGATCATCGATGGCGAAGAGGATTACACGGTCCTGATCAACGACAAGGTCGGCGAGATCAAGGCTCAGATCATCGAGCGGGACGGTCAAATCTGGATGGTCAAGGAGTGTCCGGAGCACGGCCGCTTCGAGGATTTGATGGCGATCGACTCGGAGTTTCTCGAGTGGATCGAGTCGAACTTCCCGGGGCGTGACTTGCGGTCCCATAACGACGGTGATCTGCACAACCACGGCAGCTCAACGATCAAGCACGGTCGCGGCGCGGTGATGACAGTTGATCTGACAAACCGTTGCAACATGATGTGTGATCCGTGTTTCATGGACGCCAACCAAGTCGGATTTGTACACGAGCTGGAGTGGGAAGAGATCAAGGAGCTGCTCGACAACGCCCTCCAGATCAAGCCGAAGCGCCAGATGTCGATTCAGTTTTCGGGTGGTGAGCCGACGCTATCCCCGCACTTTTTGCGAGCGGTCAGGTACTGTCGCGACATCGGCTACAACTCGGTGCAGGCTGCGACCAACGGGATCGAGTTCGCGAAGAGCCTGGAGTTCACGAAGGAAGCAGCCGAGGCGGGCCTGCGGTTCGCCTACTTGCAGTTCGACGGCATTGGCAACGACGCCAATGCCCACCGCAAGGTTGGTAACCTGTTCGACGTCAAGCTGAAGGCCATCGACAATCTGTACGAGGCCGGCGTACAGGTGATCCTGGTCACGACCTTGGTCAACAGCGTCAACAACGATCAGGTCGGTCCGATCATTCGCTTCGCACTCGACAACCCGAAGAAGATCGCGTTCATAGCGTTCCAGCCGGTGTCGTTCACGGGTCGCGATGAGGAGATCACCGACGAGCGGCGCATGCGGCAACGGTACACGCTGAGCCACATGGCGCACGATGTGAAGAAGCAACTCAACGTGACGGAGCCACTCCGGGATTGGTTCCCTCTGTCCTTGATGGGGACGTTTTCGGACTTGGCCGACGTGGTCCACGGACCAGGCGCCGAATGGGGCCAAGTGAGTTGCGGCTGTCACCCCAATTGCGGCGTCGGCACGGCGTTCATGCTCAACAAGGAGACGAAGGAATTCGCTCCTGTGCCCCAGTTCCTGGATATCCCCGGGCTGGCCTCCGATTTCTCGAAGGTTACCGACGCGGCGCGTGGGAAGTGGCTGTCGAACTTGATGATCGCGCTGGCACTTCTGAAGAACTACAAACCGTTCGAAGCGCCCCCCAGCCTCAATCTCAAAGAGCTGCTGAAAAAGTTCGACAAGTCGTATGGTTTAACAGGAAAGGACTACGGATCACTCGATGCCGAGGGCGCTTGGGAGCGTCGCAAGGATCCTTGGAACTTCCTGTTCGTAGCTGGAATGTGGTTCCAGGATCTGTTCAACTACGACTTCCGGCGCACGGAGATGTGCATCATCCCTTACGCCACGCAGGAAGGCGAGATCTCGTTCTGCGCCTACAATACGGGACACGGCTGGCGGAACATCATCGAGCACATGCACAAGAACGCCACCGTTGCCGAGTGGTACAAGGAGCACGGTCGGCACGAGATCTTCGCCGGTGGGAAGGAAGTCCCGCTCGGGAACTACGAGCACGCTCTCGATGTCGACGAGGGGGATGCTTCCCGCGTGCGTGATCGCGGCGACGGCCCGCAGAACGCGCACGAGGAACGTCTCGCATCGAAGAAGGCGGCTCGGGAGGCGGCGATGGTTCGTGAGTACTATGAGCAGATGGTGCTCAAGAAGAAACCGGCCGCCGACGACAAGCTGGTTCAGATAGACCTGTAGCAATCAAAAAGCCGGTCGCGGGTTGATCCCCGCGACCGGCGCTTCAACACGGCAGACCTGCCGTTTCGCCAAAGCTCTAGTAGTAAGGGTTGGCCCCCGTCGAGTGGTCGGTCGTGTCAATCACTTCGGTCACTTCGGGCACCGCTTCCCTGATTCGCGTTTCGATGCCCTGCTTGAGGGTTACGTCCACCATCCCGCAGCCATGACATCCACCGCCAAACGCCAGGTAAACTCGGTTATCTTGGACATCGACGAGTTGGACCAATCCGCCGTGTGCGGCAATGGCTGGGTTTATCTCGGTGTCGAGCAACATCCGAACGCGATCTGGCACCGGGCCCTCGAGATCGCTCCGCTCTCCGGTCGGGAGGGTGGGGCTGGCGGGTCGGTTGGGGTTGTCGAACCGGAACCCGCTTTCCACCAGCGTCTCTCGATAGTCGATTTGGGTGCCCGCTAGCCGCTCGGCGCTGTCGGGATCCAACACGACCTCGAATTCTCCACAATCGAGCACCGTGTCGTCAGGCGTAACCATCTCGTCGGTCAAAGCTTCGAGGTGGTAGGCGAAGGACCCACCTTCGACGCTAGCACGGATTCTGAGGTGCCTCCGTGGTGGGTCGGCCCTGTTGAGGGCGTCTGAGATCTTGCCCCGTGCTTCTTCGGTCAGCTTGATCATTCCGACTCCGTTTGCCGGTTTGCGCACTTGAACGACGAACGGATCAAAAATAGCTTGGTCGGTTGGTAGTGACACACCAAGATCGACCGTCCCGCAAATTGTCACGATAAACCCGCACAGCCACGATCGGAGGGGGTGGATATGAACCTAGGAGTGTTCGGCGTGGGGTACGTCGGGCTCGTAACGGGTACCTGTTTCGCCGAGATGGGCAATCAGGTCGTGTGTTGCGACATCGATGCCGGCAAGATCGAGACGCTCAAGCGCGGGGAGATCCCGTTTTTTGAGCCCGG
>CBDUCI010000234.1:0-3323 GCA_965365605.1 uncultured bacterium
TGACGCGGCGATGCTGATGGGTGCGGCCTCGGTGTTTGCTGAGATTCGCGATGAGATACCTGGAACGGCGATCGTCAGTTTTAACAGTCACCGACAATTCGACCATGAAGAGAGGCGAGCAAGGCCTGCCTTCGACGGGCCTGCCCTACGTGATCGTCAACGGAACGATCGTCGTGAAGAACAACGAGGTCTTGCCCGTGAAACCCGGCCAGCCGATCCGTTTCCCGGTTGAGGAAAAGGGCCGGTTCAAGCCGGTGAACGTCACCGAATGGCTCGATGAATATACCATCCCGGTCGAGACGATGCATTTTGACGACACGGGGGCGGGGGGCCGTTCTGGGCGAGCAAAAATAGTCGGCCAGCCCTTTTCACATCATTGACGATCCCGCCCACAGTGCGGAGATCCAGATGGCCAGCGCCAGGACGAAGTATGTCTGGCAGCACATGCCCAGTTTCTTCGCCCAGTCTTGACCCTATACCTAGGTATAGGGTTTAGGTTATGAAGAGCGGGAGTCAGAATCGGCGCCAGGAGTTGAGGCGTGGCGGACCGTCCGACGGACAAGATCGAGACCTTTTTCGAAGAGCAGGGCTCGCTTAGGAGGCCCGGCTTCGTCGGCCGCGCCGTCCGCTCGCACCTCCTGTGGTCAACATCGGCTTCACAAGGAACTGGCGGCGTGGACCTCAGGTCGCGATAGCAGCGTGCGCCGCTCTCGCCACCGTCATCGACCTCGCCATATACGGTACATGGTGGGCTCCGCCTCTCGGGCTCTTTGTCTTGGCTTGGCTCATCTATTTCGCAGCCCATCTCGGTCTCTCCTTCATCTTGTCGGCGTTGCTGGCGACGCCCGGGTGCGAGATGCGGGCGATTCCGCATCTGTGGACGCTCTCGACCCGTCGTCCAACCAAGGAGCACTACTGCCCAAGCTTCATTGATCGCTTGGACCGATGGGAGGCAAACCGTGGTCAGTGATATGACGATCGGCGAGGTGGCGGACCGATCGAACGTTAACGTGCAGACGATTCGATACTACGAGCGGCGGGGGCTGCTGCCCACGCCCCGACGCTCCCCGAGCGGCTACCGGCAGTACAGCGCCCAGAACGTGCAGCGCATCCGCTTCATAAAACGCGCGCAAGCTCTCGGCTTCTCGCTCGACGACATCTCCGAGCTGCTTGCGTTGAGGGTCGACCCATCAACGAACTGCGAAGAAGTGGTTCACCATGCCGAGGCAAAGCTTCGAGACATCGACGAGCGGATCGAGGCTCTTCAGCTGATGAAGCGATCTTTGATATCGCTGGTTGGCGCCTGCCGCGACCGACGCACCACGAGCGACTGCCCCATCCTGGAGGCGCTGGAAGCGTGAGCGCTCGAATCGAACTGATCTATGCTCCCGATTGTCCCCATTTAGGGCTGGCCCGCGATCGCTTGGCGAGTGCTCTCCAGTCAACGGGACTTGGGGCCGAGTGGCTGGAATGGGATCAGGCCGACGAAAAAAGTCCGGATTATGCGCGCGCCTATGCGTCGCCGACCATCCTGATCGATGGGGAAGACGTCTCCACCGATGGCCTCGAGGTGGACGCGCTGTCATGCCGCCTGTACAGGGCTGAGGACGGAGGGGTGACCGGTGCGCCACCCGAATCCTTGATCGCCATGGCCCTGCGGCGGGTGAGGTGGAGAACGACCAGGGGAGCGGGATGAGGGAACGTGCGGTCGACGTGGGATCTGTTTTCGGAGCCGTGGCTGGGTCCGTGGCGAGTGCTGCAGCGGCGCTCTGTTGCGTCGGCCCGCTGGCGCTCACGCTGCTTGGCGTCAACGGGATGATTCTCGCGGCCGGAATCAAGCCGTATCCTCATGTGGAGGACGCCCACGCCGATCAGTACGATCGGCCGTGGCCTCAATTCGACGTAGACCGCTTGGCGGAGATAATTGGAGAGCTGCTGAACGCCGGCTGATTACACAATGATGAGGCAAGAGATTGGAGGTGGTGCGTGCCGGAAACAATCAAGAAAACACGACCTATCGGACGGACGCTCCGGCTGATCATCGGTGCCGCTCTGACTTGGATGGCCATTCCTGTCTACTTCCAGGCGGGTTGGGCCTACAGCTTGGCGAGTGTAGGGGTGGTCATAGCTCTCACGGTCTTCTACGCCCTCGTGCACCTGGTGATTTCCCGGTACCTGTCTGGCATCAACCGGTGGTTGGGAGCCGCACTCGCCGTCACACCGGTGTTTCTCGTTTGGCTGTATGGACAGGGCGGGGGGCCGATCTTCGGTCAAGGCGAGGGGGGCACCGCCGCGATCACCTTTGTCGGGCTTTCGCTCCTGGTCGACTTCGTCCGAGCCGATGCAGGCTGCGAGGTCATGGCATTCCCCGGCCTCCTATTTCGGGACCGCACTCACCTCGCCTGCATTGCTTTCTCGCCTATCGACGCGCTTGAGGAAAAGCTGTCCGCGAAGCCAGGGCCAGCATGACGTCGGCCGCGGTGTTCACCGAAACGATCGATCTGCTCGCCGAGCGCTGGAGGGCTGCGGGCTCTCTGTTGCCTGGGTTCGGTATGCTCGCCGAGGGGAAGCCTCTTCCAATCGACCAACTAGCAGCCGAAACGGGGGTTGAAGTCGATCGCCTCAGGGAGCTGCTTGTTTCGGTCCGCTCACAGTTTGATGAAGACGGTCGTCTCGTTGACATCTTTGGCATGACGCTAGAACGTACCCCACACCGGCTCGAGATCGGATCGAAAGAAGCCTTCAGTTGTTGTGCGATGTGGGCGCATGTCATTCCGAAGCTCATCAATCGATCGCTCGTGGTTCATTCGACGGATCCGGTCACCAAGGAGCTCGTGCGGTTATCGATCTCGCCCGTCGGACTCGAGTCTGTAGAACCCGTGGATGCGGCGGCAACCATGGCCGTCGCCGGCGCACGAGACATCGCAGCCGACGTCTGCGCTGCCTTCTGTTGCCACGTGAAGCACTTCGTAAGTCGGGAGAATGCGGATTTGTTTGCAGCCGAAGCAGACTGCCGCAGCGCCCTTGCCGTGCAGGAGCTGCATGATCTCGGAACGGACTTCTACCAAATCATCAGTTCGCCGTGGGCGGCAGAAGACCAAAGCTGAGATCGGCTCAGAACTCTGATCCAGAGGGACTTTGACGAACTCCACGTTGTAACCGGAGCGTTCGGTTACTCGGGCAGCTACATCGCGGAGCGGCTACTGAACGCCGGCCATCGCGTTCGAACTCTCACCAACTCGCCACATCGCCTGACAGCTAGTTAGCCGGGGTGGCGGAACGGCAGACGCGAGGGACTTAAAAGATGGAGCCTCTCACCGCGA
>CBDUCI010000235.1:0-3298 GCA_965365605.1 uncultured bacterium
TGGCTCTGGAGTCACTTCGGGCTCGGGCTCCAGCGCGCCTTCGGGCTCGGCTTCGACACCTGCCATCTCGCCCGGTTGCAGGATCGTCGCCACGACCGTCCCCACCTCGACCGTCTCGCCCTCGTTGACCAGGATCTTGCCCAACGTTCCCTCGGCCGGGGACGGGATCTCGGCGTCGACCTTGTCAGTCGAGATCTCAAACAGATTCTCGTCGCGCTCGACGTGGTCCCCCTCCTTCTTGTACCAGGTCGTCAGGGTCCCCTCGGCGATCGACTCCCCCATCTGGGGCATTATGACATCTATCGGCATCCGGCTATCTCCTCAGCGTGCTTCTCGGTCCAATGACTCGTCTTTTACGGTAATCGACGAAATCGCCAATGGCGAGCCTTCCCAATCTACAACCTCAGCAGCCCCATCGGGTCCGCTATAGCAACGGGTCGTTACCAGGCCTTCATCCTCCGGTGGTCGGGCCAACCCGAGATACGGATAAACCTCCTCCGCTGCCAGCCACTCGGGCGTCCGGTCAACGTTCGATGCGAAAAAACCGACCGACGAGGTGTGGCGGGCGGAACCGTGAGTGCCCTGGAGCTTGACGATCCCGTCAAAAAAACGACTGCCGTAGTGATACCCATCGTCCAGGCTCACCAGCACGCTGGCTGGGCGCTGGGTGTGGTTGGTAAGTGCCCGATGCACGCGCTCGATCAGGTTTGGGTATTCATCGCTTGGCCGATCTTGGAGTCTCGCATCTCCTCCGATATCCACCGCACGCATCGAATCACTGTCCAGCCAAACCGCGAAATCAGCTCCCGGCTGTCTGGCGACCGCGCGCGCCACCGCTTCTTCGGTCCCGCACCAAGTGTAAAGCTGAATCGAGCCCACCAAGCCATACGCCGGTGCCACGACATCCTCTGGGCTCTCTATTCGATCCCGCAAATTGAAACCGCCCTCTTCGAGCGCACGATCGAGCTCGAATCGCTGACTTGGCGCGTCGCTCATACCGTGATCCGAGAACAACACCACCCGCCGCGCACCACCACCCTGGATCAAATACGCGTCCAGCAACCGGTCAACCTGCCGTAGATACTCCTTCAACGCCTCCCGACCGCGCATATGACCCAACGGGTCGGGCGAGCCCAAGTACAGAACGATCTCGGGCCCGTCGCGCGAGTCGAGTTGGCGTTCGAACTCCATCAGCTCGGCCCACGACACTCGCTCCGGTACGAAGTACGCTGCACCCCCCCAAAGGTGTGGCTCCTCCCAATCGAACAGCGAATGAAAACCGGCAAAACCCTTGTACCGATTCGTGAGTCGATCCATCATCCCGCCACCGATCCGATTGTCGACCGGGTCGTAGAATCGGTCTTCGTAGGCGGCCGACGGGCGGGTCTTGAGAAGGGCCGTGAAGCTGATGTTGGTGAGCGACGGAAAGGGTGCGACCATGCGCGAGGCCGGAAAGAACGGTTTGAACAACCCCTCGCGCTGGAGATCGGCGAAGACCTCATAAGGCACGGCATCAATCGCGACGACGAGCACACGATCGGGATCCGATCCCGGAAGCGGCGCCTCGGTCGACCGCTCGAGACTACCATCGGCAGCCACGATTTCGAATCGATCGGTGCGGCCATCGCCGTCGACGTCCACGTTCCGCACAACCGGGCCCGCCACCGAAGTCGTGCGGCACGCCAGCGACAAAAGCAGTGGCGCGGCAAGCCAACCGGCGCCCCGAGGATGCCTCACCCCACGAACGACCACACGATCTGCACCAGGATCGCCACGATAGCGACCGGACAGACGAACCGGATCAAAAACGTCCACGTTCTTTCGAGCGGGAATTTCCCGTCGTTGACCAGGACCTCCTCGCGCGCGTTTCCGACCCCCCAGAACCACCCCACGAACAAGCTGATCAGCAGAGCACCGATGACGAGGCCGAACTGCTGAGAGCCGATGAACATGAACGTCAGGAAGTCGACGCCAACACCGGGAAGCGAGGAGAGCCACCCGACCGCACCGTTCGCGAGGGCGCTGGGAACCCCGATCAGAAACGCTACCAAGCCGAAGGTCACAGCGGCCTTCGTGCGTGGTGTCTTTCGTTCATCGACCGCCCACGTCACCACAACTTCGAGCAGCGACACACTCGATGTCACCGCTGCGATCGACAGCAACAGGAAGAACCCGGTCCCGAAGATCACCCCGCCGTACGGCTCTGGCGGAATCGAGCTCAGCAGCGAGCTCAGCACGACAAATACCATCTCCGGACCGCTCGCGTCGGGCTCGAGGCCGGCGCTAATCAGCGTCGGTAGAATGATCAGCCCTGCGAGGAGGGCGATCGCCGTATCGAACAGCGTGACCAACCCGGCCGAGGAGACGAGATCGTCCCGCTTCGAGATGTACGAGCCGTACGTGATCATCGCTCCCATCCCGAGACTAAGGCTGAAAAAAGCTTGGCCGATGGCGCCGAGAATCACCGGTCCAGTGACCTTGCTGAAGTCGGGCTTGAGGTAGAACTCGAGGCCCGGCCCGGCGCCTGGCAGCGTGACCGCGCGTACGGCGAGCAACACAAGGAGAATGAACAACGTCGGCATCAGAATCTTCGTCCAGCGCTCGATGCCGTCGCGGATCCCGCCAGTCACGATGACGATCGTGATGATCGCGAACGCGAGATGCCACCCGATCGCCTGTACGGGGCTGGACGCCATGTCGGTGAAGATTGCCGCCGTGTCAGCGCCCGCTGTGAAAGTGCCCGACACTGCCTTCACGATGTACGCCAGCGTCCAGCCGGCAATCACAGTGTAAAAGCTCAGGATAACGAGTCCGATCAGCACCCCGAGCCCTCCCAGCAGATGCCACGCCGTTCCAGGGGCCAACTTCCTGAAAGCGCCGACCGGGTTGAGCTGGCTTCGCCTCCCGATGATCAGCTCAGCGAGCATCACGGGCGCGCCGATCGCCAGCACGGCGAGCAGATAGATCAGCGCGAATGCCGCCCCACCGTTTTGCGCAGCGTTCGTCGGAAACGCCCAGATGTTGCCCAACCCGACCGCGCTTCCGGACGCTGCCAGGATAAACGCCATCTTCGAACCCCAAGTGACCCGCGTCGCTCCAGGCGTACTAGTAGTCAAGAAGCCTCCTTGTGATGTCGATCAGATCGTCCTTGCCCGGGAGGTAGAAGTCCTCGAGCGGTGGACTGTAGGGCACCGGAGTATCCGGCGCAGTGACACGAACGATCGGCGCCTCCAGGTATTCAAAGGCCTTCTCTGCGATCGTGGCCGCTTTGATGTGCTGAGTTCTCCGAGTAGGGAGA
>CBDUCI010000236.1:0-3289 GCA_965365605.1 uncultured bacterium
CGAGCGTGGCCTGCTATATGGGGCTGCGAACGACCGGCGGAACCGAGGGTGTGGGGCGCTCGACGACGCAAGCCGTTGTCGTCGCGTCCGTGCTCGTGCTAGCATCGGACTTCTTTCTCACCAAACTCTTTATCGAGATCTTCGGGCATTAGCAGATGGAACGGATTGAGGTTACTCGGTTGCCACTGCCAGAGTAGATTGGAAGTTAATGTTTCGTCGCCGCAATAAGCGCAAGACAAGCGATCTCAAGGAGCTGGCACCGGATCCTCGGTGGCAGCCGCGTCCTACCTCCGGCCGCGACCGGCCTCCCGACCCCGAAAACCGAATGATCGATTTGGAAGATGTTCACCTGTCGTTTGGCGACAACACCGTCTTGGGCGGTATCTGGCTTGAGGTCGATCGCGGCGAGACGCTCGTCGTGATGGGCGGCTCGGGTCAGGGCAAGAGCACCATTCTGCGCATTATTCTAGGTCTGCTCGAACCCGACGCGGGGCGGGTCTACGTCCACGGTGTCAACGTCAGCCACGCTTCCCAAAGAATTCTCGATCAGGTGCGTCGCCAAATCGGCATGGTTTTTCAGGGGGGGGCGCTGTTTGATTCTTTGACTGTGGGCGACAATCTGGCGTTTCGACTGAACGAGGAGAAGGCCAACCTGATGCCGGCAGAGTTGTCGGGCGGTATGCGCAAGCGGGTCGCGTTGGCGAGGGCGATCATGGGGAGTCCGAAGATCGTGCTCTACGACGAACCGACGACGGGACTCGACCCGATTACCGCTGAAACGATCACCGTGCTGATCAACAAGCTGCGCGACCGACAGAGCGTCGCCAGCATCGTCGTCACGCACGACATCGGGGCCGCGCTGGCGGTTGGAGACCGTTTCGCGATGCTGAAGGACGGCGACATCATCTTTGAGGGCGATGCCGAAGAAGTGCTCGCCACCGACAACCCCGACGTGCGGTCGTTTATGGATGCACGGATGGCCGGCGCGTGAGGCGCTCGCAGTTCATTACCTGGTCCGAGCTCAAGGTGGGCATTCTGGTCACCGGTGGGCTTGCGGTGTTTCTGGTGGCGTTCTTCACGCTCGGCGGTCGTGCGGGTGTTTTCGCCGACAAGTATAAACTGTACACGCTGATGCCAGGAGTGTCCGGGTTGCAGAAGGGAGCCCCGGTGCGATTGGCGGGTGTCGGCGTGGGATCGGTGCGAGCGGTTCGATTCATCGATGCGGGAGATCGCGACAGCCTCGATCAAAGGCTGCTGACGGCGTACGGCGATTCACTCGGTGATCGCGCAGTGGTTATCGAGTTTGATGTCAATCGCTCGGTCCAAGACAAGGTCACGCGATCGTCACGCATCAAAATCGGTACTGTCGGCCTCTTGGGTGACAAGTACTTGGATATCGAAGTCGGCGACCCTCGTCAACCAGTACTACAAGAAGCCGATATCGTCCTCAACGACGCACCAATAGACTACGAGGGATTGATCGCTCGCGCGGCTGAGGGCGTAGAGGAGTTGGTTGGATCGCTCGAGGGGACACGTCAGTTGATCGCCAGTGTGAATACCGGCGAAGGCACTCTCGGCAAGCTCATTCATGATCCGCAACTGTACGAGGAGTGGCTCAGCCTCTCGCAACGCGGATCTTCGCTTCTCGAGAAGGCTCAAACCGGCGACGGAACGCTCCCTGCCTTGCTCAACGATCCGCAGTTGTACGACCAACTCGTAGCGACCACAACCGATCTGCAAGCACTGACGACGAGCATCCGCGAAGGTGAGGGAACCCTCGGCAAGATGGTTCGGGACCCGGAACTGTATGACCGTCTTGTGCAGACCGTCCGTCAGGGTGAACAACTGATCGCCGAGATGCACGAAGGCGAGGGCACAGTCGCACGTCTGATTCGCGATCCCACGCTGTATGAGCGCATCGACAAGTTTGTCGTCGATAGCCAATCGCTGATGACGGACATCCAGGAGAACCCCCGGAAGTATATCAACTTGAAGGTGTTCTAGGGGCCGCTGGTCAGGCTGGAGTGGCCGCAGGGGCTGCCTTGGCCCCGCTGCGTGTGGGGGTTCGCCGGGCCCAGATCATCCCGATCAAACCAAACGCGATCAGGCCGAGCGAGACGAATTGGGCATCCGTGAGGCCCAAGGCGACCTCTGGATTGACCCGATAAAACTCTACCCCGAACCGCTCGATACCCGCCAGAACCAGAAACGAGAAAAAGACCAGCCCGTCGGGAAGGTTCCTCTTCCGCAACCACAGCAGGAATCCGAAGATCGGGAGGGTGAGCAGTATCTCGTAGATTTGGGTCGGGTGCACTGGCACGTCCGTCGGCGGGCTGCCCTCGGGGAACGCCACACCCCAGGCGACATCGGTTGGATAGCCGTAGTCATCGCCGACCAGAAAACACCCCACACGACCCAACATGTATCCGACTGGAACCGCGATTGCGCACGCGTCAACTGCTTGTCGAAGGGGATACCTCTTCCACGCCAACCATCCGAAGACCGCCAGGATGCCGCCGATCAGACCCCCGTAGAAGGTGAAACCACCTCGACTGAACAGTGTCTCGACTGGATCCTGGGCGAGCTTCCCGCCTTGAGCCACAGCCCAGTAGAGCTTGGAGCCCACCACTCCACCGACCATCGCCGCCAACACGATGTCTTGCGCTGCCGAGGGGTCCCAACCGCGGCGTTTGAACTCCTTTGCCACGACCACCCCGGCACCGATAAAAGCGACCACCAGCATGACCCCATAGGAGGTCACGGTAAAATCGCCAGCGCGGAAAAGGATCGGATACATCTGTGATCAATATAAGACGGAGCGGGCCGGTCGCGTCATTCCCATGGATCCTTCCAGTCCAGCCAGAGCTCTTTGGCTGGCACTTGTACCAACGTCGGAGGCTGTGTCCTCACCGTCAAATATCGATTGACCCCTTTGGGAATACAAAAACGGGCCTGGCTACACACCAAGGCCCGCGCATCATTCTGGTGGAGGCGGTGGGATTCGAACCCACGTCCGAGAGAGGTGCAATAGAAACCGCTACAGGCTTAGTCGGCTGATTTGTGTCCCCAAACGGCCTACCGCCGACGCGCTAGCCGCTGGGCAAGCCCCCATGCGGACCGAAGCCCACGTCTCGCCGTGTCACAGGAGGCCCGCGACGCGGCCAGCTCACTAAAGTGACGATCCATCCCCCACCGGTGAGCGGCAGTCAGGAGCGGATCGGGCTACGCAGTTTCGTTACGCAGCCAGCGCGAAGTTATCGTTCGCAGCTATCAGTTTCCCAGGACCGTT
>CBDUCI010000237.1:0-3242 GCA_965365605.1 uncultured bacterium
TTCCGCTGCACACACTACGAGCCGATATCGATTTCGCGAAATCGACCTCCAATACGACGTTTGGAACGATTGGTGTAAAGGTCTGGATCTTCAAGGGCGAGGTCATAGGTCGTGATAACGACACCGCCAAAGACATCAGAGGATAGAGGGCAGCGACCATGTTGATGCCGAAGAGAATCAAGTATCGCAAACAACATCGTGGGCGACGTAAGGGGCACTCGGGTCGGGGGAATCAGGTGTCGTTTGGAGAGTTCGGTCTACAGGCGCTGGATCCCGCGTGGATCACGAATCGTCAGATCGAGGCGGCTCGTGTTGCTTTAACTCGCCATATCAAGCGTGGAGGAAAGGTCTGGATTCGCATCTTCCCAGATAAGCCGGTTACGAAGAAACCGGCTGAGACCAGGATGGGGAAAGGCAAGGGCAACCCCGAGGAGTGGGTTGCGGTTGTTAAGCCCGGACGCGTCATGTTTGAGCTTGAGGGCGTGGACAGCAAGCTCGCTAGCGAGGCCTTGCGACTGGCATCCGCGAAGTTGCCGATCAAGACACGCGTTATCACGCGGCACGGAGTGAGTGCGCAATGACACCTGAGGAGATCCGCGCGTTGGGGCCAGAGGAGTTGAGCGACAGGATTCTGGAGATGGAGGACGAGTTGTTTCGGCTCCGAATCCAGAACGAGATGGGTCAGCTTGACAACCCAATTCTGGTTCGGGACATGAAACGGACTCTCGCGCGGTGCAAGACGATACGTCGTGAGTACGAGCTCAAGGGGGAGCGGTGACGGAGACGAGGAATCAACGCAAGGTGCGTCAGGGACGCGTAGTGAGCGATAAGATGCAGAAGACAGTCGTCGTCGCTATCGAAAGACTTGTGGAGCATCCGCTCTACGGAAAGCGGATGAAACAAACGACGCGTTTCCACGCTCACGATCAGGAGAATGAGTGTAGGGAGGGTGATGTGGTGGAGATTATGGAGACGCGTCCGTTGTCGAAGAGTAAACGCTGGCGCGTCACGAGGGTGCTCGAACGAGCACGGTGAGGAAGCATGGTTCAACAGGAATCTATCATTCGAATCGCGGATAACTCGGGCGCCAAGAGGGCTCTAGTGATCAAAGTACTGGGAGGTACGCGCCGTCGTTATGCCGGGTTGGGTGACATCGTCGTGGTAACCGTTAAGGATGCGATTCCGGATGGAACCGTGAAGAAGAGCGAGGTTACCAAGGCCGTTATCGTACGGACGAAGAAGGAGACACGTCGACAAGATGGCACCTACATCAAGTTCGATGAGAACGCTGGCGTCATCATAAACGACCAGATGGAACCCCGGGGCACGCGGATTTTTGGGCCGGTGGCTCGGGAATTACGCGAGAAGCGGTTTATGAAGATCGTGTCGCTCGCTCCGGAGGTGTTGTAGCCATGCCGAGGATCGTGAAAGGCGACGAAGTGCTAGTGATCTCTGGTAACGACCGGGGAAGAACTGGCAAGGTGCTGGCGGTATTTCCAAAGCAACGACGCGTCATTGTGGAGGGTGTGAATTTCATCAAGCGGCACACACGCCCCTCACAGCAGAATCCTCAAGGTGGGATCGTCGAGCGGGAAGCGCCGATTCACATATCCAACGTGCTGCCTTATGACGCTAAGGCGGGACGTGGAACCCGGGTGCGAACCCGCGAGCTGAGTGATGGAACTCGAGTCCGCGAGAGCGCGGCCAGCGGGGAAGTCTTGGAGAAACCGAGGAGCTGATTGTCTGATGGCTAGACTAAAGAACTCATACGCGGAGTCAATCCGCCCTCAGCTCATGAAGGACTTCGGGTATCGCAACCCGCACGAGGCGCCCCGTCTCGACAAGATCGTAGTGAACGTTGGGATCGGGGAGGCAATAGACAACCCCAAGCTCCTCGATACGGCGGTCGAGGAGCTGGCGGTGATCACAGGACAGCGGCCGATGGTGACACGGGCGAGCAAGGCGATCTCCAATTTTAAGCTCCGTGAAGGTATGGCGATCGGCGCGAAGGTCACGCTTCGCGGTCAACGGATGTATGAGTTCCTGGACCGATTGGTAAACGTCGCGATTCCGAGAATACGTGATTTCCGGGGTGTGCCGACGAGATCGTTCGATGGCCGTGGGAATTACACCCTGGGGATAAAGGAGCAACTGATTTTCCCTGAGGTCGAGTACGACAAAGTCGAGAAGGTTCACGGAATGGACATTACGATCGTAACTACGGCTAACCGCGATGATGAAGCCTATGCGTTGTTGGCGGCGTTCGGAATGCCATTTCGTCGTCGGCCCAATCAGCAGCCAGTCGAGGGTTAGGAGACGCACGGTGGCAAAAAAGAGCTGGATAGCAAAGAACAACAAACAACCCAAGTTCGCGGTTAGACGTGTGAATCGCTGCAATCGCTGCGGTCGCGCGCGGGCCTTTCTGCGACAGTTCGGGTTGTGTCGCATTTGCTTTCGCGAACTAGCGCTTCAGGGCGAGATCCCCGGAGTGCGGAAGGCGAGTTGGTAGGAGTGAAGCCATGGTAATGACGGATCCCGTTTCAGACTGCTTGTCTCGCATCAGGAATGCGTGTCGGGCAAAGCACAAGCGAGTCGATATCCCGGCTTCGAAGATAAAGGTCGAGATCGCTCGAATCCTGCACGAGAACCACTACATCGCAAACTACAAGGTTCTTGATGACGGGCGTCAGGGAATTCTGAGGGTATATCTGAAATACCGGGATGAGCAATCGGTGCTCCACGGGATCGAGCGGGTTTCGCGGCCGGGCCTTCGCGTTTACCGCGATCGGTATGAGCTTCCCCGGGTTCGGAACGGTCTCGGAACGGCGATAGTATCGACCTCAAAGGGTGTGCTAACCGATCGTCAAGCCCGCGAGGCGGGTATCGGCGGCGAAGTGCTCGCCAAGGTCTGGTAGAGGGTAGAGGGGCGAACCCATGTCTCGTATTGGACGCCAACCGATTCCAGTTCCCGAAAACGTCGAGGTGTCGATCGATGGGCGGGAGGTGCGAGTCAAGGGCCCGAACGGGGAGGTTTCGGGCACCATCCCACGGCGGATTACGACGAGCCACGAGGATGGTGAGATAAGGGTCGCGCGTCCCAGCGATTCAGCCCAGGACCGGGCGCTACATGGCCTCGCCCGCACCTTGGTGGCGAACATGGTTCGTGGAGTGACCGATGGTTATGAAAAGCGGCTCGAGATCGAAGGCGTGGGATATCGAGCCGAGGCGGCCGGGGCCAGAGT
>CBDUCI010000238.1:0-3238 GCA_965365605.1 uncultured bacterium
AAGACAACGACTCAAAGCACTGGCGTGCGTCCTCGATGCGTACGAACGGCGGTTGAGCGCGAACAATTGGTGGGACGAGGCGGACGTTCTCGTCGCGGCGGTCGATCGGCTGAGCACCGGAGATTGGGTGCTTCCAGAACTGGACGCGCTCGAGGTCCGCGGTCTATACGACGTGACACGTCTCCAGGGACGATTGTTGACCGAGCTTGCGCGGCGGGCTGTGCAAACCACAATCGCCGTCCCATTCGATCCGCACCACGAGAGTCTGTGCGCTTACGCGTTTCCATACATCAAGATGTGGGAAGGCGTCGTCGATCCCGGTTTGGCGATCGACATCGAGTTTTTCGATGATAATCCGCGCGAGCCCGGTTTCGGGGTCGTGCACCGGGCCGCAGATCCGGCCGACGAAGCGGCTCGGGCCGCTGAGTGGGTCCGTCAGCGTGCCGAAGCCGGATGTGCGCTCGAGAAAATCGGAGTCGTGGCCAGCGGCGGCGATCGCACCTACGCCCTGCTTGCCCGCGAGCTCGATCGCGTAGGCGTGGCCCATCATGCACGGCGTGGGGCCCGGTTGGCCGAGACCCCGCTGTTCGGAGCCACGCTGATGGTGTTCAGGCTGCTCGACGAAGGGTTCAAACGCGACCACCTGCAGGCGTGGGTCGCAACCGCGCTCACGTCGCGACTCGAAGCCACCCTGCTGGGCGCATCGCTCGGCACTGGACCACCGACTTCCGACTCGCCGGCGATCTGGAAACGCGCGCTTGCGGGTGTACAGAGCCGGTCCGCGGCGGCGTTCAACACAGCCCTCGATCAGACGCACGAGTTGGCTACCAAGGAGCACTCGCCGGCTGAGTTTTGGCGGCGGTACGAACGGATCCTTGATGTCGTCGGTCTGAGCGACACGAACGTGGTTCCGAGCCGGGATCGCGATCGATGGGATCAGGCGATCGATCAACTGCGACAGTCGCTCACCATGCTCGACCGCTGGGATGGCCCGGCCGTCGGATGGCGCACCCATCGGCGCCTCTTGATGGAGTCGCTTTCCGGTAGATCGGCGCCGATCGGGACCGCCAGCCGCGGGGTGGCAGTGGCGACGCCGCTCGACGCTCGGGCTCTCGTCTTCAATCACATCGCCGTCATCGGTCTCAGCGAAGGCGCGTACGCTAGGCAGCGCCCGGCGACAGCGGTCCTCGGGGACCCCGAGCGGGAGCTGCTCAACGAGCAGATTGGGGAACGCGTTTTCCGTACCGCCACCGACGAAACGCGCGAAGCAACGCTGCTGCTCACCGAGCGCGTTCATAACACTTCCGGTGATGTGAGGCTGAGCTACGCCGGTCAGGACGACGAGGGCAACCCGCAGCTACCAACGTATGCGCTGACCGCGCTCGCAAGCGAGCTGCAACTGGCGCCAACCGCCACGAGCGACAGCCATGAGTCTGCCGCTTGGCGCCGAGTGCGCTCTCCTGACCTCATCGTCCGCGGTCAAGAGTTGGAGCGCCAGCGCGCGATCTACTTTTCCCGGGCAGCCGATGTGCGACGCGGGCAGGGTGGTGCTTTTGACGGGCAACTTTCACCAACGACGATCGCCGAGTTGGCGTCGGAGTTGAGCGACGGGCGGTTGACGCACTGGTCTGCCAGCCGGCTCGAGAGCTGGCGCCAATGCCCGCATCAGTTCTTCATGCGTCATGTGCTGCGTTTGTACGAGCCCGATGAGCAACCACTCGAGGCCGAGCCGACGGCACTCGGAACCGTAGCGCACGAGGCCCTGCGGCGCCTGTATCAGGAGACCCCTGGGCTACGGCGTCCAGGTCGTGACGCGATCACCGCCGCGGTCGAAGAAGCCGGCGCGTCGCTCCCGGCGTCCGAGCGAGGAGACCCAGCGATCTGGAACGTGCTGTCTGAACGGGTGACTGCGGTCTTGGCGCGCTACTTCGAACACTTGGAGGAGAAAGTCCCCCAGAGCGGCCGCGTTCCGGTCGCGTTCGAGTTGTCGTTCGGGCACCCGGACGACGAACTCCCTCCCGTGCTCGTCTCGACGTCAGCCGAGACAGTGGAACTATCAGGACGCCTCGACCGGCTCGATCACGATCCAGCACTGGGAAATCTCGGCGTGGTCGATTACAAGTACAGCCTCGCCAGGCCGCATCACAAACGCGCCGTCGATCCGGCCGAGTGCGGCATCAACCAGTTCCAGCTCTACGTCTACTTCCTCGGAGCGCTGGCCTGGGCTGAAGCCAATCAGGTAACACCGACGCCAACCGTGACCGGCACGATTCACTGCCTGCGAGAGCCTAAAGTACTCGATGAGGTTAAAGCTCCTAACGCATCCCAAATTAACGAGATGATCAGTGGCACGATCGAGGCTGCCGTCGACGGCCTCTACGATCCGTCGCCAGCCGACTCAACCCTCTGTCGGTGGTGTGACTTTCGTCGCGCGTGCCGGATCGCCACCTCGACGCCGACTTACGTCGGGCTCGACCCGACGCGAGGGGACGCCGAATGAGCAACCAGCTGGAGCTGTCGCTTGCCAAGCGGGTCGGGATCGACAGCGCGACCAAAACGATCGCCCGATCATCCGACAAGCGAGAGCTATCCCCCGAGCAGCTAGCCGTCGTCAGCTTCGAGGACGATCTGGTCGTCACCGCTGGTGCCGGGTCGGGCAAGACCCGCACGCTGGTCGAGCTCTACGCGCACATCCTCGATTCGCCGGAGTCGGTCGGTGTCTCGAGCGACGAATTCGGTCCGCAGCGGATCCTCTGCCTGACGTTCACCGAGCGCGCTGCGCGCGAGATAAAGGAGCGCATCCGCGAGGTGCTCTCCGACCCGGACCAAAGTCGTCAACTCGAAACAGCCCCGATCTCGACGTTTCACGCCTTCTGCGCCGGAGTTTTGCGTCACCATCCACTAGAGGCGGGGATCGATCCGGGATTCTCTGTTCTTTCGGACGATGTCGCCCAAGAGCTGCTCATGAGGGTTGCGATCGAGACCCTACACCGCGGGGTCATGAGCGGTGATCTCGCGGCGCGAAGCGCGGTGCAGCTTCTGGGGCTCGCCCGAGCCAGCGAGCGACTGGTCGATCTCGTGCAAGCGATTCGCACCGCGGGTTGGGAGTTGCGCGAACCGATTGTGAGGTTCGAAAGCCAACTCGAGCAGATCACCGCAGCGATCGAGCACGACCTTTCGCAGTCGGTCGCCACGGCTATCGAAGCGCTGATCGCTGCCGCACACAAGGCGAACCTGA
>CBDUCI010000239.1:0-3191 GCA_965365605.1 uncultured bacterium
CAATCTTCAATGAGGGTAACTTACCAGCTATTCTGGCCAACGGGCCCGGCAAGCTCTGCGACGCGCTGGGGCTGACACTCGAGCACAACCGGGTCGACCTGACCGGCGACACGTTATGGATCGAAGCTGGGACGGGGCCGGCCGAGATAGCGTGGAGCCCGCGAGTGGGGATCAAGGTCGGCACGGATCGGGTCTGGCGGTGCTTTGACGCCAAATCGCCTTATGTTTCTAGGTCCCGGTTCAACCGCGAGGTTGTATCCGAGCCGAGCCCCGTAATGAGTTGACAATACCGAATGGAGATGGAGCACCGATGAACAGGAGTTTTGTCGATCATTTGCAGTTCTTACCGATGCCGTCGCGTGATGGTGTGCGGCAGCCGGACGGAGATCATCGCCCCGGCGGGCTGGGGTTGCGCACGCTGGCCGATCTTCTCGGCCCGCTCGGGTGGACGGCGCGGCACGAGGACTTCGGGTTCGAAAAGCCGGTGGCGGAGGCGCGGACCACCGAGGCGTACGCGCGCGCGATCGGCGATGCCGTGCTGTCAGCGTGGGACCGCAACCGTTTCCCGGTCGTGTTCAGCCTCGTCAACGCTTGCGCGCTGGGGGTCGTCGATGGGTTTGGTCCGCGTGTCGGTGTGTTGTGGGTGTCGCCGCGGGCGGATTACGCGACGACGGGCTTCTTCCGCCGTCCAAAGCTCGACCGGACGACGCTGGCGATGATGACCGGTCGCCAACAGCGCGACAGCATGGCCGCCAAACCGTGCAAGCTCTCGGGACGGAACGTGATCGTGGTCGGCGGACAAAGGCTGGACGCCGACCAGTCCCGAGCATTGGACGACGACGGGATCCGCGTCATCGGCCCCGGCACGTTGTCCGGCCTGCCCGCAGCCGTGGCCGATACCGACGTCGACGGTTGGTACGTGCACATCGACACCACGGTGCTCGAGCCGGAGGGCGTACCGGCAGCCGACGAGACGGTGGAGGGCCCGCTCGCGCCTTTCGAGGTCGTGGCGGCGATCGAGAAAGCGGTCGGAGACCAACCGATTCGGTGCCTGGGTCTGACCCGCTACGATCTCAATCGCGACGTCGGTGGCGTGACAGCCCAGACTCTGGCCGACCTTCTCGATCGCACCATCGTTCTCGCCGGTGGCCAACCCGACCCCCAGACGAGGGAGACGGCGCGGGCCAGTTAATGGACCTCTTCGAGCAGCTGGCTGGCGAACGGTTGGATGCCGCCGCGCCGCTGGCGGATCGACTGCGCCCCAGATCGTTGGACGAGTTCGTCGGCCAGGACCACCTGGTCGGGCCGGGCGCGGTGTTGCGCCGGATGATCGAGGCCGACGAGATCCATTCGCTCGTCTTCTGGGGTCCGCCGGGTACCGGAAAGACGACGCTGGCGTGGATCATCGCCGAGGCCACCGGGTCGCGGTTCGTGTGGTTCAGCGCGGTCACGATGGGGGTCGCCGACGTCAAGCGGATCGTCGCCCAGGCTCGCGAGACGATCGGCACCGGTCAACGCACGATCCTCTTCTGCGACGAGATCCATCGCTTCAACAAGGCACAGCAAGACGCGTTTCTGCCGCACGTCGAGAAGGGCGTCGTCACCTTGATCGGCGCCACCACGGAGAACCCGTCGTTCGAGATCAACGCCGCGCTCTTGTCGCGACTCCGGGTCTACACGCTCGAGTCGCTGACGCCGGAACAGATCACCGTGTTGGTCGATCGCGCGATGGACGATTCCGAAGTCGGTCTCGCCGATCGCGGCTTGACGCTCGACGAAGACGCCCGCGAGTTCGTCTGCGAGTCTGCCCAGGGCGATGCCCGGGTGGCGCTGTCGACGCTCGAGCTGGCGGCGTCGCTGGCGGCCGACGGCGCGACGATCACCCGCGACCAGGTCGAAGCCGCGCTGCAGAAGAAGGCGCTGCGCTACGACAAGGCGGGTGAAGAGCACTACAACATCATCTCGGCGCTCCACAAGTCGCTCCGTGATTCCGATCCGCATGCGGGGTTGTATTGGCTGGCGCGAATGCTGGAGGCGGGCGAGGACCCGCTGTACATCGCACGACGGCTGGTGCGCTTCGCCTCCGAAGACGTCGGTTTGGCGGATCCGAACGCGCTGCCACAGGCGGTCGCCGCTCAGCAGGCGGTCCACTTCATCGGGATGCCCGAGGGCGCGTTGGCGTTGGCCCAAGCGACCGTCTATCTGGCCACCGCTCCCAAGTCGAACGCCGTCTACCGCGGGTATCAACAGGCCGCCGTCGACGCGCGTGAGACAGAGCGCGAACCCGTTCCGCTCCACTTGCGGAACGCCCCGACCCAGCTCATGAAGGACCTCGGTTACGGTGCGGGGTACCGTTACGCGCACGATTACGAAGGCGCGGTCGTCGAGCAGGAACATCTTCCGGAGATATTGCGCGGTCGCATCTACTACCAAGGGCCCAACCCTTTCACAAAGGACGAAGAGCGAGAATGATCGCTGCGCTCAACCGCGGTAGAAAGCTGCTTCTTGCGGTCGCGCTGGTCGCATGGGCACCGGATCAGGCGGTCGCCCAAGACACGCCGGACAGCTTGGCCCCAGAATCGAGCGTGGCGACCGATACGCTCCGTACGGCCGCCGATACGCTAGGCCCCAAAGCTGCGGATCGCGTCCCGGTCGTGGTGGCTGGGGACACGCTGTTCTATATCGCCGAGCGGATCGGCCCGTTTCCGCCCGCGGCACGCGTGCGCGCCCTCGAGAGCCGCTTCCGGAGCCTGACCCGCGATCCCGTGCGTCGACCAGGTGAGATCTCCGTCTTCCACGGGGAGAAGACTTCGGATCTCATGATCGGTGATCTGGTCGTCATGACGGTCACCGCCGGGGATGCGGCCGCAGTCGGTCTGACGCGTCAGGAAGCCGCCGAACGGTACGCACGCATCGTCGACCAGGCGCTCCGCGAGCAGGCGATCGCTACCAACTGGCGGGCGATTCTGATGGGTGTGGCGCTGACCGCACTGGCGACGGCGATCCTCGTTTTCTTGCTCCGGTTCCTGCAGCGCTTCTTCCGCCGCCTCTACCGGACGATTCGCGATCGCGGCCCGGAGCGTCTCCCATCGTTGCGGATCCAAAACCTCGAGCTGGTGCCCAAGAGCCAGATCGTCGAGACGCTATTGCTTGGCGCTAGGGCGATGCGCGTGTTGATCACGATCGTACTG
>CBDUCI010000240.1:0-3177 GCA_965365605.1 uncultured bacterium
TCTGATCGCCACGGACCTGGTCGAGCAACTGCCGGCTGCGCTTCAGGCGCTGGTGACCTGATGGTGGATACACCCGAGACAAGCACCTCACGCGCTTCCCGTTCGTCCCGCAAGCCGGTGCCGGAAACCGCATGGGGTACAGCGGCGACGACTTTTACTTCCTGGCCTACTGGTACCCGCAGATGGCGGTGTACGACGATGTGGCGGGTTGGCACTTCGACCTGTTCACCGGAAACGCCGAGTTCTACGCTGGGTTTGCGCGTTACGACATCGAGATCGAGGCGCCCTCGGACTGGTTGATCGTCGCTACGGGTGAGTTGCAAAACCCCGAACGGACGCTCTCCGCAACGGTTCGCGAGCGGTTGGCGACCGCGGTGAACAGCGATGACATCGTGCCGATCGTTACGCCCGCCGAGTTCGGCCGGGGTTCGACGTCGGCGGACGCCGGCGCGTCGATCCGTTGGCACTTCGTGGCTGACTCCGTTCACGATGTTTCGGCCAGTGTTACCCGCGCCTCAAACTGGGATGCGACTCGTACCCCGGTTGGTGATCGCGACGGCGACGGGTCGATCGACTATGCACTTATCAACTCTCTCTACCGGAATAGCGCCCCGTTCTGGAAAGAGGCCGCTCGGTACTCGCAGCACTCGATCGCCACTCTGTCGAAGATCACCGGATTCTCTTACCCATGGCCCCACATGACAGCCGTCGAAGGCGGTGGGATCATCAGCGGTGGGATGGAGTTCCCGATGATGACTTTGATTGGCGACTACAACGAGCGCGGGCAGGAGCGATTGTACATGGTGGTCGCGCACGAGCTCGCCCACATGTGGATTCCGATGATCGCGTCAAACAACGAACGTCGATACGCCTGGCTCGATGAAGGAACGACGACGTTCAACGAGAACCGGGCGCGTGAAGATTTCTTCCCCGGTGTCGATCACAATCGTGAAGATCGTGAAGAGTACGTCGAGCTCGCTCTGCGGGGGGGCGAGGGCGAGATCCTGCGCTGGTCGGATTTCCACTATCCCGGGGCGTACGGCGTGGCGTCGTACGAGAAGCCGTCAACGGTCCTTCTCGCGCTGCGAGGTGTTCTCGGTGAGGAAACGTTCATCAAAGCGTACCATGAGTTCTGGGATCGATGGGCGTTCAAGCATCCCTACCCGTGGGACTTTTTCAACACGTTCGAAGATGTTTCCGGCCGCGATCTCGATTGGTTTTGGTCGGCGTGGTACCAAGAAACGTGGACCCTCGATCATGCCATTGGTGAAGTACGGCTCCTCGATGAAGGTCGAGCTGAGATCGAGATCATCGATGAGGGTCTAGTTCCGATGCCGGTCGACGTTTTCATCACACGTGAGGATGGGTCGACCGAACGCCACGAAGTCCCGGTCGATATTTGGCTCGGAGGGGCGGTTCGCGCATTTGTCGAGACACGGCCCGGGGCTCCGATTACGACGATCGAACTGGACCCAGAGTTCGACTTTCCAGACGTCGACCGGGCGGACAACGCGTGGCCGGGGGACAGTTCGGTGCAATAAAGCGAGAGACCCGCCGGAGCACCGGCGGGTCTCACCAAAGAACGGTTCCTGTGTCTGTTTGTTCAGGCCTCGCTCATATGCCCGTTGACGAGCTTCGTCATCTCGAACATGCTGACCTCGGCCTTGCCGTCGAACACCGCCCTCAGATTGGCGTCGGCGACGATATTCCTCTTGTTCTTTGGGTTCTGAAGGTTGTTCTTCTTGATGTAATCCCAGAGTTTCTTCGTCACTTCGGTGCGCGGTTTAGGCTCGGCACCAACCACTTTCGCGAGGGCAGCATCAGGCTTCATCGGTTTCATGAACGCCGGGTTCGGCTTACGCTTGGTCTTTGCTTTTGCCATCTCGTAGTTCTCCGAAAAGGGTCGTCTTGAGTAACCTGCAGCGTTCTTCAACGGGGGCGAGCGAACCAGCGATATCCGCTCCGGTCACTTTTTCGTACAACATTCGTGTCCAAAACGCAAGGCAACTGAAGCAACCATGAAGGATGTACGCGTCACGTTCCGAAAACTGGACGAACGGCTGTGGGTCGCCGAACACTCGTTGAAGATCGCAGGCATCGACCTCGGTCGACGCATGACGGTGGTGCTGTTGAGCAGCGGCGAGCTTTGGCTCCATTCGGTCGCACATCTGACCCCGAAGCTTCGCGAAAAGCTCGATGCGATCGGACCGGTGCGCTTCGTCGTGTCTCCTAACCGCTTTCACCACAAGTACATAGAGCACTATCGAACGGCGTATCCAGAAGCCGAGTTGTTCGCCTCACCCGGACTGCCAGAGCGGCGGAGGGACCTGTCATTTTCCGGAATTTTGAACGACGAACCCGATCCGGGTTGGGGGATGGATCTCGATCAAACCGCGTTTCACGGGAACCGGCTCTCGACCGAGATCGTCTTTTTTCACCGCGCGAGCCGGACTCTGATCCTCACCGACCTTTGTTTCAACTTGCCGCCCAGCCGCCCATTCTTCACGCGACTCGCCGCTCGGGCGCTCGGGGTTTACAATCGCCTCGCCGTTAGCCGGACGATGCGTCGCGCCATGTCCGAGCACCACGCCGCGCGTGCGTCGTTGGGGCGTATTCTCGAATGGAATTTCGAGCGCGTTATCGTAGGCCACGGTGATATTGTCGAAACCAATGGTCGTGAAGAGCTCGAGCGAGCCTTTGCTTGGATGGAACGAAACGGAGGGGGACGCACATGGATCTGAAAGCAGTCATCTTGAATTGCACGCTCAAGAAGTCACCCGCTGTTTCGAACACCCGAGCACTGATCGACAAGGTGACCGAGTTGATGAGGCCCTTGGGCGTCGAGTCCGAAGTCATTCGAATCGTCGACTACAACATTCCGTTCGGTGTCTCCTCAGATGAGGGCGAGGGCGACGAATGGCCGAGGATCCTGGCCAAGCTTCGAGAGGCCGACATCATCATCATCGGCACCCCGATCTGGTTTGGTGTGCGGTCGGCGGTCGCCCAACTCGTAATCGAGCGGCTCGACGGCACCTACGACGAGGGGGATCCAGAGACAGGTCAGTTCCCACTGTACAACAAGATCGCGGGTGTGGTGGTAACCGGAAACGAGGACGGGGCCCACGATGCAGCCGCGAACACGTTGTTCAACCTGTCGCACATGGGATGCATCGTGCC
>CBDUCI010000241.1:0-3167 GCA_965365605.1 uncultured bacterium
GCGGGTCACTCGTGGGGAAGAGCTCCTCGGCCACCTCGTGACCGATCACAACGACCGGACGCGATCTCTCTATCTCCAGCGGCGCCAGATGTCGGCCACGCTCGATTTCAAACGTCGACAGGAATGGGAACTCTGTGCCCACCCCCCGGACCATCATGTCATCGACTGAGCGATTGCCGCCCCAGATCTTGTCCCGGCGGTACACATCGGCTGCGACGTACAAGAGGTTCTCACCCTGCTCGCTCAATGCGAGAGCATCCTCGTTGGTCAGCTCGGGTCGCCGCTGGGCTTCGATGATCGACCGCCAGTCGAAGACATCGCTGGTTCCCATCCTGTCGAGGATGAACACATCCGCACCACGACCGGTAACCAGGTCGGTGACCTTTGAGTTGAGGCCGTTTATCACGGTTACGACCGCGATTATCGAGGTCACCGCGACAATGATTCCAAGCAACGTCAGAAACGAACGCAGCTTGTGTGCGCGCAAAGACATAAACGCCGAAATGATGGACTCCCATCCATTCATAGGAGTAAGACTAAGTAGCAGGTGGCGCACAGCCAACCATGGCCTCTACGTTGATCGCGATGTTGCTCGGGGCACACATGTCAACGGCAGGGGGGCTTCATACTGCGTTTGACCGTGGAGACGCGCTCGATTGCACGGTGATCCAGATCTTCACCTCGAGTCCTAGGCAGTGGCGTGGACGAAAGCTCTCGGATGAAGATGTCACGTGTTTTCGTTCGGCGTGGTCGGGTTCCAAGTGTGAGGTTTGTTTGGCTCACGACATCTACCTGACGCGTCTCGGAACTCGCGATAAGACGATTCTGGAAAAATCACGTCAAGCGTTTGCTAATGAGTTGGATACGTGCCAGCGACTCGGTTTGCAGTTTCTGGTCATGCACCCGGTAGGAGACAACGATCCCGACGAGCACGCGGTGCTCGACCGGGTGGCCGAATCACTAAACGAGACATTCGATCGCGTCGCGGCTGACAGTACGCAGGTGCTGCTCGAGACCACTGCGGGGCAAGGGGCGAACGTTGGTTACCGGTTCGAGCAGCTAGCGCGGATCGTCGAAGGGGTTGAGAACGTTTCTCGGGTCGGGATCTGTCTCGATACGTGCCACGTGTTCGCCGCCGGCTACGATATCTCGACGGCTACCGGGTGCAAAAAGACGCTGGCCGAGTTTGATGCCATTCTCGGTTTGGAGAACTTACGCGTGCTGCATCTGAACGATTCGGTCAAGCCGTTGGGAAGCCGGGTTGACCGGCACGCTCACATCGGCGAGGGGGAGATCGGGGAGGCCGGTTTCAAGACAATCATGCGAGATCCCCGTTTAGCATCGGTGGCTAAGGTAATAGAAACGCCGAAGGACGATGTCATGGACGAGCGCAACCTGACCCGTCTGAGGCGACTGGCAGGTAACCGTTGAGTTTCAAGATCGGTCGCGGATGGTTGCTGTTATTGGTGGTTGTTGTTAGTGGCCTGTCGCTTCGGTTGTGGTGGTCCAATCGGAATGCGTCGTCCGGAGTCGAGTCGCTGACCGAGGCCGTAACAGGGAGTCCGGCACAAGACATGGGGGCGTCGGTCGTCGTGAGTTCGGCGCCGGGTTGGGACCTGCTGTCCGAAGACGATCGGCGTCGCGCCGATACGCCGCTTTCCGATGGCGCCCGGGCTTGGCTCGAGACCGAGCGGCGAATCATTCTCCGGATCGCGGATCTATTCGGCATCTCGCCGGTGGCGTTGGGGGGCATTGTCGCAGCTGAGAAGACGTTGCTGGTGGGTCGTGTTGATGCGATCGGCGAGGAGCTTTTTGGAGCCATCTTTGGCTCGCTGCGCGAACAGGACCTCGAACAGTGGGTTAGCGATCAGGAAGCTGCGTTCAGACGCGGGGAGATGGATGGCCGGCGGGGAGGTGTGGTACGCAATCCGTATCTCTGGACTCTGGGCCCAGCCCAGGTTTCGTTTCGGCTTGCTGTCCAATACGAACCGATGATCGCTAAGCGGCTCGATCGACCTCAACGTGGAGCCAAGGACGTCCTTGAGGCGGTCACGTCTACGCGGGGCAATCTCGAGTATGCAGCCGCTCTTTTAGCCGAGGCGCAGCGCGCCTACGGCGAAGCGGGGATGGACATTTCGACAAGCCCAGGCGTGCTAGCGACGCTCTACCACCTTGGCGCCCCTACCGTTCGCGCTCGCCGGCTGTCCAGTGAGAACGCTGCTCGACGGACGCGCAACGAACCTCCGGTCGAGCCACACGTCAACTATTACGGAGCGTTTGTCAGCCGGCACTCCGCCGAGATCGAAGAGATACTCCGGAATGATGATGGAGCTTAAGGACCCGCTGACGCGGTGGGTGGAGTAGCAGGAGCTGGTTCTCCCGGTCGGGCAAACTTCAATAGCATCCGATCGGTGAGGTGCCGCCGACCCTCCCAAAACTCGGTATGGTCATCCGACGAGTTGCGCAGGATCGTGCTGTTCGATATGAACTCGAACCCCGCCGATTGAAACTCGTCGATCACGGTTTGCTCGCCCATACGATGCGTTTGCATGTCGTGTCCATACTTTTGACCGAGCCGCACTTCGACGACACCCACCTCGCCGCCGGGTTTTAGCGCGCGCAAGAGATGGCCCAGGGCGATGTCTGGGTCGGGAAACAAGTGGAACGCTCGTACGATGAGCACCACGTCCAGCGCCCCGTCAGGTAGTTGGCTGAGCGAGTCTACCAACATGATGTTACCGGCCTGGGCCAGGTCACCGCGGTCCACGCGCGCCGCCAAGGCCGGGCTGTACCCTTGGGCGAATACCTGTCCGGTCGGCCCGACTCGCTCCCGCAATAGGTATGTGTAATACCCGCCCCCGGCGAGGATGTCGGCCACCACATCGCCTCTACCGACGCCCATGAAATCCATGACCTCTTGCGGCTTCGAACCGGCGTCGCGGGCCAACTCGGTGGCGCGGCCTGGAATCTCGTCATCGTGCACGTGATCGGCTGCCGATGAGTCGGCCATCGCAGCGGAGTCTGGATCGGCGGTGGTATCTTCGCTCGGTACTTCGCGTTGACACGCGCCGAGAACGATAGTGAGACACAGGCCGAGCAGGAGATTTCGATGCCGCAGCATCCAAACAACGTAACACGTCTGGCGTCGAGGGTCACACGCGGGTGAT
>CBDUCI010000242.1:0-3152 GCA_965365605.1 uncultured bacterium
GGGCAAGGACGACGCCAAGTTTCAGTCGATATACGGTCTCGAGCGTGATGGTGGCTTGGTGGCTCGGCTCGAAGCGGCGGGCGCCCCTCCAGAAACGATCGATCGGGTCTTCCTGACGCACTTGCACTTCGATCACGCCGGTGGGGCGACTACCTGGGCCGAGGATGGCGAGACAGCCGTGCCAACGTTTCCAAAGGCGGTGTACCACATACATCCTGGTGAGTTCGAGGCGGCACTGAACGCCAACGAGCGCAACGCGGCGTCGTACATTGACCGAAACTTCGCGCCACTTAAGCAGCACGGTGTGGTCGAGTGGGTCGAGGAGGGGACGACCGCTGGAGCGGTGACGGTGCTCGAAACACCGGGCCATACGATGCATCACTGCTCGATCGCAATCGACGACGGGGAAGGGTGCAAGCTGGTGTTCCTTGGTGATCTCGTGCCGACGACCCATCACCTGCCGAATCCGTACATCATGGCTTACGACCTCTATCCGGTCACCACGCTCGAGACCAAGCAGCGCGTTCTACCTCGGGCGTGCGATGACGGTTGGCTGTGCGCTTTCGTGCACGACGCTGATCATCCGTTGGCGTATTTGCGCCGCGACAAGCGTGGCCGGTTCGAGCGTGACCCAGAGCGTGATCCATGGAGCGGCTGAGGATCGGTATAGTCGGCGCCGGTCCGGCTGGCGCTTATACAGCCTGGCAGGCTGCCAATCAGGGACATCAAGTGATTTTCTTTGATCATCGCGCGCCATGGGAGAAGCCGTGCGGCGGTGGGATAACCGTGAAGGCTCAGTCGGAGTTCCCATGGATCGAGGAGATGGCGCCTCTCGCCCGCCGGGTACATGAGTTTCGGTTTCTGTCTCCGACCGATCGGGAAATCGAGTTCACGTGCCCCCGCGACACGCTGATCTTCGAAAGAAAGACGTTCGACGAGACGATCCGTGCACGCGCCGTCGAAGCCGGAGCATCACGCGTACGCCGAAAAGTGCAGGCGATTGAGCGGACGGGTGACGGGTGGCGGTTGATGGCTCAGGACGAGGAGCATCGGTTCGATTTCCTCGTCGGGGCTGATGGTGCGGTGAGCCTCACGCGCGACACGTTGGTTCCCGACTTCCCTGGCTTTCAGACCTCGATCGCCAGCGGTTTTCTGATCCCGGCGCGGTTGGATCGTATCGAGACGAAGTTCTTTGGAGACTCGCGCGGTTACCTGTGGTTCTTTCCACGGCAGGATCACTTGTCCGTTGGGTTGTGTCTGTGGGGTGGAGAGGGGACCGCCGCGCAGGGGCGCGAGACGCGAGAGTGCTTGTTGGACCTGTTGCAGAAGTACTTCCCGGAACTCGATCCGGCGTCTGGGAAGGGATACGGTGCGTTTATCCCGACGATCATCGACTCAAAGTGTTGGCGGGTTGCTCGCGGAGGAGAGAATTGGGCGCTCGTCGGGGATGCCGGGGGGTTCGTGGATGCGATTACGGGCGAGGGGATCTTCTACGCGCTGCGCTCGGCGAGGGCGTTGACTCGCGCGATCAAAGCCGGTGCCCCAGAAGAGTACGATCGTGTGTGGCGGGCCGAATTCGGGGCTGAGCTCGAGAAGGCGAGTCGGCTCGTTCACCGTTTCTATCAGCCTGGTTTTGTAGAGCGCGTGATTCGATTTGGTGCGCAGAGTAGTGGTATTCGTACCGTTCTCGCCGATTTGGTCATGGGAAACCAATCATACCTGACGCTTCGTCGCCGGCTACAGCGCGAGATACTACGCGCGGGGTGGCGCCGGATCGTCCCGATGCGAAAATCGCTGAAAGGGGCATGATATGTATCAAGACGGTCAAACAGCGTTGATCGCGAGTGCATGTCGAACGCCGATCGGAAGGTTCTTGGGCGCGTTGTCTCCCAAAACCGCTCCCGAGCTAGGTGCGGTGGTAGTACGGGAGGCCGTCGGCCGTTCAGGCGTCGACCTCGAAACGATCGACGAAGTAATCATGGGGCAAGTGGTTCAGGCCGGGAGCGGGCAAGCCCCAGCGCGTCAAGCCGCGCACCACGGTGGTGTGCCGGATACGGTACCGGCGATGACGATCAACAAGGTCTGTGGCTCGGGATTGAAGGCGGTGATGTTGGCCGCTCAGTCAATTCGTGCCGGCGACCAACACTGTGTCGTGGCTGGTGGACAAGAGTCGATGTCGAACGCGCCTTTCCTGGTCCAGGGTGCGCGGCAAGGGATGAAGTTCGGAGATCAAAAGTTGGTCGATGCGATGATCAGCGATGGGTTGTGGTGCTCGTTCGCGGGAGTGCACATGGGGAAACACGCCGAACTGACTGCGGAGAAGTCGAGCATCACGCGGGAACAGCAGGACGGTTTTGCGCTCGAAAGTCATCAGAAGGCGGTTGCGGCGATCGAAGGTGGCAAGTTTGACGCCGAGATCGTCGGCGTGGAAATCGAGAGCCGAAAGGGCGCCGTGACGGTCGACACAGACGAGTGTCCCCGGAAAGAAACGAGCATCGAAGCGTTGGGGCGGTTGAAACCAGCATTCGCTCGTGATGGAACGGTAACCGCAGGCAACGCGCCGGGATTGAACGACGGCGCGAGTGCCTTGGTCGTAGTGAGCGAGGACAAGGCGAACGCGGACGGGCTTGAGCCGTTGGCGCGAGTCGTCGATTACGCCGCCGCCGGCACCGAACCCGAGATGCTGTTTTACGCGCCGATCTTCGCGGTGAGAAAACTGATGCAGAGGACCAGCCGCTCGATCGACGACTACGAGTTGATCGAGGCCAACGAAGCTTTCGCCGTGCAGGCGCTAGCGGATGGTCACGAGCTCGGTTGGGATTGGGAGCGAGTCAACGTCCACGGCGGTGCCGTGGCTCTCGGCCACCCGATCGGGGCGAGTGGCGCAAGGGTCCTCACGACGCTCATCTATGCGTTGAAGGAGAGAGGTCTAACACGCGGATTGGCAACACTTTGCCTGGGTGGTGGAAACGCCGTTGCGATGGAGGTCGAGCGGTTGTGACGATCGAGAACGTTGCCATCATTGGAGCCGGTACCATGGGTAATGGCATCGGTCACGTGTTCGCTCAGCACGGTCACGACGTCGTGTTGGTCGACAGCGACCCGGTGGCGCTGGGTCACGGCCTCGAGACGATCGAACGCAACTTCGACCG
>CBDUCI010000243.1:0-3142 GCA_965365605.1 uncultured bacterium
CGCCGACCGAAAAGCTCGCGGGCATCGGCACCGCATCCACGTAGACCGGCGCGTTGTCCTCACGGTTGCCGACGATGAAGAATTCCGTCGGTTTCATGACGCCTCCGCTGAGCGAAAGCGCCGCGTTTTTGAGCGTGTAGAGGTTGTCATAAGGAATCCTCGAGCTTCCCTGCGATATGGAACCGGTCGCAAGGCCCCACTGGGCGATCGAGATCGGAAAGATGAATTCCTGTCCATCGAAGTACCAGTACGGCCGGAACTGTCGCAGCAGGATCTCTTCCTCGGTGTCTGGTAGGCCGTCCCTGTCGGTGTCGACTGTGTTCGACAGTTGTGACTCGGGTGGGACCACGGCGACACTGCGTCGAGTCGCTTCGCGACCGCGACCCATGTCAGGACCGGTAGCAGCCTCGTCACACGCTGTGCCGATGATCAGTGTTCCCACCACGACTAGTGTTGCTGTTTTCATTCTGGAACCGCTCCTCCCCTCCGCTCGGGCTCGTTTTACGAGTTTCGTGCGACCCATGGGCAACGCCTGGGCCGAACCAAACGAGGGCCAGCTACTAGATTGCGTTACAACGAGCTACGGAGCACTGTGCGCGTCCCCGAGATGAGGACACACGAGGATATCGGCGAGTGGCCGACGATCGGTTCGCGGCCCGGTTTGCGTGCCTGGGGGTACTTCAGCTGTGAATGACCCAAAAGCGATCTATCACACCGAGCATCTGCTCGTGCGCCACATCACCGACGAAGATGTTGCCGCGATGCACGCCGTATACGGAGACGCCGAGGCGATGCGGTGGGTCGACGACGGTCAGCCGCGCGACCGGGAGGGTTGCCAGCGATGGATCGAAGTGACAAAGGAGAACTACGCCACGCGTGGCTACGGCATGTCGGCTCTGGTGCTCAAACAGTCGGGTTCGGTGGTAGGGTTTTGCGGGATCGTGCACCCAGGTGGCCAGCTCGAGCCCGAGATCAAATACGCTCTCCTTCAGGAGTACTGGGGGCAGGGCTTGGCTACCGAAGCGGTTGAGGGGATGTTGGCGCACGCAGCAAGACACCTCGGATTGCAGAAGGTCATCGCCACCACTGCGCCCGAGAATGAGGCCTCACACCGTGTGCTCCTCAAGGTCGGGATGTCTCACCTGGAAACGACCCCGCAGGAAGACGGTTCTTGCACGATGACGTTCGTGTGGCAGGCCAAACATGCTGAGGACTAACGAGGGCGGCGCGGCTAGTCCCGAAGGACCGACCGCGCCTGAGGGAGAAGAGGGGGAACCTAGGTTACTTTGTTAGCCGGACCAAGATGTCTTGGGCCACCGCGTCGAACACGTCGTCGAGCTCCGCAGCCGTGGGTGCGAAGTACGCGCTACCCTGCGGCTGGCTGGCATCGGAAACGCCGTCTTCGTTCGCCAGCTCGCGCAGGTAATCCATGTCCGGGGTCAGGATCGGGTCCGGATTGTTGGGGTTACCGAGACCGATCGTAAAAAGATAGATGTTGTTCTGCCGAATCCGATCTGCCTCTTGCCGTCCGTTGGACTTGCCACGCGCGCGGACCGTCTTCTCGTTCATGCCGAAGCATGATGGCACCCCCCGGCACCCGTCAGCTTGCGCCAGCGCGTCCAGCGGCAAGGCATCGGGGTTATCAAAATAGCCGCGTACATTACCGGTGATGCGAGTCGACACCGCCATCGCACGATCCTGACCCCCGACCATTCCGCGGAAGGCCGTTGGCCGGCCGTCGGTGAAGAACACCACCACCCGAACCGAACCGTTCCGTGTCGGACCATTGATGAGTGTCTCCCTGCCGAGCCTCAATCCCTCACCGGTGTTGGTGTCGCCGACCGATCTCATGGCGTCGATCGCTGCTCGGATGTTGCTCCGGAAGGGCTGCCCGAGAGGTACGTGCTGGCCGGCTCGAAGCTGGAAAGAGACCAACCCGACTTGGTCGATCGACTCGCTGAAGTTGTCGACAAAGTCCTTGGCCGCGTTCTGGAGGTCGTCCCAGGCGCCTTCGCGAGCGATCGAGCCCGACTGATCCAATACCAGCACGAGGTCGAGCGGCGGAACGGTCGCCTCTGCGGCTGCCGCCACGCCGACTTGGTCACGCCCGAGGACGCGCATAAACGTCGTCTGCACGGTTTCGCTGGCGCTGACCGACACCGTGTTCTCACCGGTGGCGTTGACGCCAAACGAGTAGTTGAGCAGTGCCGGATCGACGCCATTGGCTCTAGCGAGTGATATGATCCGTTGTTCTGCGTCGGCCTGACTTTGGCGCAGCGCAGCAGCACCTCCCAGCGCCGCGGCATCCACTGCGCGCACCAACTCGGATCGCTTTACGTAGGCGCGCCCGGAGTCGAGCGCTAAACCGGCGATCCCGAGTAGCCCGACCAAGCTCACGGCGACGAACGCCAAAACGGTTCCTCGCTCGTTGCGTATCACTCGGTGCCAAAAAGGGCTCTTTTCTCGCATGCACGGCCTCCCCATCCCGTTGGTCATTATGGTGCCCCCGAGAACGGCTCGTTTTTCATTGCCGTTGCGACGGTGAAATCGTACTTGCCGTTGGGGAAGAACGTGCTGACGCCGGGGGTTACGAACTGAAACTCGAAATTGCCGGTCACGGTCACAACTTCGCTTGGACCGCCGCCATCCGCTGGATCGATGACCAATCGATTGACGTCGAGGTCGAGCGCGGTCGCTTCTCTCGTGATCACGCTCCTAATCGACTCGGCTCGCGTCATCTTGTTGCCTTGAGCGTCATCGAGCGCCCCGCCAGTGACGGCGAACCGCGCCGCCTCGTGAATCGCGTGCTGCAGTGTTAACTGGGTGTAGAAGAAACGCGAAAAATCGAAGATCCCCATGAAGAGGAGCGCTACGATCGGGATGACCATCGCGAACTCGATCATCGTTTGTCCGCGCCTACAATTGAATCGACTTACCCGCATTACTCCCTCCGGTTCTTCCTCCAGCGACCGTTTTCCCGACTCTCCCTGGTCCGGTTTTGGTGCCGCCACAGGCAGTTTTCCTCGGGGGATGTCTCACTGTACCCGAACGAAGAAATGCGATCAATAGTTTTGGGGTTGCGATGCCGATTATGAAACTTCTCGTGGTCGAACGTGCACTCTTCTGCCATGAGTGGGAAACA
>CBDUCI010000244.1:0-3133 GCA_965365605.1 uncultured bacterium
TCGTAACAAGGTAGCCGTAGGGGAACCTGCGGCTGGATCACCTCCTTTCTAGGGAGTGTCGACGAAACGATAGGTAAGGTCCTCCGGGACCCGCTGCCGATCGCGTCGCACCTAGAGTTGACCATTCGGCGTTCAGGCGGCACGATTCGGTTTAAGAGAGCCCTCCGGGAGATCACGGAGGTGTTCCAAAACGAGAGGGTTCGAGCCCCCGGTCGCGATTGCGGCCGGGGGTTTTCGATTTTGGGTCAGGCTGGTGAGTGAGTGGTCGGCTTGAAGCTCTCGGGATCGTAGCCTTGTTCCCAAAGGATGCTGTCGATCTGTTCACGGTCCGTCGGCTCGAGTGCCGGCTCGCGGCTCAAGATCCACCCGTACTTCCGGTCCGGTGTCCCGATCACCGCCCACCGGTAGTCGCTGTCGAGACCCAGGATCCAGTAGTCACCCCAGACCGGTCGGAAGAAGAGCAGCTTGAAAAAGCTCACCTCCAACTGACTGTTGGAAGTGCCTTCCACGATGCGCGCCAAGCCCTTGGCCCGCTTCCGCTTTCCGTTCTCGCGGTAGCACTGATTTATGACATCGATCTTGCCGTCGTCGCGTAGCGCGTAGCGCGCGGTGGTATCGAGCACACAGTCTCGTTGGAACCGATTTGGAATGTGTGCGATCTCGTACCACAATCCGGCGTAACGCTCCAGATCCACTCGATCCACGGATCGAACTCGCGTGCTATCCGTCTGAGCCCAGGCGCTAGCTGTTATGAAGAACATCAAAGCGGCCGCGACAGCGATGCGTCTCATGGGTTCGACCATATCGCTAAGGTTGGAGTTCTCTCGGTCGACTGATGTCGCTCACCGGATCCCGGGAACTGTTTTGTTAACTGGCGTTGGCGGTGTTCGAAGATCCGTTTCAAGTCCGGCAACACGAGCCTGCGAGCGACCAGCTCGCCGCCGGGTACCGCGAACTCTACCCTGTCCACGCATGAAGTGCCGCCTTCCGTATCCTCGAACAGATGGGTGTGCACCCAACGATGGTAGGGACCCGTAATCTGCTCGTCGACGAAGGATCGCGGCGGATCCCAGACGGTGATCTCGCTCACCCAATGCACCGGCACCCGGTGCACCCGGAGTTGGTACTCGATCGTCGATCCAACCTCGATCGCCTTGAGCTCGGTCTTGATGGAGAAGTCGAGCCATGGCGGGGTCAAGAGCTGGAGGTTGGCCGGGTCGCCAAAGAACTCGAATACCGCGTCGCGCGGGGCCGGCAACCAAACCGCCGCTTCGAGGCGGTAACTCGCGCCGGGAAGCAGCGGTCTGATGTGTTCTTGTATGGCAGCGTCAAGTCGATACATAAGGTGACTCGCTTCGGGTTGAAAAAGGCCAAATCGGCACAGGCGGAGCGCCTCCGAGCCGGGCGCCCCGCCCTTTCCGGCCGGGGGGTCGCTTACTCGGCCGGTGCCGGTGGAAGCAGCACAGTGTCGATCACGTGGATCACGCCGTTGCTGGCTCCGATGTCGGTCTGCAGCACGGTCGCGTCGTTTACCGAGACGACACCATCGTTCACGGCGATCGAGACGTCGTCGCCCTGTATCGTCGTGGCCGCGTTGAGCTGGACGACCTGTGCGGCCCGCACCTCACCGGCGACGACGTGGTACGTCAGGATCTCCTGCAGCTGTGCCAAGTTCTCAGGCCTGAGCAAGTCTTCCACAGTGCCCGCGGGGAGCTTGGCGAATGCTGCATCCGTTGGCGCGAAGACCGTGAAAGGACCCGGGCCGCTCAGGGTTTCGACCAAGCCAGCCGCCGTAACAGCAGCGACGAGAGTCTCGAAGTCGCCGGCTGAGACTGCGACTTCAACGATGCTGGGGTCCGATACGACGCCAACCGGGCCATCGTCATCGTCATCGCAAGCGAGAACGCTCGTCGTCATGATCGCCATGGCGAGCGCTGCGGTGAGTAGCCTTGGTGCACGCATTGTTCGTTCTCCTTCTTGTATTCGTTGGTTATCGAGAAAGTGCGGGCTGGACATTCCAGCGCCGTTGAATTGCCGGCAGGGTGCCGGCTTGGTAAATCGCGGCCAGCCCGACCACCGAGTAGATGGCACGGCTCGCACCGCTCGCGGGCCCGAGCAGCGCCGCGACCAGGTCGAACCCGAAGAGACCGACGAGGCCCCAGTTCAGGCCGCCGATGATTAGCAGAATCGCAGCGGCGATATCGATCGATTTCATCTTGAACCCCCTTCAGGTTTGTTACAGTCCGTACGTCGTTGTTTAACATTTGTTGAAGCAATACTACCATGAGACGGGGGCTCTGTCAAGCTTTGTATAACAAAATTCTTGACAACGTTTCTACAATCAGCTAAGCTGTTGGTATGATTGATGAAGCGGGAAACACGAAAAAGCGTCACCCGATCCGGGTGGCCGCTGCCCGCGCCGGGCTCACGCCCGGTCTGCTGCGCGTGTGGGAGTCTCGGTACGGGGCGGTCGCGCCGGGGCGCACCGAGAAGGGTCAACGCCGCTACTCAGACGACGACATCGAGCAGCTGAGGCTGCTTCAGGCGGCTGTCGAGGGCGGCCGCCGGATCGGTGACGTCGCCTCCCTCGAGCGCGTCGAGCTCGAAGCGATCGTGCAGGAGGATCGGCGCGAAACGACGCGCACGCTTGGCGGCGACCTCGGTGTTATCGAAGGCTCGGCCGGGATTCTTAGCGCGTGCCTGGACGCCGTGGAGCGGTCCGACGCCAAGCAGCTGCGGCACTCGCTCGACCGCGCGTTGCTCGGGCTGAGCGCTATCGAGGCGGTTCAAGAAGTCGTGAGTCCCTTGATGCGGCGGCTGGGCGACATGTGGGCCCAGGGTCAGGTCGACCCCGCCCACGAACACCTGGCCACGGTGATCGTGCGACAGGTCTTGGTTGACGCAGCGCTCAGTATCGGTCCGGCGAACGGCCATCAACGAATCGTGATCGCGACGCCCGCCGGTCAGGTGCATGAGATCGGTGCGCTGGAGGCAGCCTTGTGTGCTGCCGGTGAGGGGTGGGGCGTGACGTATTTGGGTGCCGATCTCCCCGCTCTCGCCCTGGCGTGCTTCCACCTGGTCGCCCTCGAGGGAATCCTGCGGGACATCACCGATCGCAAGGAGGCCGAGGCGA
>CBDUCI010000245.1:0-3081 GCA_965365605.1 uncultured bacterium
ATACTTGGTTTTTGTTGCGGTGAACGGATTCTTGACCGCAATAACGATGTATCCGGATCCGAAGTTCTTCGGTCTTCTCGTGTTTGGATACGTGCTCCTGCGCGATCCGGAGCGTGAGTTGGCCGAGGAGGGGTTGGTGCCCGACCCTCACACGGGGCAGTTTGCAGCAGCATCGGGGCGCGGCCGGCTGACGCAGCCCCATGGGCCTCCTGGCCTCGAGCGCAGAATGCCGCCTTCGTACTTTAGGCGATAATCGCTAGCGATTAGTACGCACCTGTCGACCGGTTGACGGGGGACCGGGCCCGAGCCGATATTTAGACCAGACTAATTCTGATGAGCGAGCGAGATTCCAAGCAAACCGATCGCCGGCTGAGCCGAAGAACGGTGCTCAAGGGCGGTGCACTGGCCGGGGCAGCGGCTCTTGGCGGCAACGCCTTGAGCAAGGCCGGCCAGCAGCTACAGCCCCGAGCCGAGGTGCCCGATCTGCATGGCGCCGGTGGCACCGGGCCGTTCAAGGATATCCAGCCGGGAGGCCTCGACCCGACGGCGTTTGCCACCGAGTTCGACGCGGGTCGAGTGTCACGGCTCTCTAGTGGCCAGACCCTGCGAGAGTACGATTTCGTGGCCATCGACAAGGAGATCGAGATCGCCCCCGGGGTGTGGTATCCGGCTTGGACTTACAATGGCCGCGTTCCGGGACCGACGATTCGGTGCACCGAGGGCGACCGCATCCGTGTGAATTTCCGCAATGGCGGGAGTCATCCGCATACGATCCATTTCCACGGCTTTCATCCCGCCGACATGGACGGCGTGTTCGAGATCGTCGATCCCGGTCAGCAGTTCGTGTACGAGTTCGACGCCGACCCTTTTGGGCTCCATTTGTACCACTGCCACACGACCCCGCTGAAACGTCACATCCACAAGGGGCTGTACGGCGCGTTCATCGTGGACCCAGCGGTCGGCCGCGAACCGGCCCGGGAGTATGTGATGGTGATGAACGGGTTCGACACCAACTTCGATGCCGAGAACGAGTTCTACGCGGTCAACACCGTGGCTTTCCATTACATGCGCCATCCGCTGCCGGCCGTTGTTGGCGAGCGGGTCCGACTCTATGTGGTGAATTTGCTCGAGTTCGACTTGATCAATTCGCTCCACGTGCACGCGAACTTCTTTGACGTCTACCGGACCGGGACCGCGCTCGAGCCGGATGAGTTCACCGACACGCTGATGTTCTGTCAGGGTGAGCGCCACGTGCTCGAGCTTGAGTTTAGACATCCCGGTCGATTCATGTTTCACGCCCACCAGAGCGAGTTCGCCGAGCTGGGCTGGATGGGGTTGTTCGATGTCGCGGACGCGTAGTGCGGGTCTCATCGCCGGCGCGGTGGTGATCGTGCTGCTGGTCGGTTTGCTGGCCTTCCTGCTGGGGCGAAACGTGGGGCTCGAACGCGCCGCGCCACCGATCGAGGAGTTGACGATCCAGCGGATCGAGCTGCCGCAAGCCGGGCTCATCAGGCTCAAGCTCGTCAACGGCGGAATCGATCCCGTAACGGTGAGCCAGCTTATGATCGACGACGCGATCTGGGCGTTCGAGATCCAACCTGATGCCACGATCGGTCGGTTGGGGCGGGCCACGATCGAGGTCCCGTATCCGTGGGTCGAAGGCGAAGCGCACGAGATCGTGCTGGTGTCGAGCACCGGCATAACGTTTGATGCGGAGATCCAGGTCGCGATGCCGACCCCCCAGGCGACCGCAGGGTGGTTCTGGAGGTTGGGTCTGTTGGGGTTCTACATCGGGGTCGTTCCGGTGGCGCTCGGGTTGGCCACCCACCCCTTCTTGCGTAGGCTTGGATCTCAGGGGATCAATTTTCTGTTGGCACTCACAGTGGGTTTGTTGGTGTTCCTGGCGATCGACACACTGAGCGAGGCGCTCGAGCTGGCGTCCGAGGTTCCCGAGGTGTTTGAGACCTCGATCTTGGTGTGGATCGTGACGCTGGCCACCGTATTGGGGTTGCTCGCCGTGACCGGCCGGCGGCGCGCTCGCAGCGGGACGTTGAGCCCGCTCGCGATCGCCACGCTGATCGCGCTTGGCATCGGGCTCCATAATCTCGGTGAGGGGCTCGCTGTGGGTGCGGCGCTAGCCACCGGTGCCGTGGGGCTGGGCACCTTCCTGGTGGTCGGGTTTACGCTCCACAACATCACCGAGGGCATAGGGATCGCGGCGCCGCTGCTGCGAGGCGAGCCACGGATCTCGCATTTCGGTGGCCTGGCGCTGCTGGCGGGCGGACCGGCGATCTTGGGGACGTGGATTGGTGGTCTTGTGTTCAGCCCCTTCTGGGGCGCGCTCGCGCTGGCAGTGGGGACAGGCGCCATCCTTCAGGTCGTGTACGAGGTCGGTCGCCTGGTGACCCGCACCGAGACCGGCGGGGTCGCCCTGTGGCGGAGCGAGGTCCTGGCCGGTGCGGCGGTGGGGGTGCTCGTCATGTACGCCACCGCACTCCTCCTGCCAGCCTAGAAAAAAAGTCAAAAAACGAACATTTTGGGCCGCTGGCGCGTATCCCTATTGCAGGAGGGCGTATGCTGATCCAAAAACCAGCTGGTATCCGATCATCCGAGATCACCGACGAGCGCGTGTATCTCGATCGACGAGGGTTTATGCGCGTCGCCGCGGGGATCGGTGCAGCCGCGGTCGCTGGGGCTTCGCTGCCGTCCATTGTCACCGGGATGACACCTCGTCCACGTTTCCGGGACGAAGAGGAGCTCACGCCGTATGAGGCGGTAACTGGGTACAACAACTTCTATGAGTTTGGTACCGGCAAGGAGGATCCAGCCAGAAACGCAGGCCAGCTCGTTACCAAGCCTTGGACGATCTCGGTCGAGGGGCTGGTTGAGAAGCCAGCCAACTACGATCTCGACGAACTTATCTTCCCGTACACTCACGAAGAGCGGATCTACCGGCTGAGGTGTGTCGAGGGTTGGTCGATGGTGATCCCCTGGTTGGGCTTCTCGCTGTCCAATTGGATCGACCGGTTCCGTCCCACCGGCCAGGCTCGCTACGTCGAGTTCACGACGCTGTTCGATCCC
>CBDUCI010000246.1:0-3036 GCA_965365605.1 uncultured bacterium
ACTCCCTCTTCGACACCGCGGTCACCAACGACGACCCGCCACGGAATCCCGATCAGGTCGGCGTCTGCGAATTTTGATCCGGCTCGGTCCGGACGATCATCGAGCAGTGTCTCGAGATGCGCGGCCTGACAGGCTTCGTAGATCTGCTCGGCCGTCTCCACAACCACCTCCGAGTCCATGTTGAGCGAGATCACCTCGACCTCGTACGGCGCGATCGCGACCGGCCAGATAATGCCTCGATCGTCGTGGTTCTGCTCGATCGCTGCAGCGATGACGCGCGTCACTCCGAGCCCGTAGCAGCCCATCTCGAACGGCATCGGCGAGCCACTCTCATCGAGGAAGGTGGCGCCCATCGCGACCGAGTATTTGGTTCCCAACTGGAAGATGTGCCCGACCTCGATCCCCCGCGTTTCTTTCAGGGACTGATTGCACTGCGGACAGGGATCCCCCTCGATCGTCACGGAAACGTCGGCCCACTCATGAGGTTCGACATCGCGGCCGATCTCAAGTCCAGTCACGTGGCGATCGGTCTGGTTGGCGCCGGCTACCAGATCACCGCGCCCCGCCAGTGAGTAATCGGCGATGATCCGAACGGTGTCGGGCAGCGTGTGCGGACCCGCGAAACCCACCTCGGCGCCGGTCACTTCCACAACGCGATCGGGCGCTGCCATCTCGACCCGCTCGACCGCTAGCAACCGACTCAGCTTGGCCTCGTTGATCTCGCGATCGCCCCGCACTAGCACGGCGACGGTGTTGTTGTCAGCTTCGAAGAGCAGCGTCTTGACGAAGAACTCGGTGGGTTTTCCGAGGAATTTCGATACGTCATCGACCGTTGTTTGACCCGGTGTGTCGACGACCTCAAGCGGCTTTGGCTCGTGACTCTCAGGCGCCTGATGGTCTCGCGGTGCGCTCTCGGCGCGCTCGCTCGCCGCGCCGTAACCACAAGCAACACACGACAGAACAGCGCTCTCCCCAGTCCCCGCCAAAACCATGAACTCGTGGTTTACCGTGCCCCCGATCTCCCCAGCCTCAGCTTCCACCGCTCGGTACGCCAACCCGCAACGGTCGAAGATCGCACAATAGGCGTCATGGAACTTCTGATAAGTATTCGCCATCGAGGCTTCGTCGGAGTCAAATGAGTACGCGTCTTTCATGAGGAACTCGCGTGCTCGCATCACCCCGAACCGGGGCCGGATCTCATCGCGGAACTTGGTTTGAATCTGATACACCGACAGCGGCAGCTGCCGATATGATCGGATCTCCCGTCGGATCAGATCGGTCACGACCTCTTCGTGGGTTGGCCCCAGCGCGTACCCGCGCTCGTGTCGATCTGTGACCCGCATTAACAGCGGCCCGTACAGATCCCAACGACCGGTCTCTTTCCACAGCTCGGCCGGATGGAGGATCGGCGGGAGCATCTCGACAGCGCCCATACGATCGAGCTCTTCACGAATGATCTGCGACACCTTGTGGATACTGCGCAACAGCAGCGGCAGGTAGGTGTACACCCCCCGCGCCACCGGCCGGAGCAGCCCCGCTCGGACCATCAAGCGGTGGCTTACCACCTCGGCATCGGCGGGATCCTCCTTGAGCGTTGGGATGAGCGCACGAGACCAGCGCATGGGGCGGGTAGTGTAGGTGCTCGGTCGAAACCGAGCAACGCCAGTCGCTCGTTAGCCTTCGTAGACGATCCGGTAGATCGCTCCCGCCTCGTCGTCGGACACCAACAGCGATCCGTCGGGCATGATCAGAACGTCGACCGGGCGACCCCAGGCACTTTCGCCTTCCAACCAGCCCTCGGCGAACGGCTCATAGGACACGACGCGGCCGCGTTCCAGCTGCACGCGGGTGATGCGGTAGCCGATCTTTCGACTTCGATTCCAAGACCCGTGCTCAGCGATGAAGATGTCGTTCTGATATTCGTCGGGAAACATCTCTCCTGTGTAGAACCGCATTCCCAGCGGCGCGACGTGCGGGCCCAGCCTCTGCGCTGGAGGTGTGAACTCGGCGCAGTCCCGTTGTGCCCCGAACTCAGGATCCGGGATGTCGCCACCGTGACAGAACGGATAACCGAAGTGAAGGCCAGGCTCGGGAGCCCGATTGAGCTCGTCCGGTGGCAAGTCGTCGCCCAGCCTGTCACGACCGTTGTCATTGAACCACAGCTCGCCCGTCTCGGGGTGCCAGTCGAACCCGACCGAGTTGCGAACGCCGCGGGCGAACACTTCGCGTCTGGGATCGGTAACACTCATGCGTGTGATCGACGCGAAGAGTGAGTCTTTGGACAGGCAGGTATTGCACGGTGCGCCAACGTTCAGATAGAGCAAACCGTCAGGCCCGAAACGGATGTACTTCCACCCGTGGTATTTCTCGGTTGGAAAATCGTCACGCACGATGATCGCGTCCGGTGCATCGGTCAGCCGTTCGTCGATGTTGTCGAATCGCAGCACGCGACTGACCTCGGCCACGTACAGGGAGCCGTACTGCCACGCTACCCCGTTTGGCATTTCGAGTCCGCGGGCGATGGTGTGGACCGTATCGGCGACATGGTCGCCATTGGCGTCAACGACCGCGTAAACAACTCCCTCTCGACGGGTTCCCACGTACAGGACTCCGTTGGGGCTTAAGGTCATCGAGCGAGCGTGCGGTACGTCGGCCGCGAACACCTCGATCCGGAACCCCGCCGGCAACCGGATCTTATTGATTGGCAACCGCTCCTGACCGCATGCCGGAACCGACCAGGCCGTTATGACACATACCAGGGCAAACACGCTCCGTATCACAATCGTACCTCGCTACCCCCTTGTTTGACTATCACTTGCACCTAGAATCTCATCTAACCGTTGAACTACAATCGCAGCTTCACCCGGGAGCAGGGTCCGAACATCGAGCCACACCGCTTCATCGGCGACCCGGCTCACGATTGGCGGCTCCCCGAGCCGCAGCTGTCGCTCCACGGCAGCCGCCGAAAGCCGGCTGGGCGTTACGCCCACCGCGGCGCCTGGCGCGTCGTGCGGGGCTGGGCACGGCGGGAGCCGA
>CBDUCI010000247.1:0-2996 GCA_965365605.1 uncultured bacterium
GACTCGATGTGAGGATCGAGGTACATGTGATCGATCCGTTCGGTTCCGAACGTGGACGAACGCCTGATGAGCCCGTGTACCTCGTATCCCTTAGCAAGAAGGAACTCAGAGAGGTATGACCCGTCTTGGCCGGTGATTCCGGTGATGAATGCGCGATCTGCCATTCCGACAACTCCTAGAACAAGTTTTTGAGCACGAACATGACATTTGCGGGTCGCTCGGCCAATCTACGCATGTACCAAGGGTACCAGTCAGGGCCGTAGCTGATCAGGACTCGAACGTTATGATGTTCGGCGACGAATTGGCGCTGATCACTTATCCCGATCCCGTAAAGCATCTGAATCTCGTAGGCGTCGGAGGGAATCTCAGCAGAGTTCGCTTGTCGGACAATCTGTCTGAGCAGTGGCACATCGTGGGTGCCAAAGGCGGCACGAAGGCCATTGCCGATGTGCGGCAACATCATCTCGGCGCACTTCATGAAGTTGTCGTCGACATCCTGTTTTCTAGGGAAGGCAACCTCTTTAGGCTCCATGTAGGCTCCCTTGACGAGCCGAATCGCCGGGTTTAGCGGGATCAACTCGTCGAGATCGTCAACCGTGCGGTAGAGATACGATTGCAGACATACCCCGATATTGGAGAACCGTTGGCGAGCGCGCCGATACAGATCGAGGGTGACATCGACGTAGTCGCTCAGCTCCATGTCGATCCACACCCAGTTGTCTTTCTGTCCGGCGTGCTCGATGAGCGACTCGAGCTTCTGGTACGTGTACTCGTGATCGAGATCGAGTCCGAGCTGGGTGAGTTTGATCGACACCTCGGTCTCGAGTCCCCGCTCGTCGATCCGATCGATCGCTCGCAAGTAATGAGCCGTAACAGCGTCCGCCTCGCTGAGATCGTTCAGATTCTCGCCGAGCCGGGTGATGATTGTGCTCATCCCCAACGTGGAGAGCTTTTCTGTGACCGCGAGCGCCGACTCTACGTCCTCCCCCGGCATAAAGCGCCGGACCGCCCGGCGAACCGGTGGAAGCCGCGGCACGGTGCGCTTGAGGCGCGAGCTCTGCGATGCCCACAGGAGGGCGCTCTTGGCTGGATTCAACGTTTCACCTCCTCTTGCGTGGACCCCATAGGTGGGGAGGTTAAACTAGATCACATCGATCGAAAAGCCGCGACCGGTTCATCAGGGAGGCAATCAATGAAAATGCGTGCCGCCGTCCTCGAGGAGTTCGGCCAGCCGCTGGTTGTTCAGAGCGTCGACCTTGCGCCTCCAAAGGCGGGGGAGGTGCTGGTCAAGGTTCACGCCTGCGGTGTATGCCATACTGACCTGTATACCGCCAGTGGCGCCGACCCCAGTGGGTACACTCCGTGTGTGCTCGGACATGAGGGCGCGGGTGTCGTGGCCGAGGTCGGGGAAGGAGTGACGCTCGTCAAGCCGGGTGACCACGTGATCACTCTGTTTTCGCCCGAGTGTGGCGAATGCATCCACTGTAAAAGCGGTAAGACCAACATCTGCTTGGCGATTCGTGAGCAGCAGGGAAAGGGGTATTTGCCCGATGGTACTCCGCGGTTGTCGCGTGACGGCGAGCCGATGCGTCATTTCATGGGCACCAGCACGTTCGCCGAGTACACCGTCATGCCGGAGATCGCGCTCGCCAAGATCGATCCTGCAGCAAGCCTCGAAACGGTTTGCATGCTGGCGTGCGGAGCCACCACCGGGCTGGCGGCAGCACTCTGGAAGACCGAAGTCGAGGCCGGGTCCACGTGTGCCGTATTCGGCTGTGGAATGGTCGGACTCGGAGCGGTGCTGGGGTGCGCGATGCAGGGTGCGGGGCGAGTCATCGCCGTTGATTTGTCGGAGAAACGTCTCGAGCTGGCGCGAGGTGCCGGCGCCACGCACACGATCGTGGCCGACCAGGACCCGGTGGAGCGCATTCTGGAGCTGACCGATGGTTTTGGCGCTGACTACACGTTCGAAGCCACCGGGCTGGTCAAGGTTATGGGTCAGGCGGTCGAAGCAGCCCGCATGGGGTGGGGGACCTGCACCGTCTTGGGTGTCGCTGGCAAGGGCGAGGCGCTCGAGATCATCCCTCGCTTTCTGATCACCGGGCGCAAGGTTCAGGGCGGCAGCTTTGGCGGTGCTCGCGGCCGGACGCACGTACCCCAGCTGGTGGACCTGTATCTTAGTGGCAAGCTCGATCTGGATCCGTTTGTGTCACATCGGTTGACTCTGGATCAAGTGAATAAAGGCTTTGAGTTGATGGAGGCCCAGGACGGAATTCGGTCGGTGATTGTGTTCGACGCCGCTTGAGCGGCGATCGGTCCTCGGTTCTTCTTGATCGGAGGAGAGCACCATGACGAACGACGACTACCCTGTGCGTTTCGACGTCGACTATCCCGAGAAGCTCGACCAGCTGACGACTGTGTTTCGAGTAGCGATGATCATCCCGATCGCGATCGTCCTGACGACGGTTTCGGGTGCCGCTATGAACTCCGAGGCTGGGCAAGGGGCGAAGAGCCTTGGTGGTGGTTTGCTGATTGCCGGGCCGTTGCTGATGATCCTGTTTCGGCAGAAGTACCCGCGCTGGTGGTTCGACTGGAATGTGGAACTGTTGCGTTTCACCGCTCGCGTCGAGTCGTACTTCTTCCTGCTGACCGATACGTATCCGTCTACCGATGAGGAGCAAGGCGTGCATCTCGACATCGATTATCCCGATGTCGAGCGCGATCTCAATCGGTGGTTGCCGCTCGTCAAATGGTTGCTCGCGATACCGCACGTCATCGTGTTGGTTTTCCTGTGGCTTGCAGCTTTGGTGTCGGTCCTCATCGCCTGGTTCGCGATCCTATTCACCGGTCGCTATCCACGGGGCCTGTTCGACTTCGTGGTCGGCGTGGCGCGTTACGGTTTGCGGGTCGGGGCGTACGCCTTCCTGCTAGTGACGGACGAGTACCCGCCCTTCAGCCTGCAGCCCGAGCCCGGCGACCCGGCGACACTCGACATC
>CBDUCI010000248.1:0-2988 GCA_965365605.1 uncultured bacterium
GACGAATAGTACGTCGCGTTGTCGTCGCCACCGCTGACGCTGATGATCGTCTCCGAGGAGAGATCGTGCTGACCCGCCAGCTGCTCCTCGTGATCGAAGAACTGGCCCTGGAGAAATGGCTCGCGCGCAAGCTCACCAAAGACTTCGACCACTTCATCAACGGTCGAGTTTCGGAACGTGCGATAGTCGAGCTTCTCCGAGAGGTCGAACACGCCGAACCGCTGCGTGATGTCGACCCGCGGCGGACCAGGCCGGCCTCGCTTGGTCGTGATGATGATCACACCGTTGGAGGCCTTCGAGCCGTAGATGGCCGACGCCGATGCACCCTTCAGGATCTCGATCGACTCGATGTCCTCGGGCGGGATGTCGGAGATGCGGTTGACTTGGTCCTGCTGCAGGACCGACGGGTTCGACCCACCGCTCGACTGCAACACAACGTCCTGGTTGTTCACCACCGCCACGTTGGAGACGATGATCCCGTCGACGACATAAAGAGGCTCCGACGCGGCGTTGATCGACGAGACGCCACGCAGGTTCACCTGAATGCCACCGCCGGGTGCACCGGAGTTCTTCTGGATGTCGGCCCCGGCGACCTTGCCTTGGATCTGCTTCTCGACCGATTGAGCCGGAACGCGTTCGATCTCGGCCGCGTTTACCGTCGCCACCGAGTTGGCCGCATTGCGGCGCGCCAATGACGTCGCCCGACCGGTGACGATAATTTCGTCGGCCTTCAAGTAGTCGGTCGTCATCGCGATCTCGATCTCGTTTTGGCTCGCCGGCACCGGGATGTCCAGGGTTCTATGCCCGAGACTCTGGAGCCGCAGCGTCACCGTTCCGTCTGGGACGCCGGTCAGCACAAACCGGCCATCGCCTTCTGCCACCGTCCCTATCGTCGTCCCGACGACCCCGATCAGAACAAGCGGGACCGGGTCCCGCGTGTCGCGATCAACGACAGTACCTGATATCGTGCGCTGGGCTATCAGGTTGGCGGGCGCCAACAAGGCGAGGAACAACATTGAGAGAAAGGCGAGGTGCGAACGAAGTAGCCGTTCCATGGACACCTCCTGCTTCGTCAGTGATCTTGGCCCTGGAAAAAGGATCCCTATGATACCACGTTTTCGCTCTGAGGTGAAACTCCCCACATGGGCGGCCCTCGCCTGGCTCGTGTTGCTCGCCTGCGCGACCACCGAGCAAGCGTCCACGCAGGAGGCCAGCCAACCCGTCTCATCAGCGGTAATCGTCAACCACGGCCACTTGGATGTCCGAGTGTACGTCACCGGCGACGGCAGCCGTGACCTGCTCGGCTTTGTGACCGCCGGCAGCATTCAACGCTTTACGATCGAAGCCGACATCGCCCGCGCAGCGTGGATCACGTTGATTGCTGACCCTGTCGGCTCGACGGAAGTGATCGAGACCGATTCGTTCCAGCTGCGTTCTGGTGACGTCGTTGAGTGGACGATCCGCCCGCGATCGGAGAACTCGAGCTTCATCATTTATTAGTCGGTCGCTTGAGGCTAATCGCTGAATGCTCGATCTTGCTCGGCCATGAAGAAGGTTCGGCAATATCTCCTCAATTGGTACGACCACTACCGTCGACCGCTCCCCTGGCGTGATTACACCGACCCATATCGAGTTCTGGTTTCGGAAGTGATGCTGCAACAGACACGGGCGGAAACAGTCGGTCCCTACTTCGAACGCTGGACGGCTCGCTTCCCCACCGTGGAGGCACTTGCCGAATCGAATCAGGAAGAGGTGCTCGCGCTTTGGAGCGGCCTCGGCTACTACTCGCGCGCCCGGAATCTTCGCCAATCGGCGATGATCATCGCCGATCGACACGACGGCCAGATCCCCGACACAGCAAAAGCCCTGCGTGAACTCCCCGGGGTCGGCGAGTACACCGCCGGCGCAGTCGCCTCGATCGCCTTTGGGCGTCGCGAGCCGGCGGTCGACGGGAACACGCGACGGGTCCTGTCGCGGCTCTACGACCTTGAGGCTCCACGTCCAAGCGAGCTCCGAGAACTCGCCGGCAAGCTCGTTCCCAGCGACCGGCCGGGTGACTTCAACCAGGCGCTGATGGAGCTCGGCGCGCGCGTCTGCAAACCGCGCTCTCCGGATTGTGATACCTGCCCGCTACAGACGGCGTGTCTATCCTATGTGCGGGGAACAGTTGCGCTGCGGCCAGAGCCGCGTCCGCGAAACTCGATTCCTAGATACACGATTGGAACCGCGGTGATCGTCTCCGCAAACGGTCAAGCTCTATTTACTCGCCGTCCAGACGACGGCTTGCTAGGTGGGATGTGGGAGTACCCAGGACTCCAAACGGATCGCGGCGAGGACCCAGTCGAAGCAGCCCGCCGGGTCGTACGAGAGCTGTTGGGAGATGCAACACTCAAGCTTTGTCCCGCTGGCGACGAGCTAGCCAGCATCGAGCACACGTTCTCCCATCAACAACACCAGTATCGAGCGTTCGGTTTCCAGATTGGCGACGAAACGGTCCCGGACCTATCGGGTGGAAGCTGGACTGAGGCGCGCTGGTGCTCGTCACGGGCATCGGCCGAATTGCCATTGCCCACCGCTCAGCGAAAGCTCGCCGGCATCGTGGCGGCGCGATGCTGACGATCGTTCCATCACGCCGCGTCGCCAACCAGCGTATCGATCAACTTCTCGCTGCGCACGAGAGACGCTCCGGTTTCGCATCGCGCAGCGCATGGACGCACGACACGACGACACTACGAGAGCTCACCGCCCGCGCCTACCGTGAGCACCCGCTCCCGGGACGATTGCTCCACCCCCCCGCTCCGAGATTCCTCCTGGCCGAGATCCTGGACCAGCTGGAGCCCGAGGTGCGGGCGCTCTTCGGCCCGGGAATTGGCCTGGCCGGCACGGCTCGCGCGGTTGAAGCTGCGATCTCCGAGATCCGGCAGGCGGGTTTGTCGGCGCTCGATCTGGCGCTTGTCTTCGGCATTCTTCGCGACCGCCGTGATCGCC
>CBDUCI010000249.1:0-2980 GCA_965365605.1 uncultured bacterium
CGTTCCCCACGATGGTTCGCTGAGCCTCGATGTACGATTGCGAACGCGCTTTATCGTATTTCCCGAGATCTCGGCTCTTGCATATGCGTCGGTGCTCGATTCCGCCGAAGTGCTCGAGCCCGGTGGATTACCGGAGATCGGTTCGAGGGTGTTGGCGGGGGAGGTGCTGTGGTCCGACCCGCTAGCAGGCCAGCCAGACGTGTTCGAGATCCTGTCGATCGTCCCGGGCATCGATATGGCCGAAGAGTCGCCGACCCAGCTTCACGTGCGCGGTGGTTCGGCAGACCAGAACCTCGTCCTGCTCGACGGTGCACCGGTCTACAACCCGTTTCATACGAGCGGGATTGCGTCCGCGATCAGCCCCGACGCGGTGTCGGAGGTTGCGATCCACACCGGCGTGTTCCCGGCACGGTACGGGGGCCGGCTATCGAGTGTGGTGAACGTGGAGACACCTGCGCCAGGTCAGAATGGGTTGCGTGTCCAGGGCGGTGCGGGCCTGGCAGATTTCAGGATGACTTTCGATGCACCGGTGCCCGGGACGACCGGTGGCGTGTTGATCGGCGGTCGTCGAACGAGATACGACTTCTTCCGACGCGGCCCGTTCCTCGATAAGGGTCGCACCAGCGGATTTGACGACTTGCTGGGCAGGGCATCGATCGATGCTCTGGGGGGCCGCTTGGATGTTGTCTCCCTCACGTCGGACAACTGGCTCTTCGCAAACGCGATCGAGGAGAGTCTCATCTCGGAGGAACAACAAGCCGCGAGGAACAGCGTCTTGTGGTCGACGTCCACCAACGCCGTCACATGGAGCCGGTCGCGGGAGGAAGCGTCTGAGATTCGTTTTCAGTTCTGGCGCTCGACGACGAACTCGGATATTCACTGGGGCACGAACCCCGACCGCTATCGGACCGTCAACGGACTCAAGCACTGGGGGGCGGCGGGAGATTTCTCTTGGGCAAGGGCTGCGACCGTGGGGCGTGCGGGGTTCACTGTGGAGGCGCTGTCCTCGAAGTATGCGGCCGATCCATTGACGAGCGAGACGGCGTTGAGTTTGGCCGGTGCCGGTGATCCTCTCGATTTGCGATTGGATCAGAAGCTCCTATCGACATATCTCGAGCACCGCTGGATCGCGCGCGACCACTGGATCGTCAACAACGGGATGCGCGCCGTTTTCGCCGCCGGCCACGGTGTCGCGCTCGAGCCCCGGTTCTCGGTTCACTACCGGCCCGACGGGAGAGTGACGCTCTCCGGCGGATACGCGCGGGTCCATCAGTACGTTCAGTCGCTGCGCAACGAGGAGTCGCTCCTGGTCGCCGCTTTTGGCGGCGAGCCGCTGGTCACGGCCGACGCGGACAACGTGCCTGTGGCTCGTTCCGACCAACTGACGGGGGCGTTGGAGGCGCGGCTTTCGGATCGCCTTCTTCTGACGGTAGACGGACACGTCCGCTGGCTGAACGACTTGGTCCTCGTGGCGCCGACCACCCCTCAACCGTTTGCGATCACCGGATTCGAACGTGGGGAAGGACGGGCGGTCGGAGCGGGTGCGGCCTTGTTCTATCGAGGCGATCGAGTCGACGCCGAGGCGGTCGTCGAATGGAGCAGGGTAGAGAGACAGTTCGGCCACGTGACATACAATCCTGGGTTCGAGCGCAGGCGATCGCTAATTACTGCGGCATCTTACCGGCTCACGCCGCGAACGAAAGTCCGAACCGCGTTCCAGGCGGCCGCCGGCCGGCCAACGAGCCCGATCGAGGAGGGGTTCGACTGGGAAACGTTCGATCGACTGAGCGGCGAGGTGGAGTTAAGCGGGACACCGCTGAGGGTCTCCCAGGGCGTCAACGATGAACGGTTGCCGACCTACGTTCGGTTGGACCTCGGGATTCGCCGTGAATGGAATCCCTCGTTGGTGGGGCTTTCGGGCTCTGTTATCGCTTACCTCGATGTAACCAACGTGCTGGGTCGTGAAAACGCGATCGGGTACGGGGTCACCCCGGAGCTCGAGTACCGGGACCTGCATCTCCTCCCGGCTTCCGTAGCATTCGGGCTTGAGTGGAGCTTCTGATCGCCGGCCAGCAGCTGAGTCACAGCAAGATTCTCCTCGTCACGCCACACAGCTGAAGGGTCAAACGTTCCATCTTTGAACCGGGTCTCCTGGGAGTGAGTGAGCGCCAGGACGTGAAACGGGATGAATCATTCGAGCGCGCTTTTCGCGATGTTTTCGAGGCGCGGTTCCAGTCGCTGTTCCGCTATGTGAATCGGCTTTGCGGAGACCCAGCGACGGCCGCGGATATCGCCCAGGAGTCCTTTGTGAGGTTGTACCAACGAGGTGAACTACCCGATGACCCGAGAGCATGGCTGGTGACGGTGTCGAATAACCTGTTCCGCGACGCCTACCGACGCACCGGCAGGAGGCAGGAATTGCTGAAGGCCAAGGCCGACCATTTGCACGACGAAACTGCGTCCGATCCGGTCGACCGGTTGGAGGCAGACGAACGAAAACGGCAGGTCCGAAAGGCTCTCGCGACCCTGTCGGTCCGCGACCAACAAGCCCTGTTGCTGCGTCACGAGGGGTACACCTATCGCGAGATCGCGCGGGTCCTCGACTATGGTGAAGCCGGAGTTGGCAAGTTGATTAGCCGCGCCACGCGGGCTTTTCAGCGTGCCTATGAGGAGATGGTCGATGCATCTGCATGACGGCGAACTGCAGGCGCTGCTCGACGGGGAGCTGGCCGGTAATGAGGCCGCGAGCCTTCGCGCGCACATTGCCGAGTGTGAGCAATGCTCGGCAAAGATGGAGACCATGAAGTCTGCGTTCCGCGAGGCGGGGCAGCTGCTGACGGCGCTCGACGAGTCACCGCCTACGATATCCGCTGATCAGCTAATCGAGATCGCCGAGGGTCGCGACATTTCGGCCCGCAGAGCACAACGTGGAATCGCTTGGGCGGCGTCGATCGCGGGTTTGATCGTAGCGACGGTCGTG
>CBDUCI010000250.1:0-2898 GCA_965365605.1 uncultured bacterium
AGCTGGAAGCGCCGCTCCAACCTCGACAAGCTCTTCTTCTTCTCCAGGACCTGACGGGCAAGCGCCTCGTCCCACGTCGCGGGGACGAGGTCACCCCCGTCATCGCGGACGAACGGCGTCTTCAGCCGATCGGGGTGGTGGACGAAGTCGAACGCGAACTGTCCCTTAACGCACAAGGCGCCCTCGTTGGCGGGCCCGTCCATCGCCGGCAGAACCCCGACGATCCGCTCGCCGCGAGTCATGACATCGACCGTGCATCCAACGCCGCAGTAGGGGCAGATCGTGCGCGTGGTCACTGTCTCCCCGGGTACGTCCTTGTTGGCTAGCGCCTTGAGATCCGCCAGCGCGCCCGTGGGACACGTCTGGATGCACTGGCCGCAGAAGGTGCACGCAGAGTCAACGAGCAATCCCTCGAATTCGGTTGTTATCTGCGTGTCAAAGCCGCGATTCATGACGCTGATCGCGAAGTCGCCTTCCTGCTCGGCGCAGACGCGAACGCAGCGGTAGCACGAGATGCAGTTGTCGTAGTCGCGTTTGATGAAGGGATTGTCATCGTCTTCGCGACTGGCGCCCGATTGGGCGCCCTGAAAACGGCCGGTCCGAGCGTCGTAGCGATCAACGAGATCGGACATCTGCTGTGAGGCGTAGCCGCTCAAAGGTTCGACGTCGATGTCGCGGTTCTCCGACGCGACCATCTCCATCAACACTCGACGGTGCGTCTCGACGCGCGCGGAATGGGTGGTGACGACCATGCCCGGCTCGGCGACGGTCGTGCATGAAGCGACCGGGTTCTTTACGCCTTCCAGCTCGACGATGCACAACCGACACGCGCCGAAGGGTTCGAGCCGCGGATCGTAACAGAGATTTGGAACTTCCTTCTTGTGGCGCTCGGTGATCTCGAAGATCGTCTCGCCGGCGGTGAACGAAACCTCTTCACCGTCGAGGGTGAGCGAGTGGGTGACGGCCCCCCGGGGCTTTTCGATTGCCGGTTGTTCAGTTGCCCTACGGATCATTGATTCGTGCGCCTTTGGTTGCCGACGTGTTCGGTGACTCGATCTGGAAAATACCTCATCAGGCTTTCGGTGATCAGCGGAGCGGCCATCCCGAGCCCACAGGCACTCGTCTGTTTCATCGTCTCGCCGATGTCGGAGACCTCATCCACCCATTGCGTTATGTCATGCGGGCCACCGCCATCCAATCGCTCGGTCAGTCGCCGGGTGCCGATCCGACACGGGAAGCACTTGCCGCACGACTCGTGGGCGAAGAACTCCATCGCGCTGTGGGCGACGTCGATCATGTCGCGGGTGTCGTCAAACACCATGATGCCGCCGGCGCCGAGGAACGATCTTTTGGCCCTAATACTCGGCTCGTCGAGCGTCACATCGAGATCGTCGCCGGCTAAAAAGCCGCCCGACAATCCAGCCATCGTCACCGCTTGGACGCTTCGTCCTTCGCCCGGTCCGCCGGCCCAATCCTGGAGCAGGGTCATGAGCGGCAACCCGATCGGGACCTCGTAGTTGCCCGGCCGGTCGATGTCACCCGAGAGGCTTATCACCTTGGTGCCAGCGTGGTCGTCGAGCCCCAAGTCGCGGTACCAATCGGCGCCGTGAACAACGATCTGTGGAACCGAGACCAAAGTCTCGACGTTGTTAACGACGGTCGGCAGGTTGTCGTACCCGTGAGTGACCGGAAACGGCGGCCGATTTCTCGGGAACGGGTGCTTCCCCTCCAGACTGTTGAGCAGCGACGTTTCCTCGCCGCAGATGTACGCGCCCGCGCCGCGCCTCAGGTAGAGGTGAAACGAGAAGCCCGTGCCGCAGACAGACCTGCCGATCATATCCGCCGCTTCCGCCTCGGCGATGGCACGGGCGAGCAGGCGATAGGTCTCAGGGTACTCATATCGCAAGTAGATGAAGCCCTGTGATGCGCCGGTGGCGAAGGCTGCGAGCGCCATCCCCTCGATGACCGCATGTGGATCGTGATCCATCAGCACGCGGTCCTTGAAGCAACCTGGCTCACCTTCGTCGGCGTTGCAGACGATCGTCTTTGGGGTTCCCTCTGCGTCGGCTACCGCCCGCCACTTACGGCCGGTCGGGAACCCGGCCCCGCCGCGACCGGCCAGCCGGCTGGCGTCGACGAGATCGAGCAACTCGCTCGGGCGCATCTTCTCGATCACGGTTGGGAGCGCTCGGTACCCACCGCTGGCGCGGTAACCCTCGATGCTGTCGCGGGCTGTTGCGCGGATCGCGGCGAAGACGCATTCGTCGATCCCATCGGGTGGGGGTGATGGGAGCGGGGAGCGGGCGCGATCGAGCTCGGCTCCGGTGTGCACCTTGTCCCCGACAAGGACCGGGACGGGGTCGTCGCAGCGGCCGGGGCAAGGCATCGGAGTAGCGCCATGGAGCCGTGCCAAGACCTCGGCGGCGCCTTTGAGCTTGCAAACCGGGCCGGTGCACACGCGTGGCGCCTGGTGACCGCCTGGCTTGCGTGACAAGTGGTGATAGAACGTGACGGTTCCAAACAGGTCGGCGAGTGGCAAGCGCAGGTTTTCAGCGATCGCGCGCATGGCGGCTTCCGACAGGTAGCCGTCACGATCATGAAACGCGTGCAGGAGCGGGAGCAAGGGTGCCGGCTCGTGCCGCCACGCTTCGAAAAGTTCCTGGTTCGTCGGGGTACTCACCGGTCTCGGAGCCTAGAGTACGCGTGTCTGCGCATCCCTGCAATGTTACTATGGTCGAACAGAAATGATCTCTCCTAAGCGCAGCACCTCGCCGGTCGACGTGGCGCGTCACCGCGACGGCTCTTCCAAATCGGCTCGTGACGTCGTCACCGTCGAGGAGCCGATGGAGATCCGGCTCGAGGTGCTCGAAGCCGATCGTACGATGGAGAAAAGCGTGT
>CBDUCI010000251.1:0-2832 GCA_965365605.1 uncultured bacterium
CTGGAAGCGGCGGTCGGGGTGCTCGTCAGTGGGCCCGGATCGATTCCCGGCATACTCGCGCGGTGGCCGCAGCGCGACATCTGGAGGCCGGGGGTCGAGCTCGAAATCGAATCAGGCGGGCAGGTCTATACCGGTCGATATGGAGGTTTGACCGCCTCGGGCGAGTTGGTGCTCGAGACTGTGACTGGCACGTCTACGTTTGCTAGTGGCGACGCGCACCGGGTTCGCGCCGCCGACCGCGGCTAGCGGTATCTTGACGTCGATGCTGCTAGTCGCTGATATAGGAAACTCGTCCACCGTATTGGGCATTCGCGAGAGCGGTGGCGCAATCGTCCGCCGATGGCGGATCGGCTCCGATCGTCATCGCACGCCCGACGAGGTCGGCGCGCTGCTCCGGGCGCTGTTGCGCGATGGGTATGACGCTGAAGGCGCTCCGACGGCGGCGTGTCTAGCCTCGGTCGTGCCGCCGTTGACGGCGGTTCTGGCGGAGGCGATCGGAAAGCACCTCGGGATCGAGGCACACGAGTTTCGGTACGCTCCGTCGCTGGGGATTCGGCTCGATGTCGACGAACCGACCCAGGTTGGACCGGACAGAGTGGCGAACACGCTGGGTGTACATCTGGGGTACCCAGGAGCGGCGATCGTCGTCGACTTCGGCACCGCAACCAACTTTGACGTGGTCTCGGCGGACGGCGTGTTCCTGGGAGGCATCATCGCACCCGGGATCGAGAGCGGATTCGAGACGTTCACCGGCGCGACCGCGCTATTGCCACGCATCGCACGTTCCCACCCACAGTCGTTCATCGGTAAGACTACTGTCGCCAACGTACAGATTGGGGTCTACGGGGGTGCGGTGGCGATGGTCGACGGGCTGGTGGAGCGGATTCGCGAGGAGTGGGAGCCAGCGGCGCGAGTGATCGCCACCGGTGGACTGTCTGGTGTGGTTGGGCCAGATTGCCGTTCGGTCGATGTCGTCGATGCCGACCTGACGCTGAAGGGGATCGGTTGGGGGTACGAGAGGCTGTTCCCCGCTACGGCGTAGCCCGGTCCGCGCGGCGCCAAGCGGCGCCCTCGGACAGCTGCCAACTAACTAAGGCGGGAACGCCGATGATCAGATCCCGGGCTCGGGTCGCCAACGATACAGCCAGCATCACGCCCGGTGACAGCCCGAGAAGTGCCCCGAGGGCGATATAACCCCCCTCCTGGATGCCAAACCCAAGCGGCACCAATTGAACGACGGCAAACATGAGCGCCAAGTTGAGGCTTCTCAGCACGATGGCCTCCAATGGCGAGACAGGTTCCCCCATTAGGTAAAGCGCTAGCCAGACTTCACCCGCTAGCAGGAGGTGCCCGGTGAATTTCAGCAGACCGGCGGCGATGATTCGGGGTACTTTAGCGTAGAGCAGCTTGAGGACAGCCTCGATTTCTTCTGCGTTTTGAGCCAGACCACGGACATATGCCTTCTCGCTCCGCTTGGCTGTGATCCGGGCTACGTGACCGATCATTCCAGAGTGTTGCAGATATAGAACACCTGCGACCAAAAGAGCGAACGTCACAGTACCAGCGATCGCCCAATGCACGAGTTGGCCCTGGGCTTTCAGAACGATGAGTGCGCCTACGCCGACGACGGCCACGAGGGCCAAAGCCAAACCGTTCACCGTCGTGTCCGCTATGACCGAAGCAGCCGCGTCTACGCCCCTGATACCGCGTTGAATCAGCATTCGTACTCTGACGAGTTTCCCGCCGAGTGCCCCGAGTGGAAGCAAGCTTTCCATCGCGAAGCCGATCCACATCGATCGGAAAATGATCAGAAAACGGGGTGTTACATTGGCCCGGAAAAGCAACCACCACGCGACGCTGATCAAGGCTTTCTGTAACTGGATGGTCGAGGTGGGCAAGGCCGGGCGATCGCCGCTGCTCAAGATTACGTTTGGGACAAAGAATGACGGCAGGAGCAGAATCCGCCAGCCCGCAAGAGCGAACAGCTCCACGACGGTGTCGAGCCCCTGCCAGACTAGCAATCCGATCAGCAATCCTAGACCGATCAGAAACGTGATCGTGAAGGCCGACCTTTTACTCACTGTTAGGCCCCGAAGACATCGCCCTGGGGAGGAGCCCAAATCGAAGGAGCATGGAGTGAGCCACGATCTTCAAATCCTGCTTCCGTATAGCGGACAATACCCGGACCAGGCTCAGCAATCCTTGCTGACGAAGAACCATCAGTAGAGTCGTGCTCGACTTCTGGGATATTCTGGTGGCCTGTTGATAGAACAACCGTCGGTGTTCGATAGCATCTGCTAGGGGTCTAGAGATCGCCTCCATCTTGCGCAAGAACATCGAGGATTGGTCCGGTGTCTGGAGCCGAAGACCCGTGTTGTCCGAGTAGATCGGGATGAACTCGTAGCTCACGACCCCGTTTTTGTCCAGCTCGATTGATAGAATGCAGGTCTGGTTCAGAGAACCTGGTCTGATGAATTGAGCGACCTCCGATACGTTCGTGAGTTCATCCTCGTCGTTGTGAAATACGAAGTTGCCGAGGCTGTAGAAAGCGAGTTTGTCTCGGTATCTCTCGTATCCCTGAACGACATGCGGCTGTGACCCCACGATCAAGTCGACACCGGCGTCTATTAGGCGATGAGCCAACCTTCTGCTGTCAGGCGACGGGTAATCAACGTATTCGTAGTTCCAGTGGGGGCAGGCGATGACAAAGCGCCCATCTCTCTTGACCCTCTGTATTGCGTTTTGGAGCTTCCGCAAACGGTCTGGGGACGTACCAGCTTTGGATCGCCCGGCGTGATACCAACGCGACAAGCCAAAGAATGCAAGCTTGTG
>CBDUCI010000252.1:0-2830 GCA_965365605.1 uncultured bacterium
AGGATCTCCGCGTCGTCGACGACGTGAGCGTCGACCCGCGATTCGGTCGCTGTGGCGACTTGCGCATGGGCTGTCGCGGCCGGGCCCAGTGCGAGCAACGCGGTCAGGATTAGCGATTGCAGGTGTCCCGAACGATCCGGCATATGATCTCCCTACGTGCTTGGAGCCAGAAGGTTTCAGGGTTCCGCGGCAGCCTGCCGCGGAGTCCGCGTCCTGGACAGGGTGACTCCGACCACGATTGCGGCGGCGCCTAGCAACTGGAATCCGTTCGGGACCTCGCTCAGGGTCAACCAGGCGATCGCCAGGGCGACGATTGGGATCGTGTTCGAGTAGAGCGCAGTACGGGTGCTGCCCATGTGGCGCACGCCGTAATACCAGAGCAGGTAGGCGACGGCGATCGAGAAAGCCCCGCTGTACAGCAGTCCGACCCACGACGCCCACTGGACGTGCGCCCACGATTGACTCTGCAGTGACGGAGTGCTGACGAGGAGCAACCCGATCGTCCCGATCCACAGCGTCACCGAGGTCACCGGCAGCGCGCCGTAGCGGCCGACGAGCGGGCTCGAGCCCACCGTGTAGAGCGACCAACCGATCGCCGCGGCGACCATCAGCAGATCGCCGCGGACCGTCGCCTGGCCAAACTCGACGCGCGCGCTTCCCCACACGATGAACCCGACACCGGCTAACGAGAGCGCGACGCCGACCCATGTCTTTCTGCTGAGTCGCTCGTGCCCCAGCCACGACGACAGTACCGCCACGTATGCCGGAACGGTACCCAGGATGAGCGCCGCGTTCCCGGCCAGCGTCCCATCGATTCCAAGGATGAACAGGACTTGGTACGCGGTGTTGCCGAGTAGCCCGAGGCCGAGGAGTGCCAGCCATTCCGCCGGCTTGAATCGCGGCAAACCGCCGGTATGCCGCAGGAAGACGAACATTAGCGCCGAAGCCAGTACGAAACGCGTTGCGTTGAACGCCAGCGGCTCGAAGTCGATCAGCGCGGCCTTGACCACCGAGAAGTTCGTGGCCCAGATCAGAACCAGCGCCCACATCGCGAGCTCGGCGCGGTCGTGTGGCGGGTGGTGGATTGTGCTCACAGCGGGTTAGGTTACTGAACCCCAGCCAAAACGACCGCGAGTAGGAGGGATCTCAATGACCGACGGCGCAAGTCGAAAGAGCCTGTTCGAGCGTTTCCTGAGTCTCTTCACCGATGTGCGACCCGGCGAAGGGGTGCTGATCCTGCTTATGGCGCTCGACATCTTTCTGCTGTTGACCAGCTACTACCTGATCAAGCCGGTCCGCGAGGCGTTGATCTTGGCCGAGGGCGGGGCCGAAGCCAAGAGCTACCTGGTGGCCGCGATGGCGGTATTGTTGTTCTTCTTGGTCGGCGCCTACGCCAAGCTCGTCTCACGCTACGAGCGTACTCGGTTGATCACCGTCGTCACGTCATTCTTTATCGCCTGTCTAGTCGTCTTTTGGGCGCTCAGCAGGGCCGGCGTTCCGTACCTGGGGTACGCCTTCTTCGTTTGGGTCGGGATCTTCAGCGTAATGGTCGTCGCCCAGTTCTGGTCGTACGCCAACGACGTCTACAACAATGAAGCCGGGAAACGGCTCTTCCCGTTGGTTGCGTTCGGGGGCTCGTTTGGCGCGTTCGCCGGGGCCGGGATCGCCGAACGACTGCTCGAGTACTTCAGCGTGTTCGAGATGCTGCTGTGGGCCGGGGCGGTGCTCGGCGTCTGCATCGGCCTGACGATCGTGATCTCGCGGCGGGTGTGGGGCAAGGCCGCGCTCCAGGCGCGGCAAAGGGAAATGACCGCCAAGCAGGCGGCCGAGGCGGGAAAGGACAAACCGGCGGAGAAAGAGAGCCTCGGGTTCGATCTACTGCTCAAGCATCGATATCTGGGGTACATCGCTCTTTTGATCCTTCTGCTCAACCTGGTCAACACGACGGGTGAGTACATCCTCGGCAAGCTGGTCGAGAACTACGGGGCCGAACGGACAGAGCAGGTGGCGGCGGAGGCGACGCAGGCCGGGGTCACGCTGTCGTTCGGAAACCGGGACTTCGGCGATCCGGCCGACGCTGACAATCAACGCGAGTACCAGCGATCGGTGATCGGATCGTTCTACGCCAACTTCTTCTTGTGGGTCAACCTGTTGGGGATGTTCATGCAGCTCTTCATCGTAAGCCGGTTGGTCAAGTACGGCGGCGTTCGAGCTGGCCTCCTGTGGTTGCCGATCATCGCCCTCGGTACGTATGCGATCATCTTCTTTTTGCCGGCGATCCGGTTCGCCCGGCTCGGCAAGACGTTCGAGAACGCTTCCGACTACTCAGTCAACAAGACCACGATGCAGATGCTGTTCCTGCCGACTTCGCGCGACATCAAGTACAAGGCGAAGCAGGTGATCGACAGCTTCTTCCACCGCATCGGCGACGTGTTCTCAGCGGTAATCGTGTTCCTGGGAACGTCGGTTTTCGTGTTCGGGCCGCGCGGGTTTGCGGTCTTCAACCTGGTTGTGATCGGGGTGTGGCTGTTTATCGTGCTGCAGATCGTGCGCGAGCACAAGGCGATCGAGGCTGGCCAGCGACCCGAGATCACCGGTGCGGAAGAAGGGGCCCCGGTAGCGGCGTAGCGTCGAGAAAAAGGCGCCTACTGTAGCATTTCGCCGAAGACGATCTCCTCGGCAGCGAGCACGAATGCCGTGGGCGGAAGCCCGCGTGTCTTTCCGATCATCTGCGTGTAGTACTCGAGGAAGTCGTCGCCGGGCTCCTGGAAGCCAAGCATGATCAAGTCGGCGTTCCGCGAGCTTTCGCGCAGGATTTCCTCGAACGGAC
>CBDUCI010000253.1:0-2817 GCA_965365605.1 uncultured bacterium
CGGCTTTTACGTGTTCGCGCTACCGGTTTATCGGATGGCTCAGAACATGGCTTTCCTGCTGGTTATCGCCGCGCTCATCATCCTCGGCGTCGTGTACATCACAAGCGGCGGGTTGGAGATCGACAACAATCGAATCCGACTCAAGGACACTCCGTTGCGTCATTTGGTCGCGATCATGGCGCTCCTGTTTCTCGTTTTGGCGTGGGGTTTCCGGTTGGATTTGTACGAGCTGGTGTACTCCGACCGGGGCGTGGTTTACGGTGCTTCGTACACCGATGCCCACGCTCAAGTGCTCGGCTACAGAGTGTTGGCGGTGCTGGCCCTGGCCGCGTTCGGCATGGCCGCCTATGACCTGTTCCGCCGACGCTACGTACTGACGCTTACCGCTGCCGGTGCGCTCATACTGGGGATGGTGGTCTTCAAAGGTCTGTATCCCGGAGCGGTCCAGCAGTTTGAAGTCGAGCCCAACGAGATCGGTAAGGAAGCCCCATACATCGCCCGCAACATCGAGTTGACCCGACGCGCTTTCGATCTGGATGTCATCGACGTGCGACCGTTCGAGGTCAGTGAAGCTGCTATTAGCACGACCCTTCAGGAGTCTGAGGGTACGCTGAGCAGCATCCGTCTCTGGGATTGGCGTCCGCTGCTCGACACCTATAGCCAACTCCAGAAGCTCAGGCTGTATTACGAGTTCGAGGATGTCGACGTCGACCGCTACGACCTCGGCTCAGGCCCTCGCCAGGTGATGCTCGCGGGTCGTGAGATGGACGTTGGCGAACTCGCCCCGAACGTCCAGACGTGGCAGAACCTGCACTTGATCTTCACTCACGGCTATGGATTGGTTATGAGCCCGGTCAATGAGGTGACCAGGGAGGGACTTCCGGTCTTTTACCTGAGTGATATCCCACCCTCGTCGCCGCCCGAGTTGGCTGACGTTCTGCGCGTCGAACGCCCCGAGATTTACTACGGCGAGCGGACGACCAACTACGTGCTGGCGGCCACGAGAGAACAAGAGTTCGATTATCCAAGAGGCGATCAGAACATTTATACGTCGTATCGCGGAGAAGGTGGTCTCGAGGTCGACGCGTTCTGGCGAAAAGCGCTATTCAGTTGGTACGTCGGGTCGATCAAATTCCTGCTTACCGACGACATCACTGCCGACTCGCGGCTTATGTTCTTCCGTCAGATCCAGCAACGAACACGACGGCTGGCTCCGTTCCTGTCGTACGACTTGGATCCCTATTTGGTATTGCTGAACGGAAGGTTGCTGTGGATCATTGACGCGTACACGATCTCGGACCGCTTTCCGTACTCGGAACCCGTTCGAGGTTTTGGGGGCCGCCAGCAGCTCAACTACATCCGCAATAGCGTCAAAGTCGTGGTTGATGCCTACGACGGCGACGTGACGTTTTTTGTTTGGGATGAGGAAGACCCAATCCTCCGGGCTTATCGGTCGATCTTTCCGGACCTGTTTCGGTCGGCCGGTGAGATGCCGGCCGGGCTGGAAGCGCACCTCCGCTATCCTGAAGATCTGTTCCTGATTCAGGCCGAGGTTCTACGCGCCTACCACATGCAGGATCCGCGCGTGTTCTACAATCGCGAGGATATGTGGAACATCCCAAACGAAGTCTATCAGGGCCAACCGACGAAGATGGTTCCGTATTACGTCTTGTTGCAGTTGCCGGATGACACTCAACCGGCATTCCAGCTGGTCCTGCCGTTCACACCGACCAGACGAGACAACATGGTGGCGCTGCTAGCCGCGAAGAGCGACCCCGGCGATTACGGCCGTCGCGTCATTTACGAGTTTCCAAAAGACCGCTTGATCTTTGGTCCGATGCAGGTAGAAGCTAGGATCGACCAGGACCCGACGATCAGCGAGCAGATCACGCTGTGGAGCCAAAAGGGGTCGAGTGTGATTCGCGGCAACTTGTTGGTGATCCCCATCGGCAAGTCGGTGCTGTACGTGGAGCCACTATTCCTACAGGCCCAGCAGAGCCAGCTGCCCGAGTTGCGGCGGGTGATCGCCACGTACGGAAGCCAGATAGTGATGGAGCCGACGCTCGAGGATGCTATGATGGCCCTGATTAGGGGTGCCGCCCCAGTTGTTGAGGCCGAGGCCACAGAGGTCGAAGCGGTTCGCGAAACCGCGCCAATTGGCGGCCAACGATCGCTGGCCAGCTACGCGCAAGCAGCGTACGACAGAGCAATCGGCGCCCAGCGCAGGGGTGATTGGGCGGCGTATGGGGAAGCGCTCGAAGAGCTCGGTCGGATACTGGAGCAGTTAACGGAATCGGAGGAGTAGCCGCATTGAAGGGTTAGCGCCCAGCGCCTAGTTTGCCGGGCCTCAATCATGAAGATCCATGAATACCAAGCGCGCGAGATCTTTCGCCAATACGGGCTCCCGGTGCCGCCGGATCGGGTGGCGGAAACGGCTGAGCAGGCTGAGGCCGCAGCTCGTTGGTTGTCAAAGCTCAGGTTCACGTCGGAGGACGGGGCAAGGCCGGTGGGGTGAAACTGGCCCAGACCGTGGACGAGGCGCGGGAGGTTGCTGCTGCCATCCTCGGGATGGAGATCAAGGGGCTCACGGTCGGCAAGGTGTTGCTCGCCCCGGCGGTCGATATCGCCAGCGAGGCGTACGCTGGGATCGTCGTCGATCGAGGCAGCCAGCAACCGGTGATGATGGTCAGCGCGGCGGGAGGTGTGGATATCGAGGAGGTGGCCCGTGAAACGCCGGAGAAGATCCACAAAGTCGCCATCGATCCCCGCTACGGATTGTTGAGCCACCAGGCGATGGGACTCGGTTTCTCGCTCTAC
>CBDUCI010000254.1:0-2816 GCA_965365605.1 uncultured bacterium
TCTTCGAGCACGACAGAACTACGCAAACCCCCACCGCCAGCACCCAGCTGGGACGAGGGTTGACCACTAGCCTGGGAACTCTCACTGCGCCACCAATCATAGCCGACATCAACAGCCGCACCCTCTATGCCAATCTATGACTTACGCCGCCTGGACCCCGGGTCCCCGGGGCAACGGTAGCGGACTACCGACTGTAGGTAAACCGCTTCCATTGGGGCGGAGACGCCCCACCACGCGTTCCCATGGCCCGGAGTGTGGTTTGCGAGCCGACATCGGCAACCTGCCAAGCGCCGTGTCGGGGGCGTCACCTGCCCGCGTGGCCGGTACGCGGACCGCAGGCGATCTTCCTTGGCACGTATGGGCAGCCATGAGAACAGGGCGATGATCGGCATCCGAGGAGCGACCCAGGTCGGGGAAAACACGATCGACGGGATCGAAACGGCAACCGCCGATCTGCTGAGCACGATGGTCGAGCGAAATAAGGTCGATCCGAGCTCGGCGATCGCTATCTGGATCACACAGACACCGGACCTGACCGCCGCCCATGCAGCTGGGGGCGCACGTCGCCTGGGGTGGCTCGACGTGCCACTGCTGGGTGCGCAGGAGATCGCGACGGACGGCGACCTACCCCGAATCGTCCGCGTACTCATGTTGGTCCCGGCAAACGCCAACGAACCCGCAGCGAAGCATTGCTACCTGGGTACTGCGGCCGCACTGCGGCGTGACTTGATCGAGACGGGAAGACCACAATGATCGTGATACTGAAGCCAGGTGTTTCGATTGAGACGATGGGTGAGCTGGTCGATTTCATCCAAGACCGAGGTCTGAGAATCGGGCGGATCGTGCGCGGCGGGGGGCGCACCGTAATCGGCCTCCTCGGTGAAGAGCAACGCATCCCGATCGATCGACTGCGCGCGTTTGAGGGCGTCGAGGACGTCGTGCCGGTAGAACGACCCTTCAAGCTCGTAGGTCGCGAGCTGCAACCGGACGACACGGTGGTGCAGGGTCGTGGGTTCGCCCTCGGCGATGGGGGCTTCACGGTCATGGCCGGGCCATGTGCGGTGGAATCGGCATCACAGATCCTGGAGTGCGCGCGTTTCCTCAAGGCTCAGGGTGCGAAGGTGCTACGCGGCGGGGCTTACAAGCCTCGAACGTCGCCCTACGCGTTTCAGGGTATGGAGGTCGAGGGGCTGGAGCTGTTGGCCCGCGCGCGCGAGGAGACGGGACTCGCGATCGTTACCGAGGTGGTTAGCGCCGAGGACGTTGAAAAGGTGGGTGAGTTCGCGGACATCCTTCAGGTCGGGTCGCGTAACATGCAGAACTCTCGTCTTCTTCGTCGGGTCGGGAAGAGTGACCGGCCAGTGTTCCTGAAGCGCGGGCAGAGCGCGACGTTGGAGGAGTTCCTGCTGGCCGCCGAGTACGTGGTGGCCGAAGGAAATGCCAACGTCATTCTGTGTGAGCGCGGAATTCGGACGTTTGAACACTACACGCGGAACACTCTCGACATCGCCGCCGTCCCGCTGCTCAAACAGTTGTCTCACCTACCCGTCGTCGTCGATCCGAGCCACGCGACCGGTCGCCGCGATTTGGTAGCACCGTTGGCGGTTGCGGCGTTAGCGGCTGGCGCGGATGGAGTGATGGTCGAGGTCCACCCCGATCCAGAAAACGCGCTTTCGGATGGTCCGCAGAGTCTCACGTTTGAGCAGTTTACAGAGATGATGGGCGATTTGAACCGAGTCCGGGAAGCGTTGAGACCGCACCTGGCCAACGTATGAATCGGGTGGAATTGGGACCGGTCGGACGCGTCCGGTCGCGGATTCGGGTACCTGGCGACAAGTCGATCAGCCATCGCGCTTTGTTGTTGAACGCGATCGCCAAAGGCACGGCGACGGTTCGCGGGCTGGCCCCGGGAGCCGACATTCAGGCGACCCTTGATGCGCTCGAAGCCCTCGGCGTGGAGACCGAGCGTTTGGGCGACGACACAGTTCGCGTCGTCGGCGGTGCCGACTGGTGCGCGGAACAGCCGATCGATTGTCGCAACTCTGGAACCACTGCCCGCTTGTTGCTGGGGCTTTTGGCCCCCCGGGCATCCGCACCGGTCATATTGATCGGAGATCGTTCGCTTTCGCGACGACCGATGCGGCGGTTGGTCGAGCCGCTACGTCGCATGAACGCCCAGATTGAACCCGCCGACACATTGCCGATGACGATCACGGGTCGACCGCTGACCGGTATCGAGCATCATCTCGACGTCGCCAGCGCCCAGCTCAAGAGCGCGCTGCTCTTGGCCGGTTTGGCAGCCGCGGGTTCGACCACGGTAATCGAGCCCGCTGTTAGCCGTGACCATACGGAGCGGTTGTTGGCCGCGATGGGTGCGTGCATCGAGACGCATGAGACGGAGGCCTACGTATGTGCCGGGGAGCTCGACGCGCTGGACGTCGAGGTGCCTGGAGACCTGTCGTCGGCGGCGCCGTTTCTGGCGCTGGCTGCGGCGCGTGAGGGTAGTGAGATCGTCGTCGAGGGGGTCGGGCTCAACCCGACCCGCACTGGGTTTCTGGATCTCCTTGGGGCGTTCGGGGCACAGGTCGAGACGAGGGTCAGGGTCAGCGAGCCCGAGCCCTACGGCGAAGTGCGGGTGACGGGGACGGGCCTTTCGGCGATCGACGTGGGGCCCGAAATCGTTCCGAGGACGATCGACGAGCTGCCGTTGGCAGCGGTGGTTGCCACACAAGCCGAGGGTCTGACGCGCGTTCGTGGAGCCAGCGAGCTACGGATCAAAGAGAGCGATCGGATCGAGGCCATCGGCGCCGGGTTGA
>CBDUCI010000255.1:0-2816 GCA_965365605.1 uncultured bacterium
GGCTGGAAAAACGATGTTGCTGCAGGCAGTGATGCGCGGAGTCGTGACGAACGATCCGGAGGCGGAGCTGATCGTGTTGCTCGTGGATGAACGGCCTGAAGAGGTAACGGAGATGGAGCGCATGGTCGAATCGTTGGGGCGAGGAGAGACAGTGGCTTCCTCGTTCGATTTCCCTCCAAACCGTCACGTACAGGTGGCCGAGATGGCACTGGAGCGCGCCCGGCGGTTGGTGGAATCGGGAAAGGACGTCGTGTTGGTGTTGGACTCGATCACCCGCCTGGCTAGAGCGCATAACTCGATCGAGCGTTCGAGCGGGCGCACCCTGTCCGGTGGTATCGAAGCTGGTGCGCTTGATGCACCAAAGCGGTTTTTTGGCTCGGCCAGAAAGGTGGTCGGTGATCGTGGCGGGAGTCTGACGATCGTAGCGACTGCGCTGATCGACACGGGCAGCCGCGCGGACGAAGTCATATTCGAAGAGTTCAAGGGCACAGGCAACGCGGAGATCGTTCTGTCCAGGGAGCTCGCTGACCAACGCATTTGGCCGGCGATTGACGTCACCGCTAGCGGTACGCGCAAGGAGGAGTTGCTCTACGCCAAAGAGAACCTCGAGCGGTTGCAGATGTTGCGCCGATTTTTATCGGAGATGCGCACTACCGAAGCCGCAGAGTTCTTGATTGACAAGATCCGCAACACTGAGTCGAACGCCGAGCTGATCGCCAGCATGTCAGGCTGAGCTCGTCTAGACTCCGGCCCCCGCCTTGCAAGATCTGTCCGCGTGATCGCGGACTCGCTATCGCTAAAAGATTGGCCAGTCGAGGATAGGCCTCGCGAGCGGCTCGCGCGGCTGGGCGCTCCGGCGCTATCGACCGTCGAGCTGCTGACGCTCTTGGTCAGTAGTGGCGGGGGCGGGAGACCAGACACATCATGGCTTCTTGTCCGAGCCTGCGGCAGCTGGCGTCGAAGACGATGGTTGAGCTGGCGACTACGCCGGGAATCGGCGCTGTTACAGCTGCGCGGTTGATCGCGGCGCTCGAGATCGGACGCCGGTTGCAGCGAGAGCGACGGGCACCGAGTCCCCTGTTGGCAACGCCACGCGCGGTGTGGCGTCACTTGGCGCTCGAGCTAAGGGATCGCGAGCGGGAACGGTTTGTGGCGCTATGCCTGAACACGCGAAACGAGCTACTGAGCGAGGTTATCGTATCGGTGGGCTCGTTGAGTGCGAGCATCGTCCATCCACGCGAGGTATTCAAGCCGGCGATGGCATGCTCAGCTGCGAGTTTGGTCATCGCTCACAATCACCCATCCGGAGATCCGTCGCCGAGCCGTGAAGATCGTGAGGTCACGCGCGTTCTCGCTGAAGCCGGCCAGTTGCTCGACATCCCTCTGCATGATCATGTGATCGTAGGCGCTGATTCCTATTTTTCATTCAAGGATGCGGGTCTCATTTAGATCCCGACAGTTTGGTCGATGGCTGGATTTGGTTATATCATTAGGCCTATCTTTTCTTCACCGATCTGTTTGACGATATGTTTACACTGTGCGCTTGGGAGTCTGGCATGGGATTCAAGACCTACTTCCCGCAGCGGGGTCCATCCTCAGGGAAGACCACCGTTCGAATCCTCAGAAACGGTGACTTGTCGATCAGCCCAGGCGTGCGAGAGCGCTGGTTCGGCAAGGCCGGGTTCGTCGAGCTTCTCTACGACCGACAAGCCAGCAAGATAGGGATTAAGCCGCGCGTCAAAGCGACCCGCGCTACATACAAGCTGAGACCGTCTCCGCAAGGGGGCCGACGCTTCTACGTTTCAGGAGCTCAGTTTCTAGACGCCTGTGGTATCAGGATCCGGAAGGCTAGGAACCACGAGGCACAATGGAACGAACAAGAGAAACTGGTCGAGTTCTCGGTGAAATGAGAACGGGTACACTGTTAGCATGGATAAAGACTCCTTCCTCGGTTCCCTCGAACCACATGCGGAGCGGCTAGATCTCGAGCTGATCGAGCGCGCTTACCGTTTTGGAGAGCGCGCTCACGGTGGACAGAAACGCCTTTCTGGCGATCCATTCATCTCACACTCCACAGAGATAGCAGGCATTCTCCTCGATCTGAACCTGGTCGACTCGCCTACCATCGCTGCCGCGTTGCTGCATGACGTCGTCGAGGACACCGACACCACGATCGAGGAGATTCAAACGGAGTTTGGCGATGATGTCGCTCAGCTTGTCGACGGCCTAACCAAGATCGGACACCTGAAGTTCAGGTCTCGTGAAGAACGTCAGGTCGAGAATTACCGCAAGCTGCTTCTCTCGATGGCACGTGACTTTCGAATCATCATGATCAAACTCGCGGATCGTTTGCACAACATGCGGACGCTGGAGTTTTTGCCAGAGGAGAAGAGGCTCAGGATCGCTAGCGAAACACGCGACATTTATGCGCCGTTGGCTCATCGATTCGGAATGGCAAAGATCCGATGGGAGTTGGAAGACCTAGCATTCAAGTTCCTGGAGCCCGACGCGTACCGCTCGTTGGTCAAGCAGGTCAAGGCCAAGCGGAAGGAGCGCGAGCGAATGATCGCTGCTATCGCCAAACCGCTCGAGGGAGAGCTTAAGAAGGCCGGCATCGAAGCCGAAATGACTGGTCGACCCAAGCATCTCTGGTCGATTCAAAAGAAGATGGTTTCTCGTCAGAAACCGTACGAGGGGATCTATGACCTGCTGGCTATTCGTGTTCTCACCAGGACGGTCCGCGACTGCTATCACGTTCTGGGGCTGATTCATACTCTATGGACGCCGGTCCACGAGCGTTTCAAGGACTACATCGC
>CBDUCI010000256.1:0-2780 GCA_965365605.1 uncultured bacterium
CAACGGGCGACTTCGTTTTCAATGCCACCGGTCACCTGTTCCGGCCGATCCCGTGCGTCGACGCGAGCGGAATACCGGAGGGGTTTGAGGACGATTGTGACCTCTCGCCGACGGTGCGCTCGTTTGCGGCGTGTGCGAGCGGCGCCTGTCACGGGGACGAGCAAGCCGCGTTTTCGGCGCTCGACCGGGCCACGACCCGGATCCAGCGCTTCGCCGACGAGCTCCACGAGCTGCTCGAGGAGGTCGACCCGAACCTCGAGGACCCGGGCGGGGCGATCGATCCCAACGAGCCGACGTTCACCATCGCCGAAGGAGCGTTCTTCAACTACCACCTGGCGACGTTTGGCAACGCGGATTTTGGCACCAACACGGTCGTCGGGTCGAGCGTACACAATCCGTTCCTGGTTGAGGCGCTACTCATCGCCAGCATCGATGCCGTCGAGGAGGAGTACGGTGTCATGAACAGCTTGGGGGTCGCGGATTGGGACGCGGAGCTGCAGGCGATCAAGGGCAAGGCAGGGAGGTAGCGACCGAGTTCGGAGGTGACGAAACCCAGGCTCCGGCCACTCCGGCCGGGGCGAACACAGGCGCCGCTGACCACGATGACCACGCTCGGCGGCGCCTTACTTTCGGAAGCAGTCGATACCATGACCGCAGTCGAGACGGACGCGTCAGCTAATCAACAATCGAGGCGGAAAACGCGGCTCGATTTCGAGGGGCTCCTGCTCATCGGGATCGGTGTTCTGATCGTTGCGGGTTGGGTTTTGGGTATCGTGCTGTTCGTGTTCTCGACCGAGCCGTTGACGATTCCCGAAGCCCAGCCAGCGGTGCCGGTGGTCAGCGAGGACGCCTTTCCGGTGGGAACGAGTCGCATACAGAACTGGGGTGAACGCATCATCCTCGTCGTGCGCCGCACGGGGAGCGAGTACTACGCGCTCCAGGGCACGTCGCCGACCGATGGCTGCATCTTGCAGTGGGATTCAGAATCGCAGCGCGTGGTTTCGCCCTGCAACTACATCGTTTACAACCTGAGCGGGGACGTCGTGACGGGACTGACGACCGAGTCCTTACAGCGGTACTCGGTTTTTGTTCGCGACGGCGTAGTGTATCTGACCCGTGGCTAATCTGATCGACCGTACGCGAGATGCGTTTTCCCGCTGGCGACGCCGTTTTCGGAACGATCTCAAGGCGAGCACCGATGCCAGCTTCCTGACCGCGCCGCGGTTCCTGGGTCTCATCTACGGCCCGATCGATCGCTCACTGCCGATCGACCAAGCGCTGCGCAAGGCGTTGGCACGCCGACTGTCTCCGGATGTGGGATGGCGGCATGCGCTCGGCGGTGTCGCGTACCTGCTCTTCATCGTCCTCGTGGTCACCGGTGTGCTGTTGTCGTTGCATTATCGCCCCTCGGCCGAGGAGGCCTACGGCAGCATCCAGCACATCGTCAACGGCGTCACGTTCGGTTGGCTGGTTCGCGACGTTCACGTTTGGTCCGCCACGCTGATCGTGATCGTCGTCCTCGCGCACATGGCACGGGTCTTCTTCGATGGCGCGTACAAGCCGCCGCGCGAGACCAGTTGGCTGATCGGCTTGCTGCTCCTGTTCGTGGTGATCGCTTTCGGCGCTACCGGGTACCTGCTGCCGTGGGATCAGTGGGCTTACTGGACGGTTACCGAGGTCTTGGACACCGTGGAGAGACTGCCTGTTCTCGGCGGTGTGGTCGTGACCGCGCTGACCGGCGACGCGTTCGTCTCTGGCGCGACGCTGAGCCGCTTCTTCGCGCTCCACGTGATCATCTTGCCGTGGGTCGCATTCGCACTGCTGATCTTTCATTTTCGGATGATTCGCAGACACGGGGTGGCACCCGTCCAAGGTAAGGCAGAGAGTCAAACCGAGGGCCAACGCTTCTTTCCCCACCATCTGTTGCGGTCGTTCTTGGTATCGGTCGTGGTGCTCGCGATCGTGATCACCCTGGCTACGCTTTTCCCACGGCCGCTGGCCGAGCTAGCCTCGCCGGTCGAGCCGCCCGGTGAGCTCGTATCGACATGGGTCGTTGTGGATGTGTCACTCGCCCTTATCCGGTTCTTCGGACCGTGGGGCTTCACTCTCTTCACGCTGCTGGGGTTGAGCATGGCGCTCATCCCGCTCTTTGATCGACACCCGGAACGACGTCACCGGCCGGTCACAGTGCTCGGTATCGTGTTTTTCGTCGGGTTCGCGATCCTCTGGCTGGTGGGGCATCAGCTCCGGTTCGCCGGTCCCGACGTTGGGGTCCCAACCCCGACGGAGATCGCCGAGCCGGCACAAACGGGGCTTCCGTGAAGCGCGGTTGGATAACGGTTGCAGTGGTGACAGCAGCGGTTTTCGGTGAACCGCGAGCGGCGTTGCCGATCACCGTCCAGCAAGCTCAGCTCCAGATGGCCGCGGACTCCGTCTACGGATGCGTCGTCTGTCATGCCGACAAGCGGAAGGCGTTCATCGAGGGCATTCACTCCGAGCGCGGCATCGGGTGTCACGACTGCCATGGTGGCGACCCCGCCGGTCTCGAGATCTCCACCGCTCACGCGGGGACATACATCGGCACGCCGGACGAGATCGCCACCGTCGAGCTCTGCGGTTCGTGTCACTCCGATCCGGATCGGATGCGCCAGTACGGCCTCCAGGTCGGGCAAGTCACCGAGTTCCGTACCAGCCGACACGGGCAACTGCTGCTCGGGGAGCGTAACACCGACGCCCCGACGTGCACCGACTGCCACGACGCGCACACGATCCTGACCCCC
>CBDUCI010000257.1:0-2750 GCA_965365605.1 uncultured bacterium
GGGGGGGGGGGGGGGGGGGAGGCGCTGACCCAGGCGGTAAGCCCGGGCGCTACCTAGTAGACCGACGGCCGCGACGAGCCCCCGGATGGGGCTGAGCTGCCACCCTGCATGACGAGTTCCTTCAGCTCCTTAGATGGCTTGAAGGTCGGCACCATCCGTCCGGGGACGTGAACCGCTTCCCCGGTCCTTGGGTTGCGGGCCTTCCTGGCCTTACGCTGCTTGACCTTGAACGACCCAAAACCACGGATCTCGATGTTCTGCTCGCGGGCCAAGGCCTGTTTGACCGCTTCTAGAAAGCCGTCAACCACGACGGCGGTGTCCTTCTTGGTGAGCCCGGTCGCCTCAGCGATCTGCTCGACAAGGTCGGCTTTGGTCATCGTTTCTCTCCTGTCCACGCGCCGTCGTTGGCTCCGAATCCGGTCATCGACGTGGGAAGCGCGGACCAAGATACGTCGCCGCAAGCGCTTGTCAACTCAACGCTTGGGCCATCCACCCCTGGAGGCTCCGGACATCGGGATGCGGCTGGGCGCTCTCCAGGGCCTCAACCCCGAACCCCGCGGCCGCAATGGTAGTCACGCAAGGTACCCCGTGGACCAGCGCCACTCGCCGTAGAGCGAACTCATCGTAAGGGGAGTCTCGCCCCAGCGGGGTGTTTACGATCAACCCGAACAACCCGTCTCGAATAGCGGCGACCGCGTCGGGTTTTCCCTCGCCAACTTTGAGCACCAGCTCGCTTTCCACGCCGGCCGTCGCGAAGTACTCACGGGTCCCACGCGTGGCGTGGATAGTCACGTCGCGAGCCGCCAGTCGACGAGCGATCTCTGCACCGGCGGGCTTGTCACGATCGTTGAGCGAGAAAAAGACAGCACGACCGAGCGCCCTTTCGAGATCGACTCCCGCTCCGAGAAGCGCTTTCAAGTACGCCGTTGGCGCATCGTCAGCCAGGCCGATGACCTCCCCGGTCGACAGCATCTCCGGGCCAAGCACCGGGTCGGCTCCCGGGAAACGGTTGAACGGGAAGACCGGCGCCTTGACCGCTACAGCAGCCGGGATCGGGTCCTCGTACAACCCGAGCTCCGCCAACGAGGCGCCGACCATGACCTTCGCACCAAGGCGAGCCAGCGGCACGCCGATCGTCTTGCTGACGAATGGGATCGTTCGCGACGCCCGCGGGTTGACCTCGAGCACGTAAACCTCATCGCCACGGACCGCGAACTGCACGTTCATTAACCCTTTCACGCCAAGCTCGAGTCCCAGTCGTCGTGTTTGCTCGCGCAGCTCGAGGTCGATACCCGGATCCAGATCGTATGGTGGCAGGATGCACTTCGAGTCGCCCGAGTGGACCCCTGCTTCCTCGATATGCTGCATCACACCACCAACGATCACCCGTTCACCATCCGCTATCGCGTCGACATCGAACTCCGTGGCGGCTTGGAGAAACTCGTCGATCAAGAGCGGGCCATCGTGTCCGATCAGTGCGTTCGCCAAGTAGTGCTCCAACGCTCCGGCGTCGCGAACCACGACCATTCCCCGGCCGCCTAGCACGTACGACGGTCGGAGCAAGACCGGAAATCCTACGCGCTCCGCTTCGGTCCGCACCTCTCCGGCGGAGCGGGCGATCCCCGACCGGGGTTGCCTGAGCCCCAGCTCTTCGAGCAGCCTCGCAAACCGGTCGCGATCCTCGCAGCGATCGATCGAATCGGGCGAGGTACCGATGATCGGTGCGCCGGCGGCGTGAAGTTGGCCGGTCAGCTTGAGCGGCGTTTGTCCGCCATACTGAACGAGCAATCCGTCCGGTCGCTCGCGCTCGACGATCGCGCTCACGTCCTCGAGCGTCAGCGGCTCGAAGTACAATCGGTCGCTGATGTCGTAGTCGGTCGATACCGTTTCGGGGTTACAATTGACCATGATCACGACGTGGCCCGCCTCGCGCAGCGCAAAAGCAGCCTGCACACAGCAGTAGTCGAACTCGATCCCCTGACCGATCCGGTTGGGTCCTCCACCGAGAATCATCGTCTTGGGACCGCTCAATGGCCGGAACTCGCTCTCGGGATCGTACGTCGAGTAGTAGTAAGGCGTCCGGGCTTCGAACTCACCCGCACACGTGTCAACGACCTTGAAGGCGGGCCTTACACCCGTTGCGACCCGTGCCGCCCGAACCTCCAACTCGGTCACCCCGAGCCGTTCGGCTAGCCGGGCGTCTGAAAAACCAGCAATCTTCAGCTCTCGCCACCGAGCTTCGCCGATGCTGGACAGCGTAGACTCCAACGCACCATCGACTTCCGTTATGCGCCTCAACTGATACAAGAACCACGGATCGATGCCGGTCAGTGTCCGCAACCGGTCGATCGCCCAGTCCCGGCGCAGCGCCTCGGCCAGCTGAAACACCCGCCCGGCGCCCGGAACCTCGAGAGCCTCCGCCAGCTCAGCGTCGGTGACCCCCACCCACCGATCGTCGAACACACCGTTGACGCCGGTCTCCAACCCGCGCAGCCCCTTTTGAAGTGCTTCACCGAAGGTGCGGCCGATGGCCATCGTTTCACCGACCGACTTCATCGCTGTCGTAAGGCGGCTATCGGCGTTCGGAAACTTGGCGAAATCAAAGCGCGGGATCTTGGCCACGACATAGTCGATCGACGGCTCAAACGATGCTGGTGTCGTGCCGGTGATGTCGTTGGTGATCTCGTCGAGTGTGTACCCCACCGCCAAGCGAGCAGCGATCTTGGCAATAGGAAAGCCGGTCGCCTTGG
>CBDUCI010000258.1:0-2713 GCA_965365605.1 uncultured bacterium
GCATCTTCCGCGTGATCACCGAGGGCCACGCTTCGCCGTTCGCCCCCACCACGCGGGCCCAGGCAGGTCTTCTGTCGTTTCTGGCGCGTCGATACGATCGCGTAAGCTACGAGCGGGTCTGCTCGGGCAAGGGAATCCCAAGCATCTACGAGTACCTTAGGGAGATCGGATCGGCAGAGGAGCCCGCTTGGCTGACCGAGAAGCTGGCGATGGTCCAGGACCGAACCCCCGTGATTGTCGATTCGGCCCTCGACGACAAGAAGCCTTCCGAGCTGTCCAGGACAACACTGGAGCTCTTCGTTTCTATTCTTGGTGCGGTTGCGGGAAACTTGGCTTTAACGGTTCTCGCAACTGGCGGAGTCTTCATTGGCGGAGGGATCGCCCCGCGCATCCTACCGGCCTTGAACGACGGTACTCTGGCCACGGCCTTCACGCGGAAGGGTCGGCTAGGGCAGTTTCTGGAACGGATTCCCGTATCCGTTGTGCTGTACGATGAGGCACCTCTACTAGGTGCGGCGCTCAGGGGCCTTGAGCAAAGAGGCTGACGTCAGGCTCGGTCGCACAGGAAAAATCGGAGCCTCGCCGCATGTTAGTCGAGGTCGCAGCCACCGCAGACGCGTGTTAGGATACGCGCTGTGACGTACCAGCCTATCGAGAACTATGGTGTGATCGGCGATCTCCACACGGTCGCGTTGGTCGGGCGTAACGGTTCGATCGACTGGTTCTGCTACCCACGCTTCGACTCTCCCAGTGTCTTCGGTGCGATCCTCGACGAGAAGAAGGGCGGGTGTTTCCGCATCGCCCCGATTTGCTCGGTCAACGCGAACCGACAGATGTACTGGCCCGAGACAAACGTGCTGGTGACAAGGTTTCTGTCACCCGACGGGGTATGTGAGGTCGTCGACTTCATGCCGGTCGGGTCCAAGCGCGGGAAGCACGGTCGGATCGTCAGGAGACTGCGTGCCGTCAGGGGGCAACTCCCGGTCGAGATCGTGTGCCACCCCGCCTTCGACTACGCTCGAGGCAATCACCAGGCGGAGTTCTCGGAAAGCGGGGTCGCCTTCCACGGACCGGACGTCAGCCTGGCGTTGTCGACCAAAGTTTCGATGGAGCGGCACGACCGAGGAGCTCGCGCCGAGATCACGCTGCAGCCGGGCGAGACCGCGACATTCATCCTGCATGGCCTCGATTCCGGCGACCCGTGTCCACTCCCGATGGAGGAAGAAGCGGCGGGCGAGGCGTTCTGGGATACGGTGGGATACTGGCGCCGATGGGTGTCACAGACGGACTACGCCGGGCGCTGGCGTGAGACCGTACACCGCTCAGCCCTGGTGCTCAAGTTGCTGACGTATGAGCCGACGGGTGCGATCGTGGCAGCGCCGACCTGCAGCTTGCCCGAGAGCATAGGGGAGGCGCGCAACTGGGATTACCGGTACACCTGGATCCGCGATGCGGCATTCACCCTGTACGCCTTCCTGCGATTGGGGTTCACGAGTGAAGCGGCGGCGTTCATGGAGTGGATCGAGACCCGCGCAGATGAATTCGAGGCGGATGGGTCTTCGCTCCACGTCATGTACGGCATCGATGGTCATCATCGATTGCAAGAGCAGACTCTTGATCACCTGGAAGGCTACCGGGGATCGCGCCCGGTTCGTATCGGCAACGCAGCCTACGGGCAACTCCAGCTCGATATCTACGGCGCGTTGATGGACGCCGTTTACTTACACAACAAGTATGGCAGTCCCATCTCTCACGGGCTGTGGATCCACCTATCGAAGGTGGTGGATTGGCTCGTCGACAATTGGCGGCAGAAAGACGAGGGGGTATGGGAGGTCCGAGGAGCTCGGCGACATTTTGTCTATTCGAAGCTCATGTGTTGGGTGGCTCTCGATCGAGCGCTTCGTTTGGCCGATAAAAGGTCTTTTCCCGCTGATCGACAATCGTGGCTTGCGGCTCGTGACGCGATCTACCGTGAGATCATGACGAAGGGTTGGAACGAAGATCGACAGGCCTTCGTGCTTCACTACGAGTCGGAGGCCCTCGACGGAGCCAACCTGATCATGCCCCTAGTTTTTTTCCTCTCTCCGACAGATGCTCGGATGCTCAAGACCTTGGATGCGGTGTTGCAGCGTCCCGAAGAAGGCGGATTGGTGTCCGACAGCTTGGTCTATCGTTACACTAGCGACGAGACATTGGATGGGCTGTCGGGTAGTGAGGGAACGTTCAACATGGTTACCTTCTGGCTCGTCGAAGCGCTGACGCGGGCTGGTCACCTCTATCACGATCGGCTCGAATCCGCGCGCTTGATCTTCGAGCAGATGCTCGGATATGCGAACCACTTGGGTCTTTTCGCGGAGGAGACCGGCCCGAGTGGCGAGGCACTCGGCAACTTTCCTCAGGCATTTACTCACTTGAGTCTGATCAGCGCTGCCTTCAATCTCGATCAGACGCTGGGCAAAAGAGGCGTCTGACGCGAGCCAGTCGATCAACGCGGCCACCGCCTTAACGTCCGACAATCGACGCTCGGCCGCCGTTGACGCGTCCGGTGATCCGACGCGGAACGTTTTCGCGAGCCCGGCCAAGAGTTGAAACGCGTCCTCATCGGTCTCGTCGTCCCCGACGTAAACCACGCGCACGTCCTCGAGCCACCGCGGGCCGTATCGCTCGCGCAAGATATGCAGGACAGCCTGTCCCTTGTTCCATCCCACCGGTG
>CBDUCI010000259.1:0-2679 GCA_965365605.1 uncultured bacterium
ACGACGGCGATAAGAAGCGCAGGTATCACTGCATCCAGCGATGCGATCCCGTCCGGCAACCCTGGGATCCATCCGCGTGGTACACCAAACTGCCAGACAAAGGTCGTCACCATACCGCTGGTGATGGAGGCGATCGCTCCGGGCCCGTTGGCCCGTTTCCAGAAGAAGGTCGCCAGCACGGCGGGTGTCAGCGCTCCGTACATCGTGTATGCGTACAGCGCCATCGATAGGACCGATGTGAAGAACTGAATCTGGATGAAGGCGACGACTCCCAGTGAGACGATCACGATCCGCGTCAACCTCACGATCGTGGCTTGGGACGCGTTGGGCCGTATGCGTTTCTGATAGATGTCGTGCACGATGTTCGTGGCTGGGACCAGCAAGAACGAGGTTCCGGTCGAGACGACGATTGCTACCGCCGCCGAGAGCATGAGCGCGGCGATTCCGACCGGTAACGCGTTCCTCAGGACGACCAACAGGATCTGCTCATGCTCGCCGGTGGCGATCGACAGATCCGGGTAGACCACCCGGCCGAGCACCGCCAACACCACGATCAGCGTTTCGATGAAGATCGTCAGCCCGATCCAGATCGGGACCGCTCTGCGCGCAGTCGCTGCGTCCCGGGCACTGAAGAACCGCTGATACATGTTGGCCTCTGCCAGGATCAGTGCCAACGGCGGGAGGCTGAGGCCCAGGATCTGAGCCGGGGTGAGGGTACCAAAGAGCGTGAAGTGGGACTCGGGAAGACTCTGATGGATCTGCGTGAACCCGCCGGCGTCGCTCAAGAAAAACGGTGTTGCCAACACCAACCCCGCGATCAGCAACACACCGTTGACGACGTCGGTGTAGACGACCGACATCATACCTGCCAGCCCGGTGTACGTGATTACGACGAGCGCGGTGACGATTATGCCCCAGGGCCAATCGATGCCGGTCCAACCTGTAAGTACGGCATCGAGATCGACCGTCAGATTGAGGATCAGCGAGCCGCCGCGAAACTGATAGGCGACGATCGTGGTGTAGGCGATAATCGTGACCAACGTCGCCAGCGTTTGCGCGACCGGGTGGTACCGGACCTCGAGCAAGTCGGGAACCGTATAACTGGCGAAGGCCCGCGCGCGCGGCGCGATGAACCACAGAATAAAGATGCCCGTCCAGGCACCGATCGAGAACCAGAGCGCCGCCAATCCGTAGTTGTAACCCGCGCCGGCCCCTGCGAGCAGGCTGCCGGTCCCGATCCACGTCGCCAGCATGGTGAGCGCCAGGACGCCAGTCCCCAAGCGACGCCCCGCGACCATGATGTCGTCCTGAGTCTCTACGCCGCGGGATTTCCACACTCCGACAGCGAGCAGCCCAAGCAGATAGACGACGATGGTCACGAGGTAGATCATGCGTCCTCCGGTGCGGGTGGAAAGTCGATGCTGACGGTCGGCCGCCCCGCCGACCGATCAGCGTGCTCCAGAAAGTAATGCGTCACGCGAGCGAACGCGTCCGGCTCTTCGACGAAAGGGAAGTGTCCGCTCTCGAAGAACGCCACAAAACGGGAGGTCAGCAGCGAGCCGCGGAACTGGAGCTGGTAGCGTGGCTGGACGACCCGATCGCTCTCGCCGTACACAACAAGTGCTGGTGCCCTCACGTTGGGAAGCGCGGGCGTCAGGTCGTAGGTCTGCAAATCCGTGGCGATCGAGCGGTTGACCTGAGCGCTGAACGATGTCGCTGAGACAAACGCTTGGGCGTCTTCGGGCTCGAGCGGTTTATGGAAGTAGAGCGGCAGCGTGTTTAAGAAACGTTGTCGAAATACGTCGTCGGTTAGCTCCGCGCCGTCGAGCTCGGCCAGTCGCGCCTGACTGTCTGGTGGCAACTCTTGGACCGCTTCGCGGTAACCGTCCATGAAGCCGCGATCGGGTGCACCGCCGATCAGTACGAGGTGTGACACACTGTCGGAGTGTCGGAGAGCGTAGAGCAGGGCCAGTACCGTGCCGAACGAATGGCCCAGCAAAGCTACAGTTTCGAGCCCGAGTGCTTGCCGGATCGCATCGATGTCATCGACGTGGCGTGAGAGCACTAGCGGCTGTTCGACGTCGGGCACCCCGGAGCCGCCACACCCGCGCTGATCGTAGGCGATGACGTGATGATGCTGGGCCAGCTCGGCTAGGCCCGGGCCAAACCGGTCCGGTGGGAAGAAGTGCGCCGCGTCCATACCGGGACCGCCATGAAGGCACAGAAGCGGTCGGCCGGCACCGATCCCGGCCTCGCGGAGCTGAACTGAAAACCCGTCGAGCTGGAGCTGCCGAGTCGTAACCGTTGTGATCATGAACAGCCGAAGATAGATGGCCGTCGTTACGTACGACACAATGGATCTTCCTCTAGGCCTCACGGTATACTGACTGCCGATGAAAGCTACCCTACGCTTCGTGATTCTCCCCGCTGGACTGGCGTTGGTTGGTCTTGCGTTTCTGCCCTCGAAAGTTTCGGCTCAAGCCGCTACCCAGGCACAGGTCGATTCTCTTCGAGCCGAAATCGAGCTTCTCAGAAAAGAGATCGAGAAGCTGCAGGCCGAGGCTGAAATCGATGACGTCGCGGCGGACACGACGGATGCGGTGGCCAAGCTGCGGGCTGCCGCCGAGGCCGCCGCGGCCGAGGCCGATACGCTGAGTCGGACCGCTCCAGGGGAACAGG
>CBDUCI010000260.1:0-2676 GCA_965365605.1 uncultured bacterium
ACAAAGAACTTCAAAAAAGCGGCCGCGTTCGAGGCGCCTCCCCAGTGACCACCGGCATTCTTTATGTCGGCCACCTCGGAGCGCATGTTCTCAGAGAACTCTTCGTACAGCGGTAGCGCCCACGCACGGTCGCCGGTTCGAGCGCCCGCTTCTACAAATCGCGACACCGCACGTTCGTCGCCAAACACACCCGCGGCCGTCTCGCCGAGCGCCACCATACACGCACCGGTCAGCGTTGCGATGTCGATTATCTCGCGCGGATCCTGCTCGCTGGCCCACGCCAATCCATCGGCTAGAATCAACCGTCCCTCGGCATCGGTGTTGATAACCTCGATCGTCTTGCCCGAGTACGATTCGAGAATGTCTCCTGGACGATAGGCCGCGGCGCTGGGCAGGTTTTCGGCTGCCGGGATCACGCCGATCAAACTCTGTTTGAGCCCCAGCAGGGCGGCCGCCTTGAGAATCCCGAGCACCGCGCACCCACCCATCTTGTCGAACTTCATCTCCTCCAGATGACGTGATGGCTTTATCGAGATCCCACCCGCATCAAAGGTCACCGCTTTGCCGACGATGATCGTTGGCTTGGCCGAAGGACGGCCGCGGTCGTAGCGCACGATGATCAAACGCGGCCCGTTGTGCGACCCTTGACCGACGCCGAGAATACCACCCATGCCCTGCTGCTTGAGGTCCTCGACCGTCAGAACCTCGACCGTCATGGCGTGCTGATCACCGAGCTTTCGGGCATGATCGGCGAGCGCCGCCGGCGTCATCTCGTTGGGCGGCGAGTTCCCTAGATCGCGTGTGTAATTGACCGCCTCCGCGAGCTTTGACCCTCGATCTAGCCCACGGCGGATCTGGGGCAGCCTCCGGCCATCGGCCTCCACTATCGTCACGTCCTCGAGCTTTGGAACGGGTCGACCCTCTCCCGTCGGCCCGGTCGTCGTCTTGAACCGATCCCATCGATAGGCACCCATGAGCGTGGCTTCGGCGATCGTCTCCGCCAAGTCGCGTGGCGTCGCCTTCTTGAAGCTTCCCCCGCCGTGCAGAACGGTGTGCCACTCGGTGATTCCAGTGGCCAATAGCTGGCGCGTGGCTGTGCCAACTGCCCTGCGTAGCGCCTCCAGGTCAAACCCGTCGCGTTTGCCGAGACCGATGACCGCGACTCGTCGCGCGGGTAGTCGCCCGCCGGTATGAACGATTCGGGTCTCGCCCAGGCTCCCGGTGAGCTCGCCATCGGCGATCATCTGTGTGAGCTGACCGTCCAGTGCTCGGTCGATCGCGCCAGTCGCCCCGGTTGGCTTGGTGACACCCTCAAACAAGTTGACGACCACCGCCCCGGTCTCGAGCTTGGTCACGTCTGCCTTGATCGCCTTGAGCTTCATCGCCATGTCCTACCGCTGACCGCCCGGTGGCGACGCGCCACCGCTCTGTGCCACGAAAGCCTTGAGGAAATCGATCGGGATCGGGAACAGGGTCGTCGAATTGTTCTCGGCCGCTATCTCGACCAAGGTCTGCAGATACCTGAGCTGCAGCGCCTCGGGGTGTCTGGCGATGATCGCGGCCGCTTCAGAGATCCGCTCGGCGGCCTGGTACTCCCCCTCCGCCGTGATCACCTTGGCGCGCCGTTCCCGCTCGGCTTCCGCCTGCCGCGCCATCGCGCGCTGCATTTGCTGCGGCAAGTCGACGTCTTTGACCTCGACCTTGGCGACCTTGATCCCCCACGGGTCGGTGCCCTCGTCGAGGATACTGGCGATACGGTCGTTGATTCGCTCGCGCTCAGCCAGTAGCTCATCGAGCTCGGCCTCGCCGACGACCGACCGCAGCGTCGTCTGGGCCAGCTTGCTGGTCGCATACAGATAATCCTCGACCTCGACGATCGCCTTGTCCGGATCAAATACCCGGAAATAGACGACCGCGTTCACCTTGACCGACACGTTGTCTTTTGTGATGACGTCCTGCGCCGGTACGTCCTGTGTGATCACTCGCAGGTCCACCTTGACCATCTTCTCGATGATCGGCCAAAGCCAGAAAATCCCCGGCCCCTTGGCGCCGCTCAGGCGACCCAGTCGGAAAATGACACCGCGTTCGTACTCCTTGAGAATCTTGATCGCGCTCATCGCAATAAACACAAGGAACACGAATACGACTGTCAGCGCATTGATCCCTGGCATTTTCTACCTTCTCTCCGAGAGGTTCATCTCCACTCCCAAGTCGGCCAGCCATTGCGGCCAATCGGCCATCGAATCGAGCAACATGTCGGGCTCGCAACTGGCCAGCGTCTGCCGCGATGGGTTTCCAGTCGCGACCGCCACGGCTATAGCCCCAACCGCGCGAGCACATTGGATGTCCGCCGGCGTATCGCCCACGACTATCACCTCGGGACCGCGGAAACGACGGCCTGTCTTCGCCTCGGCTCGCTCGATCGCGATCGCTGGCAACTGGTCACGGCCATGATCATCGGAACCGAAGGCCCCGACCTCGAACGCGTCCCACAGCCCAAAATGATCGAGCTTGAGCTGGGCGCCCTGCTCGACATTCCCCGTGACCAGCCCGAGCACAACCCTCGTGTCGTGAGCCAGCGTGGGAATTAGCTCGGCAACACCGGGGAACAGATAGTGGCGGGTTTCGGTTTTGCGCCCGATTTCCAGCCCCCGCCCATAGTCCTCAAACAAACCC
>CBDUCI010000261.1:0-2628 GCA_965365605.1 uncultured bacterium
TTTCGAGCTCCGCACCACATGATCTCGGCGGCTGCCTTGCTTGGAGGCGGACGTCCTCCGCAGCCGGGGGAAGTCAGCTTGGCGCATCGCGGGGTGCTCTTTCTAGACGAGTTTCCCGAGTACCGACGTGACGCGCTGGAGGGGTTGCGACAACCACTGGAGGAAGGTGAGATCATGATCGGACGTGTCGCTCATCGTCGTCACCGCTTTCCCGCGCGGTTCATGTTTTTGGGCGCGATGAACCCCTGTCCTTGCGGCCACTGGGGCGAGGTGCTCAAGCCGTGCACCTGCTTGCCCGCTGCTCGAAACCGGTACCGGGCTCGACTCTCTGGTCCGCTGCTCGATCGTATCGACATCCATGTCCGCGTTCGTCCGGTCGCATTCGGTGACCTGAAGGGTGAAGCACCGGGCGAGTCGGCGACCGTCGTTCGAGCGCGGGTGACCGCCGCCCGCCGCAGGCAGGGTAACCGGATGGGCCCAGGGCGCTTGAACGCGAGGATCGACGGACGTCAAACGACGCGTTGGTGCAAGCTCGATTCGGAAGGAGAGCAGTTGTTGGAAGCGGCCTACGATCGGCTTGGACTGTCGGCACGAGCACACGTGCGGATCCTGCGAGTGGCGCGGACAATCGCCGACCTCGCGGGGGTAGAGGCGATCGAGCCGGCGCACGTCGCCGAAGCGATTCAGTTCCGAGTTCTCGATCGGCATGCATCGGCTCGGCCGTCGGTTTAGCTTCCGGCCTCGCATGAGCCATCCTGCTCCGACCCTTACCGGGCGCGACCGTCTGTCTGACATGGAACGTCAGCTCGAGGCCGTCCTGGCCGACTGTCGATCGGTCGTCCTGGGCTATTCGGGTGGCGTCGATTCGACGCTGCTGCTGAGGAAGGCGATCGACGTCCTGGGCGCCGATCGTGTGTTGGCGGTGACGGCGGCAAGCGCGACGTACGACCCGGACGAGGTCGACGAGGCGACGCGCTTGGCAGCCGCCATGGGAGCTCGCCATGTGCGGCTTCAGTCGACCGAGTTGGAGGCGGAAGGGTTCGTGAAGAACCCGCCCGAGCGTTGCTACTACTGCAAAGCGGATTTGTACGGCGATCTCCAGCGGTTGGCCGCGGAGCACGGATACGAGACCGTCATCGACGGATCGCACGCCGACGATGCGCTCGACTATCGCCCCGGTCTGAAAGCGCTCGACGAGCGCGGGATCGTGAGCCCGCTCAAAGAGTCGGGCTTTACCAAGCCCGACATCCGCGCTCTCTCGCGCCAGCTGGGGCTGCCGACAGCCGACAAGCCGGCCAACGCCTGCCTGGCGTCGCGTTTTCCATACGGACAGCCGATCACTGTGCCAGAGCTCGAACGCGTCGGGCAAGCCGAGCGGGTATTGCGCGAAGCCGGTTTCGGCGTCGTCCGGGTCCGCCATCACGGGGACGTGGCCCGTATCGAGGTCCCGCCCGCCGACCGGCGCCGACTGCTCGAGGCGGTCGACGCGATCGTGCCCGCGCTCAAGGACCTCGGGTACGTCTGGGTGTCGTGCGATCTCGAGGGGTACCGCAGCGGCAGCATGAACGAGGCGCTGTGAGCATCCGTCCCGATCATTGGATCGCCCGCATGGCTCGCGAGCACGGAATGATCGAGCCGTTCCAGGAGACCCAGGTACGGGAGGGCGTGATCTCCTACGGTCTCTCGTCCTACGGCTACGACCTGCGGGTCTCCGACGAGTTCAAGATCTTCACCGATGTCTATGGCGCGACGGTCGATCCGAAGGAGTTCGACCCACGTTCCTTTGTCGACTGGACGGGTACCACATGCGTGGTTCCGCCCAATTCGTTCGCCTTGGCGAGGTCGATCGAGTACTTCCGCATCCCTCGGAACGTTTTGACAGTTTGTGTAGGGAAGTCGACCTACGCCCGCTGTGGGATCATCGTGAACGTGACGCCTTTCGAGCCCGAATGGGAAGGACATGTGACGCTGGAGATCTCGAACACGACGCCGCTGCCGGCCAAGATCTACGCCGAGGAGGGGATCGCGCAGGTGCTGTTCTTCGAGTCAAGCGAGCCCTGCGAGACGTCGTATGCCGATCGTCAAGGCAAGTACCAGGCACAGCGCGGCCTGACCCTGCCGCGAGTATGAGGAGGACCCCGTGAGGAGATCGCTCGGATTGAGTGCTGCGTTGCCGCTGCTGGTGTTGGTCGGATACGGTTGCTTGGCCAATCCGCCCGCCAACCTGCCGTCGTCGGTGCGCGTCATCTACTCGAAGGCGACCGATGATTCCCTGGGCAAGAGCGAGGACATCTACTTCCTGGTGGCGCGATCGGGGAACGAGCTGCGACTTACCAGCGAGGTCGGGTTTGACGGTTCCCCCGAGTTCTCGGCCGGTCTGAGAAAGGTCTTCTACACTCGCACGGTGGAGGGGTCGAGACAGATTTGGTCGGTCGGGTTGGATGGTAGCGATGAGGGCGTAGTGCTCTCGGCGATAGGCGAGGAGTTCAGCGATCCATCGGTGAGTCCGGACGAGACACAGCTCGCCTATACGCGCACCCAAGCCGGTCAGTCCAGTATCGAGATCGCCTCGGTCGACGGCTCCAACTCGAGAACCTTGTTGGAGGATGGCGGGCCCTGGCGGCGGCC
>CBDUCI010000262.1:0-2607 GCA_965365605.1 uncultured bacterium
TACCAAACTGCGCTACGCCCCGATGCCGGATCAGTAACCGCGCTCTATGTACTCTCGAAGGTGGCGGTTCTCGTATTCCGTCTCCTGCCGCTGAACTTTCACGACGTCGCCGATCGATACCAGGCCCCGGAGACCATCTTCGCCCAAAATCGGAAGGTGACGGATCCGGTTCTTAGTCATGATCCCCATGACGTAGTCGATCTCGTCCCCTACCTCGCCCACGATCAGGTCCGCGGTCATCGTATCCGCGACCTTGGTTGTTGCTAGTTTCTCGCACCCGTTCGCGCAGGTCCTCAGGATATCGCGCTCGGTGATGATGCCAACCGGCCGGCCGCTCCCATCAACAACGACGAGCGATCCGATATTGTGCTCAACCAATCGCTCGACAGCCTCCTGAAGCACGCGCCCGGGTCCGATCGTGAAGACGTCCGGGGTATCTTTTTGATCGAGAATCGTCTGCACGTTCATCTACGACCTCCTAGACAGACCCGCAACCACAAATGGATTCTCACATTATGAGTCACAACGAAGGCGTGGGTCAAACCGGCTCGTCGGTTGTTTGGAGCCAATCGGGGCTGGCCCTCAGGAATCGAGCCAAGGCCTCAAACGCCTGGGCTCTGTGGCTGATCTTGTTCTTGGCGCTCAACGGTAACTCGGCGAGAGTCTGACCCACCTCACAGACTTCGAAGACCGGGTCGTACCCAAAGCCGGCAGCTCCCCGTGGCGAACCGGCAATTCGCCCGCGCAAGACACCTTCAAATACGCGTTTGATCCCGTCCGGCCTAACGACGACGACCGCCGTTCGAAACTCCGCTTGGCGCTGTCCCTTGGTGACATCGTGCAAACGGTCGAGCAACAACTCCAGGTTATCACGATAAGTCGCCGTCTCGCCGGCGAACCGGGAAGAATGAACACCGGGAGCGCCGTTGAGCGCAGCCACGAAGAGACCCGTATCGTCGGCAACTGCGACTTCGGCCGTGGCTGCGGCAGCCGCCCGCGCCTTGAGCTCAGCATTCTCTTCCAACGTCTGGCCGGTTTCGGCGACCGCCCAATCGGGCACGATATCCGTTATCGCCACGAGCTCCACGCCGACTTGCGTCAGCAACGGTTTGATCTCGCGAACTTTGTCGAGGTTGGCGGTCGCCAGGACGAGCCGGGTCACACGCCGAGCGCCGCCTTCTGCAGCCCAATCAGCTCTTTGATGCCCGCTGTGCCGATCTCCACAAGAGTGTCCAGGACATCAAGCCCGAACGGCTCTCCTTCGGCAGTGCCCTGGATCTCGACCACCCGGTTGCTCTCCGTCATGACCAAATTGAGATCTACCTCGGCGGCCGCGTCCTCACCGTAACAGAGATCCAGCACCGGAAACTCCCCCACTACACCGACGGACGTGGCGGCAACAAACTCTCGCACGGGCAGCGGGTCGCCATCCCTCAGCGCGTCGTAAAGCGCGACCATGGCGCCCGTTATCGAGGCTGTGCGGGTTCCGCCGTCAGCCTGAAGGACGTCGCAATCGATCCACACCGTTCGCTCGCCGAGCGCCTGCATGTCCACTACGCTCCGCAAGCTGCGACCGATCAGTCGTTGGATCTCTTGGGTTCGACCACCCAGCCGACCGCGCGTTGACTCCCGCGCTTTTCGTGTCTGAGTGGCCCGCGGCAACATGCGATACTCCGCCGTCACCCACCCCTGACCCCGTCCTCTCAGCCAGGGAGGGACCCCGTCCTCGACGGAGGCCGCGCAGAGGATGCGCGTCTTCCCGGTGCTGATGAGGCATGACCCCTCGGCGTACTCGAGCACGTTGCGCTCGAGGGTCGTCGACCGAAGCTCGGTAGGACTCCGACCGTCCTCACGGGATTCGGCTAGCGGGCTGGTGAGCGACTCGACCATCGGGACCAAGATATTCGCCGGGCCGGTCTCGCCCAACCCCGCTTGCGACCGGCCCTGCTCCGCTCGTAGGTTGGCATGCCGTGACAACCGCCACGCTCACACGGCCGATAAAGACGGCGCTCGAGGAAATCCAGAACCTCTCGATTCTCACCGGTCGCACCGTCTCGGCCTTCGTCCGTCCCCCGTTCTACTGGCGCGATACCTGGGTCCAGATGGACGTCATCGGTGTGCAATCACTCGTCATCGTTTCGTTGACTGGCATTTTCACCGGCATGGTGCTGGCGCTCCAATCAGCGGTCCAGCTCTCCGACTTCGGCGCCTCGCTCTTTGTCGGTCAACTCGTTAGTGCCTCCGTGGTCCGCGAGCTGGGCCCGGTATTGACAGCGTTAATGGTCGCCGGGCGCGTGGGCTCCGGGATCGCGGCCGAGCTGGGATCGATGCGCGTCAGCGAACAGATCGATGCCCTCGAGGCGATGGGCACCGACCCGATCAAGAAGCTCGTCAAGCCGCGGGTCCAGGCCGGACTCGTCATGTTGCCGGCGCTAACAGTGATAACCGATACGATCGCCATCATCGGTGGACAGGTGATCGCCTGGTTGACGCTGAACCAGGGTTTGTCTACGTACTGGAACGCGGCCCTGAACGGGCTTTTCTTCAGCGATCTGTTCACCGGGTTGGCTAAACCCTTCGTGTTCGGGCTCATCATCACGATCAATC
>CBDUCI010000263.1:0-2591 GCA_965365605.1 uncultured bacterium
GGGCAGCATCCCCGGCAGTTCTGGGACGTGGCCCTCATTGTGTTTGCGGTGATGATCGCAAACGCCAGTCTGCCCCATGGTGATTTATTGATCGCCACGACGGGCTGGACGATTTTTGGGGCACGAGCGCATTCCTGCCACATCTTCCCAGCGACGTGAGAACGGTCCTCACGGTGCACGATCTGTGTCACGTGTTCACACCCGAGACGTTCCACCCGCTGCACCTCATGGGTGTACGATTGTTTTTCGAACGCGACGTTAGGCGTGCTGACGTGGTCTTGGCTGTTTCCCAGAGCACCTCGCACCGGCTCTACGATCATGTGGGGCGAAGAGCGGGCGCGATCGTATCCCCGGCGGTACGAGAGACGTTTGCACCGCAATCGAGCCGTGCGATCGAGGCGTGCTGCGAGCACTATCAGCTCAATGGTCCCTATGTGCTGACGGTCGCTGCGTGGGAACCTCGGAAGAACCTCGAACGCCTGATCCGGGCTTTCATTGCGATGAAAGAAAACCGGCTCCTGGCGCAACACATGTTGGTTCTCGTCGGTAAGAAAGGCTCTCGGTTCAAGGGTGTTACCGAGTTGCTCGAACGTGACGCGGGGCGCCACACGCGATCCCTAGGCTACGTTCCCGACGAGCACCTGCCGGCTCTTTACGCGGGCGCAGATTGCTTCGTGTTGCCATCCGCGTATGAAGGCTTTGGCGTACCACTTCTGGAGGCGCGCGCCTGCGGTACCCGCGTGGTAGCCTCCGACACGCCCGAGCTGCGCGAGTCGGGCGGGCCAGACGCGGTCTATATCGAGCCGACGGAGGAAGGGATTCAGAAGGGCATCCTGACCGCGACTTCTGAAGGATCATCCCCGGTGGAACGGCCCGTGCTGCCAACGTGGGAGGAAGGTGGGAAAGCCTTGGCGAGGCTTCTACAGCCGTGATCTGGCGGGTCGCTATCGTCGCTGTTCTCGCCTACGCCGCGTATGCGGTCATCTTCTTTTTCCTGCAGCGCCACTTCATGTACCCGGGCGCCACGATGGGATTTGGCGGGGTCGCCGCTGGTCGCGATCTGTCTTTTGCCGAAGAGGTGGAGCTCGTTACGTCTGTCGGTCGTGTTGACGCGTTGTTCGTTTCCGCGGCCGATAGCGGGAACGCGCCTCCGCGCCCGGCCATCATCTTCACGCACGGCAATGCCGAGCTGATCGACGTTTGGGTTCGCCCCCTGAGCTCGTTTCGCGAGCTCGGACTCAGCATTCTGATCGTCGAGTATCCGGGCTATGGCCGTTCGGCTGGCACGCCTTCACAAGGCACGATTATGGAAACGATGATCGCCGCCTACGATTGGTTGGCCGCCCGTGCGGACATTGACGAGACGCGAATCGTCGCCATGGGGAGATCATTGGGCAGTGCGCCGGCGGTTGCGCTCACCGATGTCCGCCCCGTTGCCGCGCTCATACTGCAGTCACCATTCAAGAGCGTCGCCGCGATCGCTACGGAGCGATTCTACCTTCCGGGTTTTCTCGTTCGAGACCGTTTTGACAACCGCAAGATTCTGGAGCCCTATAACGGTCCAGTGCTCGTTCTGCACGGCACGCACGATCGGGTGGTTCCGTACTCGCATGGGGCCGCGCTCGCGTCGCTGAGCGCCCGGGGCCAACTCATATCCCAGGATTGTGCGCACAACGACTGCCCGCCGTTGTGGCCGGAGTTCGTCGACCAAGTGGACAACTTCCTCTCGGAGGCAGGGATCTTGACGTCACCGGGACCGTGATTCCACGTGGTGGACGATCATCCGGGCACGACTAGGTTTGGTCCAAGATCGATGACCAGCCCGAGCGACCTTTGGCCCTTTCTTAGCCTGACCTCCATCCTGGCGGTGGTGATCGCGTCGGTCTCGTGCGGCACATCCGCGCCCGCAGCACAGAGCGGCAGCTATGCCGACCTGGTCACGCTCTTCGAGGAGTGGCGCGAGTTCGAGAAACCCGAGTTCGTGCATGGTGTCCCGGACTACAGCGCAGCCGCGATGGCGGCGCAGCACGCCGAGCTTCCCGACTGGAAGGCCCGGCTGGACGCGCTGGACCCGGAGAGCTGGTCGGTGGCCGAGCAGATCGACTGGCATCTGGTGCGAGCGGAGATGAACGGACTCGACTTCGACCACCGGGTGCGCCAACCGTGGGCGCGAGATCCGGCCTTCTACATCATGATCTTCCCGGCCGAGAGCGACGTGCCGGCCCACGAAGGAGCGACGATCCACGGCTGGATCGACCTCTGGACCTACGAATACCCGCTGTCGGATGAAGATGCGGACGAGTTGGCCCAGCGCGTGGGAGCGATCCCTGCGCTGTTGGAGCAGGCCAGGGCCAACCTGACCGGGAACGCCCGAGACCTCTGGCTCGCCGGTTTCCGGACCTTCGAAGAGCAAAGCTCTGACCTGGAAGCATTTGGGGAGCGGGTCGCGGGAACCAACCCGGAGCTCGACACCGCCATCGTTGCCGCACGGGAGGCCACCGACGCGTTCCTCGAGTGGTTGCGGCGTGAGGCCCCGTCCAAGACCGGACCTTCCGGTGTAGGCAAGGAGAACTACACCTGGTACATGCGCA
>CBDUCI010000264.1:0-2581 GCA_965365605.1 uncultured bacterium
AGCGGTCACTGTATTCGGTCATTGCGACGGTTGGCCGAGTCGCTGACCGCGTTCATGCCGGTTTCATATGTGATCATGATCGTGCTTTTCTTCGGCCTCGGTCACGTCTATTCGTGGGTCGAGCACCCACCGGAGGCGAAGGCGGCGTATTTGAATCCGCGCTTTTTCGTTTTGCGTCAAGTAGTTGCCGTCGGCGCCGTCTACACATTGAGTCTGTTGTTGGTGTATTGGTCCTTGCGCCCGGATCTGGGCAGGCTGAAGGAGCGCGTCGGTGGTTGGCGACGCGGTTTGTACGATCGATTGACAAGGAATTGGCAGGGTTTGGACATCGAGCTCGAACGCTCGATCTACAAACGCGAACGGTTAGCGCCGGTGGTTGTGCTCGTGTGGGCCGTGGGTTGGACGGTCTGGGCCTGGGACTGGCTCATGTCGATCGATCCACATTGGTTCTCGACGTTGTTTGGTGCATGGATGTTTATGACGTACTTCCTGGCGGCGATTGGTGTTACGGCTGTGCTGGCGACTTTCGTCCGCCGTTACCGTTCGTTTGCAGACATAATCGATCGAAGATCACTTCATGACATCGGCAAGATGTTGTTCGCGTTCACGGTTTTCTGGACGTATCTGTTCTTCGCCCAGTATCTGGTGATCTGGTACGGTCGCTTGCCAGAGGAGACTCACTTTATCGAGCAGCGGTTATGGAGCGCGTATCAACCGATCGCGATTATCGTGCTCGCGGGTGTATTCTTGATCCCGTTCATAGGACTTCTCGGCGTCAAACCCAAGCGAACACCGGCCCTCCTGCGCACCTTTGCCGTGGTAAGCTTGGTCGGGATCTGGTTTTTCCATTTCCTGATCATCGGCCCCGGTGTGCTCCCTGGCTCGATCGCGCTCGGGGGGATCGAATTGGCGGTGGCGGCGGGCGTGCTGGGCGCATTCATGCTAACCACGATGACGTTCTTCCGTGCCATCCCGAGCATCGCGATCGCCGCGGGTCTCCCGCCCGATCCCGAAACCGAGAAGCTGGCCGAACTGACCGAGCCACACCACCACTGAGCCGTTCCCCCGGTTCGGCCCCGGCGATAGCCGAGGCTAGATTCATATCGATGTCATCTGTCCAACTCCGTCGCTATACCAAGTTCGTGGCTGCGGCCACCTTCACGCTGCTGCTGGCCGGCGGCATGGTGACGAGCACCGGTTCCGGTCTCTCGGTACCCGATTGGCCGCTCAGCTTCGGTCGCGTGATGCCCCCGATGCGGGGCGGGGTTCTGTACGAGCACGGTCACCGGATGGTGGCCACGTTCGTGGGGTTGCTGATCGTGATCGAGGCCGTCTGGTTGTGGCGGTCCGAGCCGCGCCGATGGGTAAAGCGTCTGGGCGCGAGCGCCCTAGTCGGAGTCGTCGTACAGGGCCTGCTGGGCGGGCTGACGGTGTTGCTGCGACTTCCCGACTTGGTGTCGATCGGTCACGCCGTTCTGGCCGAGCTGGTATTCGCGATCACGCTGATGATCGCGGTGGCGTGTTCGGTCGAGTGGCAGCGCGCTCGAACGGAGGATCGGACGATCGACGGCTCCGTGGGGTTGCTGGCATCGATCACCGCTGGGATCGTCCTCGTTCAGATCGCCCTCGGCGCTGCGGTACGTCACACTGGTGCCGGGCTGGCAATCCCTGATTTCCCGCTCGCTTACGGCCAGCTAGTACCACCACTCGACTCCGGACCGGTAGCGCTTCACTTCGCGCACCGCGTCGGGGCGCTGGTGGTCACAGCGGCGGTCGGCTTGACGGCATTGCGGGTCTTCCGGCCAGGGCCCGTAGCGCCGTGTCTGGCTCGTCCAATGATCGTCCTGCTGGCCCTCGTCTGCGTACAGATCGCGCTCGGCGGCTGGACCATCCTGTCGTTCAAGGCGGCCGGCGTGGCCACCGCGCACCTCGGAGTCGGAGCGTTGCTGTGGGGGACTGCGGTGGTACTGGCGATGCGAGCCGCCCGCGCGTGAACGACTACCTGATCCTCACCAAGGCTCGCATCACCGGGCTCGTCCTCGTAACCACCACGGTAGGGTTCGTCCTGGCGTCGTCGCAGAGCATCGATTGGGGCCGGCTAGCGGTACTGTTGGTCGGGGTAGCCCTCGCGACCGGGGGATCGGCCGCCTTAAACCAGTACCTCGAGCACGAGATCGACGCCCGGATGCGGCGCACCGAGTCGCGCCCGCTCCCGGCTGGTCGCATGGGGCGCCGCCACGGGCTGGCGGTCGGCGTGCTGCTGTCTGTCGTTGGCGTGATGTGGCTCCTCGTCAGGATCAACCCACTGACCGGTTTGCTCGCGTTGGTATCGAGCCTACTCTATTTGATGGTGTACACGCCGCTCAAGACACGCACGCCACTCAACACGCTCGTTGGGGCGATACCCGGCGCGATCCCACCCGTGATGGGGTGGACAGCGGTCACCGGCAGGATCGACACCTGGATGACCGACCAGGCATCGTCTCTCGGTCGCCGGTTGAGCGTCTCTTCGTCGACACGGGAAAGCCGCTCGACGAGGGTGGCACGCATGGCTGCCGTCGCAGGGATGCCGACCACTGTT
>CBDUCI010000265.1:0-2557 GCA_965365605.1 uncultured bacterium
ACGACGACGCGCCCGTCGGCGTGCCCGTTTATCCCGACGACGACGACTCGGCGAGCGAGGATGGGGGAAGCGGCGGTTCAAGGCGCGAAGCGAATCGACTACGTCGGCGCGGGTACGATCGAGTTTCTGCTGGCCCCCGACGGAGAGTTCTACTTCATGGAGATGAACACGCGGATTCAGGTCGAGCACCCGGTGACGGAGATGCTCACCGGGGTAGATTTGGTGATCGAGCAAATCCGGACCGCCGCTGGCGAGCGGATCGAGTTTCGCCAAGAAGAAATCAGGTTTCGAGGGCACGCGATCGAGTGCCGTATCAACGCTGAGGATCCAGATCGAGGGTTTATGCCGTCGCCGGGCATGATCACCAGCTTTCACCAGCCCGGTGGACCCGGTGTAAGGGTCGACACAGCCGCCTACCAATCGTATCGCATCCCGCCTTACTACGATTCCCTGATCGCTAAGTTGCTCACCCACGGTGCTGATCGCGGTCAGGCGATCGCACGCATGCGGGTGGCACTCGAAGAGTTCGTGATCGAGGGTGTGCCAACGACTATTCCGCTTCACCGGCGCCTCATTGAGGAGCCCGGGTTCAACAACGGGGAACTGCATACGCGGTTTGTCGAGGAGTGGCTGGGCGCTACGGCGCCGGCCTAGCCAACGGAAGTGGCTCGCAGAAGCAAGAAATCGAGGGCCGCGCGGCTACGCATTGAGGTCCTGGGCCTGCTGATGGCCGCGACCGGCGTGTTCGTGCTCGTCGCCCTGTGGCCATTCGACCCGGCTGCAGAGCGCACGCTGACGACGCTCAACCGAGTTGGCATCGTCGGCGCCTACAGCGCGTACTACCTGTACACCGCGTTTGGGTACGGTGCGCTCTTGATCGGCGGGTTGTTGCTGGTGTGGGGCGGCTCGCTGTTTTTCGGGCGAATGACTCGCCGCGCAGGAACGATCTCGGTCGCTGCCGTCGCCGGGACGGTACTCGCTTTGGCGCTCATGGGTGTGGTCGCTGCCTGGCAAGGGAGGGCCGCCGGATCGACGCGGGCAGGCTGGCTGGGCAACGTGACCGCGGGGGCGCTGGTCGACGTGGTCGGTGTCACCGGGGCGTTTTTGGTTTGCACAGTGACGCTGGCGCTGCTGGTGGCGGCGGTTTTCCGCGTTTCTCTCGCCGGTGGGGTAGAGGCCGGGGTCGAGATCGGACGCGCCGGAGGACGTCAAGCACGTGCCGGGATCGAAGCCCTGGGGGATACCGTGTCGAGGTGGCGAGAGGAACACTTGGTGGAGGCCGAAGAGGCTCTGCCACCAGAGATCGCGACCGACGGCAAACCGATGCTGGAGTTAGAACCGGAACCGTCACCGGCGGCCGGTGAGACCCCGCGTGCAGCCTCCGCATCCGCGAACCGGAAGAGCAGGCACCCGACGCGTGAAAGAGCGGTTACTGCTGGCCCGAAGATCCAACCCGACGGGTTTCTGCCGCCGATTGACTTACTGACGGTTCCGGAGGACGGCGGTGCCGAGCGCAGCCGGGATGACCTCGAAGCGATGGGGCAGCTCGTAGTCGAGAAGCTCCACTCGTTTAACGTCGAGGGCGAAGTGGTCGCGATCCACTCGGGACCGGTGCTCACGCGGTTCGAAGTCAAGCCCGCGCCAGGCGTCAAAGTGAACCGCATCGCTAACCTCTCCAACGACTTGGCGTTGGCGATGCGCGCCCAACGGATCCGGATCGTGGCTCCGATCCCCGGTCGTGGCGCGGTCGGGATCGAGGTTCCCAACCCTGAGCCGCGGGTCGTTACGATCCGAGAGATGCTCGAGACGGATGCTTGGAGCCAATTCCGTGGCCGCCTCCCATTGGTGCTTGGACGTGAGATTGCCGGTGCGCCGGTGGTGACCGATCTCGCGCGGATGCCGCACCTGTTGATCGCGGGTGCGACGGGATCGGGAAAATCGGTTTGCATCAACGCGATCGTCACGAGCCTGCTGTATCGCTACGGACCCGACGAGGTGCGGCTGATCATGATCGATCCCAAGATGCTCGAGCTCATTTCCTACAACGACATCCCGCACCTACTACACCCCGTGGTCGTGGAGCACCGGGAATCCGCCAAAGCGCTCAAGTGGTCGGTGGCCGAGATGGAGCGTCGCTACCGATTGCTGGCCGCCAACGGAGTCCGAAGCCTAGACGACTTCAACGCGCGCGCTCGCAGAGGCGACGACTTGCGTGGCATTGACGATGACGACGGGTCGTCAAACCCGCTGCCGTTCATCGTCGTCGTGATCGATGAGTTGGCTGACCTCATGCTGACCGTTCAAAACGAGATCGAAGAACCACTCGCGCGCCTAGCGCAGATGGCACGTGCGGTGGGCATTCATCTCGTGCTGGCGACCCAGCGGCCTTCGGTCAACGTCATCACCGGCGTAATAAAGGCCAACTTTCCATCCCGCATCTCGTTCCAGGTGTCCTCGAAGATCGACAGTCGCACGATCCTGGATTCAAACGGTGCGGAGCAGCTGCTCGGAGACGGTGACATGCTCTATTTGCCGGCCGATCGCGCCGAGCCGATAC
>CBDUCI010000266.1:0-2537 GCA_965365605.1 uncultured bacterium
GGGTCTGTCCCAGATGGGACCTGTTCGAAGATTGCAGAGAATCGGCCGACGCGGGTCGCGATAGAACGACATCGTGGTAGCTGAAGTTCTGCCACGCGAACCCCAACCGACCGGCCTCGTCGATCTGGCGATCAGTGAACGTGAACAGATAGAGGTTCTGCTGACCGATTCCCAGGTTCAGGGAGGCTCCCGGTGAATCTTCGGGTGCCTTGATCAGCTCGAACAGAACCTTGGCCTGCTCAACTTTGAGTCCCTCCTCGCGCGTCCACTCTGTCTCCAAGAACGTCGCGATCCCACCCCCGAAGTCGGCTGCCGCCAGAAACTCGACCTCATCCGGGAATCGGAATGAGGTCCGGGTCGTGCCCCCTTCGTTCCTGACAGCGGTTACGTCATTCGTAACACGGATGGAAAGCGGCACGCTTTCCGCCAGGGTGCCCGGCCAGATCGATCTTGGCCAAAGCTCCTTCCAGGGCGGTGCGCCGAGATCGACTGCGTCCTCCTTCCGAATGAGCTTGTCGTTAAAGGGAAACCGGTAGCCGTTCAGCCGAAAGGCCTCTCCAAGAGGATTCAGCTTCGGTGCCGCGACATGACACGTCGAGCAACTCGTTCTATACCTGCGGCTGAACGCGGGAATCGGCATAAGATCCAGTTCAGCCCTCCGGATCCAGCGAAATGGCCAGCGGCTGCATATCGGGCTGCACCCGGATGTCTGCCTCAAACTCCCGCGACAGCGGGTGCCAGACATGCAGCTGATAGGCCCCTACGGGAACGTCGTCGAGCGAAAACCGTCCGTCGCCATCTGTGACGGCGCGGTGCTCGGTCGCAGCCGCGAAGACATAGGCCACCATCTCGGGGTGTACATTGCATAGAATCGTGTGTGCCCCCTGCTCAACAAATGTGTGGTAGCGAATGTCGCCCCGGGAGTATGTTCCGAGATCGAATGGGTCGCCGACACCGACAGGTCGACCTGGGCTGAAAACGTTGTGTTGGATCGCGTCGTTGTTAAGGAACGCAACAGTCGTTCCCGGTCTGACCGTCAAAACCCGGGGCAGGAACGTGAGGGCGCGTTGATCGAGTACAAGCGTATCGACGACGGCGGGTGACGGCTCGCGTCCGATCTCTCGATCCCCTTCAGGCTGATGCATCAGGTACACGACGGCGTCGGCAGCCGGGCCGTTGCCAAGCAGGACTCTACCTTCGACGAGACCGAGAGTACGCACCGGCAGGGGCGCAAAGCCCTGGGCAGCCCAAAGGCCAACGCCTGTCAGCATCCCGATCAGCTTCTTTGCTGTCATTCAGAATCCACTTCTGACGCAGGCGTTTGCTCTGCCAGCCAGCGATGAAAGGTGCGCCGACTCACTCCCGCGGCGCTGGCCGCCCGGGTCACGTTCCCGTCCGTTTCCTTGAGCAACCGTCGGCAATAGGAAGCGCGAAATGCCGTGAGTACTTCCTCGCGCGCCTCACTGTAGGAAAGACCCGACAACTCGCTGCCGCCCTCGGGTTCCACGGCCCAATGGCATACGGCGGGAGGCAGGTCGGCAGCGGTGATCACACCAGCCGTGTCGAGCACTACCAGGCGGTGCGCCAGGTTCCTGAGCTCGCGCACGTTACCCGGCCAGGGATGACGCTCCAGGATTCGCATGGCGTCGGGCGCCACGCTGGGCGGTGGCACACCCTGCAGTTCAGCGAACTCCGAGAGGAATGCGGATAGGAGGAGGGGTATGTCCCCCTTTCGGTCGCGCAGCGGGGGGATCTTGAGTTCGACGACGTTTAGCCTGTAGTAGAGATCCTGTCGGAAGTCACCCCGCGCCACTGCTTCTGAGATCACGCGGACATCGATGCTCTCGAGTTGATTCGAACCTACCGCGCGGACCTTTCGTTCCTCCAGAGAACGCAGGAGTTTCGACTGCAGGGCAGGCCCGAGTTCAGTCACGTCGTCCAGAAACACGGTTCCTTCATTCGCTTCCACGAGCAATCCCTTCTTCCGAGTGACTGCACCCGTGAAGGCTCCCTTCTCGTGACCGAACAGCTCGCTCTCGAGCAGATGCTCCGGGATCGACGCACAGTCGATAGGAACTAGCGGCTTGCCAGATCGCGCGCTCAGCGTGTGGATGGCTCGGGCAACGAGTTCCTCTTTCCCCCACGATCAACACATCCGCAGTGGAGTCAGCAACACGTGTGATCTCGTCTGCTAGTCGGGTCATCTCGGGACTTGCCCCGAGCATGCCATCCAACGCGATCGGCCGTCTGACGTGCCGGCGCAGACGAAGGTTTTCCAGAGCTAGACCACGAAAGGCGAGGCCTCGCGCAACGGTGACAGACAGTTGTTCGGCGGAGAAGGGTTTCGAAATGTAGTCGAAAGCTCCCTGACGGATCGCCTGCACAGCAGACTCGACGGTGGCAAAACCCGTCATGATGATCACAGGGCGGGAAGGATCGTTTGCGAGCGATTGCGCGAGGACCCCGACACCGTCCAGCCCTGGCATGCGCAGGTCCACGAGAACAAGATCCGGCTCCATCTCAGCGCACACGGATGC
>CBDUCI010000267.1:0-2521 GCA_965365605.1 uncultured bacterium
GACCTGGCCGAAGCTGATCCACCGCTTATGGCCGCTCAGCAGGTATCCCTTGCCATCTCGAATGGCCGTGCTCCGAATGGCTGACGCGTCGCTGCCCACCTCCGGCTCGGTAAGGGCGAAGGCGGCCAACAATCGTCCCGAAGCGAGCTCTGGCAGCCAACGACGGCGAAGCTGCTCGCCCCCGATCCTGAGAATGACTTCTGCCACCATGTCGTGGACGGTGAGCAGGGTACGTGTTGAGGAGCAGGCGCGTCCCAACTCTTCGTGAAGCAGCCCGTAGCCTATCGTGTCCAGGCCTCGCCCTCCGTACTCTCCCGGAACGAGGGTGGCCAAATACCCGCCTTCCGCCAGCCCCTCGATGTACTGCCGAGGCATCGTTTCCTGCCGGTCGAATGCTGCAGCCCGCGGAGCGACGTAGTCGTTGGCGAAGCTTCGAAACGTGGACTGCAGCTCCCTCTGCTGCGAGCTCAGCCGGGTTCCCATGTCGCCTCTTCTGTCGACCCGAGCTTGCAGGTCACGAGCGCGGCCAGCGTGTTGATAGAACGGAAGTTATCGCGCTCGAGATCGCCGTCCTCGAGGGTGATGCTGAACTCGTCTTCGAGAAACGTGAGCAGTTCGATCACAAACAACGAAGTCACGCCGCCGACCTCGAAAATGTCGTCATCATCCGCGAGCTCAGAAACACGGAGAGAGCAGAATTGCCTAAGGGAGGCCTTTACAGCACCCGTTTTCATTGATCGCGACTTTTTCCGGCCTGCGGCGGATCACCTTCAATCCTGTACTCATAGAAACCGCGCCCGCTCTTTCGCCCTAGCAGACCTGACTCCACCATCGAGACCAGCCGTGGACAGGGCCTGTACTTGCCGTCTTGGAAGGCATCGTGGAGCACCTGAAGTGTATAAAGCACTGTATCTAGGCCGATCAGGTCAGCCGTTTCGAGCGGGCCCATCTGGTGCGCGAGGCACTCTCTGAAGATCCGATCGATTGCCTCGACCGTCGCCACCTCCTCATGCAAGAGACAGACCCCCTCATTGATCGTTAGCATTAGGACACGGTTGGATACGAAGCCTGGCGAATCGTGGACCACGATCGCCTCCTTGTCCATCTGAGCGAGGAGCGCTCTGGCCGAGTCGATCGTCTCGTCAGAGGTTTGCCGTCCCCGAATGACTTCGACGACTGGCTTGAGCGGCACCGGGTTCATGAAGTGCATGCCGAGAACCAACGGTGCCCGCCGCGTGGCCGATCCGATTCGCGTGATGGGAATGGCCGAGGTGTTGGCAGCGAAGATGCACTGCGGGCCGCAATTGTCGTCGAGCCGTCTGTAGACGGATTTCTTGAGGCCCCAGTCCTCTCTCACGTTCTCGATCACGAACTCGGCGTCGGCGAGCAGCCCGTAGTCCGTGGCGAAGCATACGCGCTGCATGACTCTAGCGACGTCCTGCCGCTCAGCACTCGGTTTCAGCACGTGGTGAAACCGGACGTTCTTGGCGATCTGCCGCTCTGCGCGTGCCAGAATCTCGGCACCTACGTCGATGAGAATCACTCGATGTCCAGTCTGGGCCAGATCCTGAGCCACCCCGACTCCGATCACCCCCGCTCCGACCACCCCAACGGGACTGAAGGGCATCGAATTCCTAACTGCTTCGATTTCAGACATTACGTGGGCGTTGCTAGCCGCTGCTTCCTGATAGTTCCGCCAGATGAACGCGAATCGCTCTCGGCCATCGTCCCAAACTTGACAGTCGAGAGCAACATACTACCGGGCCTGGCCTCGCCGAGGCCAATTTGGCCGAAGGGCGGCACCCGAGCTGTTTGCAGACCGTTCATTACCGCGAGCTTTTCAACCCGGTAAGTTGTTTCGATGACGCCATGGGACGCCAAGCGGGGGATCGCGGTGAGCTCAAGTGTCTTGCTGGAGTAAAACATGAGTGACGGCGTGGAAGGGCTGCGGAGTGCACTAGAGCGCCTCGATCTCCGCGACGAAACCGTTTTCGTGCACAGCTCGTGGACGGCACTTAGCCCTCTCGGAGGGAGTTGGAAGTCGGTAATCGAGCTACTGTGCCGAAGCGTGGGAGGAGATGGGACCCTAGTCATGCCAGCCTACCCGATGCGCGGGCTGTCCCAGAGCCACCTCGAACGGCACCACGTCCGCTTCGACTGCCGGCGCACGCCATCCCAGGCTGGGCTCCTCTCTGAGATCTTTCGCCGCATGAGCCAGGTCCGCCGAAGCCTCCACCCAACGCATTCCGTTTCAGCATGGGGTGCGCGGGCTGAGGAGCTCACGACCGGACATGAGCACTCGGCGACGCCGTTCGACGAGTGCTCCCCGTTCCAGAAGATGTACGAAGGCACAGCGATGGTGCTGAACTTGGGCGTTCGCAATATGACCTTTCGACATCTGGCCGATCACCTAATCCAAGACGAGTTGCCTCACGACGTCTACGCAGACCGGATCATCCGTGTCCGCCTCATCGACTCTGAGGGTGTCGAGAAGTGGATGGAGACGCGAGGACACAACCCA
>CBDUCI010000268.1:0-2505 GCA_965365605.1 uncultured bacterium
TACGCTCGCCTGATCGTTTGCCGATTGCCCACCCTCGTTCAAATCGATACGGGGCAGCCGCACGGCCATTCCCGTTATCCACTGTATCTCGCGTGCGATGCCGAGGTGACTGAGCGCATCACCACGGTTTGACGTCACGTCGATGACTAGAATCGTATCTTCGAGCTCCAATGCTTCGCGGAGGTCACGACCGAGGTCCGCCTCTTTCGCGTTCGGGATCGCCCAGATCCCCTCGGCTGACCCGAGAGCATCGAGCCCCAGCTCCGGAGCCGAGCACAACATGCCATCCGACTCCACGCCGCGGATCTTCGCGCGCCGAATCTTGTTGCCGCCGGGCAGCCTGGGTTATACCTGAGCGTATCCGTACAGCGCTCCGACCTCGACGTTCGGCGCACCACAGACGACTTGTCGACCGCCATCACCGGCATCGACCGTACACAACGTCAATCGATCGGCGTCCGGATGCGGTTTCGCATCCAATACCTTCCCCACAATGACTCCGGCGAATGAATCGAAGGCCGGGTGCAGCTCGTCGACCGCGAGACCCTGATCGGTCAAACGCTGAGCCAGTTCCTCGGGCCCGAGCTTGTCTAGCACACCGTCGTCGAAGAACTGCGCTAGCCAGCGGAAGGAGATGTTCATCGGCCCACGAACTGGTGCAGGAAGCGAAGATCATTCTCGAAGAACATGCGGATGTCCGGCACACCGTACTTGAGCATCGCGTGTCGCTCGATGCCGATACCCCAGGCAAACCCAGTGTAGCGCTCGCTGTCGTAGCCCACACCCTCGAGAACCGCTGGATGGACCATCCCGCACCCGAGCAGCTCGAGCCACCCCGTTTGCTTGCACACGCGGCATCCTTCGCCGCCGCAGAACAAGCAGCCCAGATCGAGCTCCGCCGACGGCTCGGTGAACGGGAAGTAGGAAGGTCGAAACCGGACTTTCACACCTGAGCCGAAGAACTCGCGTGCGTATTCGGTAAGCGCCCACTTGAGGTGGCTCATCGCTATCCCCTCCTCGACCCATAACCCTTCGATTTGGTGGAAATATGGAGAGTGAGACGCGTCGGGCGTGTCGCTGCGAAACACGCGGCCGGGGCAAACCACACGTACGGGCGGCTGCTGTCCCTCCATCGTCCGGATCTGAATCGGTGAAGTGTGGGTTCGAAGGACCAACTCGTCGCTGACGTAAATCGTGTCCATCTCTTCACGTGCCGGATGGCCCTCGGGGATATTCAGCGCTTCAAAGTTGTACCAGGTGGTCTCGACCTCGGGTCCGCGCGCGACCTCAAAACCCATGCGGCGGAAGATCGCCAACAGGTCCTCGGTAACAATTGTCAGCGGATGGCGGGTACCCAGCCCCCTCCGTCGTCCGGGCAGGGTTACATCCTCCGTCTCGGCCTCGAGCTGACTAGTGAGCGCCAGCTCTCCCAACGCTGTCTCGCGCTCGGCAATCGCCGACTCGAGCTCGGACTTGAACTGATTGATGAGATCACCGGCCGCGGGCCGGTCTTCGGCGGCGAGCTTCCCGATCGACTTGGCCTCGGTCGTCAGCAGACCCTTACGACCGAGTGTCCGAACGCGGATCGCCTCGATTTCGGCTAGGTCTGCCGCCCGCTCGAGTTCCCGAGCGACTTCGCGCTGGATCGCCTCCAAGCGCTCAGACAACCCGCTCGACATGCGTCAACTACCGGGGAGTGCTAGAGGTGGGCCTTGGCGGCCGTGGCCAGCTCCGCGAACCCCTCGGGGTCATTCACCGCGAGATCGGCCAGCATCTTTCGATCGATTTCGATCTCGGCTGACTTCAGGCCGTAGATGAAGCGCGAGTACGACAGTCCGTTCTCCCTGGCGGCGGCGTTGATCCGCGTGATCCAGAGCTTCCGAAACTGCCGCTTTCTGTCTCTGCGATCCCGGTAGGCATAACGCAGGCCCCGCTCCACAGTCTCTTTGGCCGACATGTAGAGCCGACCGCGGCCACCCCGATAACCACGGGCTTGCTTCAGGATTTTCTTCCTGCGCTTGTTACCTCGGCTGCTATTGCTTGTACGCGGCATCGATCCCTCCTATGAAGAAAGCAAGCGTCTGATCCGAGCCGTGTCCTCCTTACTCACCAGGCTCGACTTCCTCAGCTGCCGCTTCCGTTTCCTCGATTTCTTCGTGAGAATATGGCGCAGGTGACCCTGTTTTCTCTTGATCTTGCCCTTGGCGGTTTTGCGAAACCTCTTCGCCGCTCCGCGATTCGACTTCATCTTCGGCATATGTGCCTCCCCCTGCGAGGCTCAGTTCTTCGTATCTGCTGTGCTCTTGGTGTTGGGCGCCAGAATCATGAACATGTTTCGCCCCTCGAGGCGAGCCCGCTGTTCGACAATCGCCAAGTCTCCGATCTCCTCGACCACATCGTTGAGAACCTCCCTGCCGTTCTCGGTGTGGGCCATCTCTCGACCTCGAAACATGATCGTGACCTTGACCTTGTTGCGATCATCGAGGAAGCGCTTGATGTGACGAG
>CBDUCI010000269.1:0-2472 GCA_965365605.1 uncultured bacterium
TCTAGTGGAGGCTCGACCGACCTACTCGAGCCGCCGCCGCTTCAGCCGAATTCGGGATCTCGAACTCGCATGGGCAGGCCACTTGACACCCTCTTCCGAGGATCAGTAGACTCGCGACGTCCATCCGCACAGTAGCGGCTTCAACTGGAGGAGTTCCACCACCATGCCGAAGGGCAAAGTCAAGTGGTTTAACGACGCCAAGGGGTACGGGTTTATCGAGCAAGACAGAGGTGACGACGTGTTCGTTCACTTCACCGCGATACAGACCGAGGGTTTCAAGACGTTGGCCGAGGGACAGGAAGTGGAGTTCGATGTGAATGATGGCAAGAAGGGACCCCAGGCGTCGAACGTTCTGAAGGTTTAAGCTTCTCCGACGCGCAGAGACAAGTGCACGACGCCTCGCTATTGCGAGGCGTTCGTGTTTCTGGTTCCGGGCTCACGATATCTTGATAACCATGCGTACCATCTCATTGATCACGCTGGCTGTCGTGGCGGGTTTCGCCGCTGCTATCGCCAGGTTGGAACACGCGCGGTAGGTCTCCGATCAGGCGCAGCAACAGAAACCAGCTTCTCATCGACGCCTATCGGAGTTATGGGACGGCGTACCGGGTGCTCGTGCGCGGTCGTGTGCTCCGCGATCGCGGCATCAGCCCGTCGACCCCCGACGACTCGCGCTGGACGAACCTGCGCAACACCTGGCGTCGGCTGGCCAGCGCGGAGGTCCCGTATGCCCAGGTCGAAGTGCAGTTTCGTCGGTCAGCTGCCGAAGTCGTGGCAGACGACGAGGGGCACTTCCAGGCGGTGCTGTCGGTCGAAGATCCGCCGACCGGCGATCAGCTGTGGTACCCGGCCGAGCTGAGGTTGCAGCGCCCGCGCGCGGAACAACCGGTAGTGGAACGAACACTCGTCATGGTTCCGAAGGCGCACGCTGATTTCGGCGTAATCAGTGATGTCGATGACACGATAGTGCGGTCCGACGTCGCACGAACCGCCCTGATGGCGGGCCGCGTCCTGTTTGGCAACGCGCATACACGTTCGCCGTTCCCCGGTGTGGCACCGTTCTTTCGCGCCCTGCACCGGGGCGCAGCCGGTGACACATCTCGCCCCGTCTTCTACGTGTCGAGCAGCCCATGGAATCTGTACGACGTCCTGCTCCACTTTCTCGAGCTGCGTCAGATTCCGATCGGACCGCTCGAGTTGCGCGACTGGGGCTCGCTGAGGCAAGAGCTGCGACGCGATCGGCACCGCGAGCACAAACTGCAGGCGATTCGCCGCATCTTCCAGATGTTCCCGTCATTGCCGTTCATTCTGATAGGCGACAGCGGTCAACAGGATCCGGAGACGTATCTCGACCTGATCCACGAGTTTCCGGATCGAGTGCTGTCGGTGTACATCCGTAACCTCAAGCGTGACCCGCTACGCGCTGCCGCGATTCGCGATCTCGCGGACGAAGTGGAGTCCGCCGGTAGCTCGCTGGTCCTCGCCGACGACACGCTCGCGGCGGCTCGACACGCTGTCGGCAACGGGTGGATCGCCCCCGAGGCGCTCGACCAGATCACCGGCGACAGCGAGGTCGATCGGTGGCGCACCGGTGCTCACAAGCGTGAGCGTACGGCGATCATCGATGATCATGCGTGAGGCCAAGAGTCGACTGCGGGGAGGGTTGCTCTACTCGGCGCGCGACCACTCGCGGAGCCTCCTCGTTTCACTTGCGGGATCTCCGCTCGCTCCTTCGCAAGCGCCTCTACGAGCGAACCTCCCCACAATCAGCCGAGACTTCACCCGGTGATCGCCGGTGGCGTTCACATCGACGAGCTTCAGCCCGCCGACTGGGAAGCGGTGGCCGAGATCTATCGCCAGGGGCTCGTGACCGAAAACGCGACCTTTGAGACCGAGGTCCCGTCGTGGGATGCATGGGACGCGGCGCACCTCGGTCATTGCCGGTTCGTGGCGCGGATCGGAAACGATATCGTCGGGTGGGCGGCGCTGGCGCCGATCTCACCGCGGCCGGCGTACGGTGGGGTGGCCGAGGTGAGCGTGTACGTGGCACCGGCGGCTCAGAACGCCGGCGTGGGGCGGGCGCTGCTGGAAGCGCTCGTGCATCGATCGGAGGCCAACGGGATCTGGACCCTCCAGGGATCGATCTTTCCAGAGAACATCACCAGTCTCAAGCTTCACAAAGGGTGTGGCTTTCGCGTCGTTGGCCGGCGTGAGCGGATCGGCCAGTTGAACGGTGTTTGGAGGGACGTGGTTCTCGTCGAGCGCCGGAGCCAGATTGAGTAGTTGCATGGGTCGCCCAACGCTCTATCTGATCGACGGTTACGCGCTCATTTACCGCTCGTATTTCGCCTTCGCGCGAAACCCGCTTCACACATCGACTGGCGAGGAGACGGGTGCGACCTTCGGGATGGCGAACTTCCTGGTCAAGATGCTCGATGAGCGTCACCCCGATTACCTCGGTGTTATCCTCGA
>CBDUCI010000270.1:0-2469 GCA_965365605.1 uncultured bacterium
CTTCGGGCCGTACCGATACCGGCGTTCACGCCCGTGGCCAAGTGGTTCACTTCGAACACGAGACGACGATCGGGAATCCCGAGCTGAAGCGCGCCTGGAACACACAGCTGCCCAATGACATTTGGGTCGAGCGGTTGACGACCGCTGAGCCAGATTTTCACGCACGGCACGACGCGGTGACACGTACATATCGGTACTTTGTCGCTGATGGGCGGCTCGCACACTCGCCATTCGTGTGCCGTTATACGTGGGCCCTCGATCGACGGCCCGATTGGGACGCGATCACCGAAGCCACGTCGTCGATCGTTGGGGCGCATGACTTTCGCCACTTTGCCAAGGGGGTTTCAGAGGGCCCCTGCTCGGTGCATTCGGCCGAGTGGCAGCGCACCCGGAACGGGTATGCCTTAGAGATCACCGCCAACCGGTTTCTTCGCCACATGGTGCGCGCGCTCGTCGGGGCGATGATCGCGGTAGGCCGCGGACAGGTTCCGCCATCCGCTGTGTCTCGGGCGCTTCAGGTCCGCAGCGAGCCCGTCGCGGCAGCTCACGCACCACCCCAGGGGCTCTTTCTTTGGAAGGTCAAGTATGCGCGCTGATCGGCTGACCGCCGGCCTCTTGCTCTTGACCGTGTTGGTCGGGGTGTCGTGGTGGCGGTCGGAGAACTCGACAGCCGGCCACGACCAATCACTCGCCACCGCTAGGGCGCAGTCGGCGAATCAAATCGCCGAGTCACGTCGCACCGCGATCGTTGTGGCTGCGGAAACCGTAGGGCCAGCGGTCGTTTCGGTCAACGTGGTCTCCACACGGGTCGTCCGCGAGCGGAGCCCGTTTGACGATCCTTTCTTTCGCGGATTGTTTCCACCGCGAGAACGATTGCGCCAGGTTCAGAACCTGGGCTCGGGTTTCATCGTCTCCGAGGATGGTTACGTGATTACCAACCAGCATGTCGTCAGTGGCGCGACCGACATCGTGGTCACTTTGATGGACGGGCGGCAAGTGGAGGCCGATTTGATCGCCGAGGACGAGGCCACCGATCTCGCTTTCCTCCGAGTTGACGGCGAAGATTTACCGGTCGCGACGCTGGGTGACTCCGACAACCTGTTGATCGGCGAATGGGTGATCGCGATCGGCAATCCGTACGGCTATCTGTTGGCTGACCAAAACCCGTCCGTAACGGTGGGTGTGATCTCGGCGCTGGGCCGCGATGTGCAGCCCGAGGTTCGTGGTGGGGCGCGCCAACCACAGATTTGGTCGAACATGATCCAGACCGACGCGGCCATAAACCCGGGCAACTCCGGTGGTCCACTTGTCAACGCCGAGGGAGAGGTGATTGGGGTCAACGCGTTCATCTTCTCGGGCGGCACCGGAGGCTCGATCGGACTCGGATTCGCGATACCGATCAATCGCGCCCAGCGAGCACTCGATGATATCGTCAGTTTTGGCTCGATCCGACGCCCGTGGACGGGGCTGCACCTGGCAGAACTCGAGAGCGAGGGCCAACCCCCACGTGGTGTCGAGGTACAACGCGTAGATCCGGGCAGCCCCGCGGAGCGCGTCGACCTTCGACCCAGCGACATCATCACGCAGACCGATGGCAGGGTGCTGCCTTCTCCCATCGAGTGGGAAGGCCGACTGCTCGATCTACCGTCGGATCAGGCGATCACCATCACAGCCGAGCGCAACGGTGAGGTCTTCAGTGTGACGCTCGTCCCTGAGGAGGACCCGCTTGTGGTAGCGGAGCGGCTCGAAACACCCTTTGACGCCTCGGTGGTGGTAGTAACCCCCACGTTGGCGTCTCATCTGGGCCTCGCCAACGATTATGGCTTCTATCTCGATCGCGTCGATCTGAGCTCCGGTTTCAGGCGGCTGGGGTTGCGCTCCGGTGACATATTGTTGGCGGTCGGCCAGCGTCGCCTCGACGGACCAGAGGATCTAAGTGAATTTGTTGACGCTCTTCAGTCGGGACGGCCACTCACGCTGTTCATCGAACGCAACGGCGTCGTCTCCCGGATCTCGACGCGCTGAGAGGACAAACATGCAACCAACCCTGACGCCCGAAGTGACATCCGTGATCCTCCCCCTCCCCCACTTGGCTAGCGGCAAGGTGCGCGAGATGTTCGCGCTCGGGGACGAGCTGCTGATCGTAACTACCGATCGCTTGTCGGCCCACGACATCGTTTTTGAGCAAGGGATCCCGGACAAGGGCGCCGTTCTTACGCATCTCTCGGATTACTGGTTCGATCGGCTCGAAGCGGCCACGCCGCACCATCGACTCACGACCGATATCGATGATCTGGTCAATCGTGCGCCCGAGCTCGCGGACCATCGCGAGACGCTCGCCGGGCGGTCGATGCTCTGCCGCCGCGCTCAGCCTTTGCCGGTAGAATGCGTGGTCCGCGGATACCTCGATGGTTCGGCATGGCGTGAGTACACCGAAACCGGGTCCGTGACCGGCATCGGTTTGCCGCC
>CBDUCI010000271.1:0-2447 GCA_965365605.1 uncultured bacterium
TGGAATGAGCGGTACGCCAACATCCGGTCGAGCAACATCGTGTTGAATGCGCTGAACGCGCTGACGGACGTGCCGCCCGACGGGATGACACCGGCCGAGAAGGAAGCTACGCGAGGATTCGCCAAGACGATGCAGGCGCACGACCTCTTACTGGTGATCAACTCTCGTGACACGAATGGTGCTCCGATCGATGTCGATCAGTCGCTCGACGCGCCGCCGGCCCCGATCGCGAGCAAGGATCAGGTGTTCCAGCGCATCGTCGACCTGCTCGAAGAGGCTCGCGGCCACCTTCAGGCGGGTGGGGAAGCGTTCCCGTTCCCGCTCAGCCCGGGGCTTGACGGGTTCGACACGCCAGCTTCGTTCCTGCAGTTCAACCGGGCGTTGCTGGCGCGGGTCGAGGTGTATCGGATGAACTTCGGGGCCGCGTTGACGGCGCTCGATGGGTCGTTCGTGAGCACCGCGGCGCCGCTCGATATGGGCGTCTATCACACCTTCCTGACGGGCCCCGGGGATCAGACGAACGGTTTGGTTGACGCCAACCTGTTCGTCCATCCGGCGGTCGAGACGGACGCCGAGCTACAACCCGGCGGCCAGCTCGACCAGCGGTTCCTAGACAAGACCAACGAAGTAGCGGTCAAGCGGCTCCAGGATCTGGAGTCGGACCTGCAGTTCCAGCCGCTGTGGTCGTCGCCGTCGACGCCGGTGCCAATCATCCGCAACGAGGAGCTGATCCTGTTGCGGGCCGAGGCCAATATCGGGCTCGGCAACATCGGGCCCGCAGCTGACGACATCAACTTCATCCGCGTGAACTCGGGCGGGCTGGAGCCCCGAGGTGACATCGACGCCGGCAACGCGCTCGACGAGCTGCTTAACCAGAAGCGGTATTCGCTTTTGTTTGAGGGTGGTCACCGGTGGATCGATATGCGGCGCTATGGCAAACTCAACGAGCTGCCGCTCGATCGCCCGGGAGATGCCGTCGTCGACGCGTGGCCGCTCCCGATCGCGGAGACGCTGCCGCGGTAGGAGCCACATTGAGACTGGGAGGCGGCGGGGGTGACCCCGCCGCCTCGCCAACCCTCCCAAGCCCAGAGTACCTTTCCTCCGCTTCGTCGATCCATTCTCTCGTCAACTCAGGAGTCGATCCCGGTGCAGGCACCAGCCCACATTTTCCGCGAGTACGACATCCGCGGCGTAGTCAACGAGGATCTAGGGACCGACGTCGTCGAAGCGATCGGCCGTGGGTTCATTACCCACCTCGGGCGAGAGCGCGGGCTAGACTCGCCCGTCGTCGCCTTGGGACGCGATGTGCGACCGTCGTCGGACTCGCTGCGAGACGCGATGGCGGCTGGGATGGTCTCCGCAGGAGCCGATGTCCTCGATGTCGGTGTCGTTCCGACGCCCGTCCTGTACTTCGCCGGTCATCGTCTGGAGACCGATGGCGGCGTCATGATTACTGGCAGCCACAATCCACCCGAGTACAACGGTTTGAAACTCGGTTACCGCGAGCTGCCACTGTCGGGACCCGAGATTCAATCGATCCACCAGCTGATCGAAACCGACGACTACGAAACGGGAGCCGGATCGATCACGGAGCGACCGGTCACCGATGAGTACTGCGACATGGTGGCATCCAAGGTGTCACTCGCCCGCCCGGTCGATATCGTTCTCGATCCCGCCAACGCTACCGGCGCGCTGTTCGCGGCGGAGCTATTGGAGCGGGTCGGGGCCAGAGTCGACTGTATGTACTGTACGGTAGACGGGACCTTCCCAAACCATCATCCCGACCCGACAGTCGATGCGTTTATTGCCGATCTCAAGTCCCGCACCGCGTCAACCTCGGCCGAGCTGGGGATTGGCCTGGACGGCGATTGCGATCGGATAGGAGCAGTCGACGAAAGAGGCGGGACAATCCGGGGAGATCAGCTAACGGCGATTTTTGCTCGCGATCAATTGACGATGACGCCGGGCGAAAGGATCCTATTTGACGTCAAATCTTCGCGCGCACTCGAGGAAGACATCGTCGCTCACGGGGGCGTGCCGGTGATGTGGAAGACCGGCCACAGCCTGGCCAAGAAGAAAATGCACGCCGACGGGATCCCTTTTGGTGGGGAGATGAGCGGTCACCTGTTCTTTTATCACGATTACTACGGCTTTGATGATGCCATCTACGCGGCTTGTCGCTTGTGCGAGATTATCGCCAAGAACGAGACATCGTTGGGAGAGATGGTTGGCCAGCTAAACGAGTACGCGTCGACGCCCGAGATACGGGTCGATACTACCGAAGAGCAGAAGTGGGAGATCGTCTCCGCCGTTAGGGACCATTTTGGGTCACGGTATGAAACCGTTGATATCGACGGTGTGCGGATCGCGTTTCCCCACGGTTGGGCGCTGTTGAGGGCCTCCAACACGCAACCGGTAGTCGTCGTTCGAGCCGAAGGCGAGACGCA
>CBDUCI010000272.1:0-2438 GCA_965365605.1 uncultured bacterium
CAGGGCTATCCCGAGTACCGCCACGACGGGACGGGCATCGAGTTCGTGCTGCTGGGGCCGCAGGCCGTGCCCGGCTCGATGCTGGGGCACAGCCTGCAGGAGGATCCCACAGCCTCGGGGCGCGAGCGGCTGACCGGCAGCGTTGGCTGCCGCCACCGCAGTCGACATCGAAACCGCCAGAATCGCGTTGGCGCCAAGGCGAGACTTGTCGGGTGTGGGGTCCAGCTCCAATAGTCGGGCATCAATCGCGCCCTGATCGGTGACGGTCATTCCGGCGACCGCCGGCGCGATCGTCTCCTCGACGTGGAGCACTGCCTTTTGTGTGCCCGCGCCGTGGTACCGATTGCGGTCGCCGTCACGCAGCTCGAGCGCTTCATGCTCGCCGGTCGACGCGCCGGAAGGCACCGCCGCCCGACCCATGATCCCGGAGTCGGTCCAGCAATCGACCTCCACGGTCGGCCGACCGCGCGAATCGAGGATCTCACGGGCTTTGAGGCGCGCGATTGTAGTCATCACATACGATCGGCAACGGTTACGGTCGACTTTAGGATGGGTAGTGAATGCTAATCGACCACGTCGGTTCGAAGCAAACGGGTGGCCGGCTAAAGACCCAAATCGGACGACGCAGTGAAGTGGTTCCACGACTTCGGGTCGAGCGGTTTGGTGACCTCGTTTTCGATCTTCTGTACGCCGGTGCCTTCACGCGCTGTTCCGATCGCGGTCAGCGCGAGACCGAACGTCGCTTCGAATTCGTCGACCAGCGGTGCGATCGATCCGGCGCGAGCCGTCAGCAAGAGCTCGAACTCCTCCCCCCCGTGGAGCGCCCACTCGATCGGGTTGGCGTTCAGCTGGCGACCGACGTCACTCGCGCCGGCGTCGACCGGTAGCCGTTCGACGTCGATCGTGATCGACACCCCACTCGCAACGGCGACGTGTCTTGCGTCACCCGACAAACCGTCCGAGATGTCGATCGCGGCGCCGAGCCGTGCCCGGCTCTTGAGCCAACGCACCTCATCGACTCGGGCTGCCGGATGGGCCAGCCGCTTGTACGCCGCATGGGCCATCACCTGGGGCTCGGGGCCCTCGCGCGCGAGCAACGCCAGCGCTGCCGCTGGGCCACCCAGCGCACCTGTGACCCACACCTCATCGCCCGGCCGGGCGTCACCCCGGGTCAACGCTCGGCCCTCGCACCGCCCGAGGGCGCTAACGGTCAACTGCACTTGGTCGGCGCGCGACAAGTCGCCGCCGACGATCGGACACGCGGCGCGTTGGGCCGCCGCACCCAATCCTGCATAGAGTCGCTCGACCCGATCGGCCAGCCAGTCAGGCGGCGCGGCCAACGCGGTTAGCGCCGCTACCGGCTCGGCGCCCATTGCCGCCAAATCGCTGAGGCTCGCGATCAGCCCGCGATGGCCAACCGCTTCGGGGTCCAGCCAATCAAACCTGAAATGCACGTGCTCGATCAACGTGTCGATCGTCCACACCCACGTCTCGCCATCCGGGCCGCTGAGCACCGCGGCGTCGTCGCCGATCCCGGTGCCGATCGACCCCAAGCGGTTAACGATGCGCTCGATCCAGTCGAACTCGCCGCCCACAATCGACCCCCTAACGCCGTGCCTGGCGCCAGCCGAAACGACTGACTCCGCTGGGGGTCGACGCCCAGATCGCGTCCTCGGCGGCCCAAAGGTGCCGCACCGGGAGTCCGGCCAAGCCGTCACCGGGACGATACATGTCCCATTCGTCGGTCTTAAGCCGCCACCGAACGAGCCCCCGATCGGTGCCGATCCACACCTGCTGGTCGTCGATCGCCACCGCTAGCGGTGGGGTTTCGAGTCGGCCCTCCACGGCGGCCCAAAAACGCCATGCACCGCTCGAGCGATTGAAAACGCCGAGACCGACACCGGTGGCGACCACGAGCAAAGTGTCGCGCAATGCCAGCGCTCGGATCCGGCTACCGCGGCTCTCGGTTCGCACGAACGAGTCGGGCGCGAAGCCAGCGCCCCTGCTTGGATCACGCTGACCTGCGTACAAACCCAGATTCGTTCCGACGAAAACTGCATCATCCGAAACCGCCAGTGCGCTGATCGATCGGCCGTTCAAGAAATGCGCGCTCGGCCGATCGGTTTCGCGATCCCACAGCGTTAAACCGCGCGACGTTCCGACCCACAACCGGGGACCGTCGACGTGCAGTGCCGTGACCGCCTCGATGGGCGGATCGGTGGTCCACCCGTGAGTCTTCCATTCACCCTCTGCGTAACGCGTCAAACCGTACTCCGAACCCAGGTATAGGGTGTCGCCGGCAGCCGCGGCGCTCGTCGCGAGTGCGGTCGGCAGCCCGGGCTCGGACCGCGGCACGACGTGCGACCAGGCCGTCTGCATGACCGACGGTCCCGATCCGGGGACCACCAGCAGCGCGGGCACCAGCACCACCGGGATGG
>CBDUCI010000273.1:0-2433 GCA_965365605.1 uncultured bacterium
GCTCCACGCTGCCCGCCGGGTCGAAGCCGGACTTGTATCTGTTCATCGAGGTCGACCCAAATCAAGTCGACGTCAACGTTCATCCTTCGAAGCGCGAAGTACGGTTGCGGTCCGGGGCACAGGTAGCTCATGCGGTGGAGGAAGCTGTTCGAGCGGCGCTGGGCGCCGGCCACGTCGCGGCCAGACCGGTCAAACCCCGCGTTGATCGGGTGGCGGAGGCAGGCCCCCCTGATCCGGGGCAGCTGGGCTTCTTCCTTTCGGGTCGCCGGGCGAACCCACGCCGAGCGTCTGGCGTGGATCGAGCAAACGAAGACTCGGTAGCGGATGACGCAATCGCTGGTCGGATCGCCGGACGAGAAGCGGATACGATCGACGCAATCGATCGCGAGGTGCTACCGTCCGTATGGCAGCTCCACAACCGGTATATTTTGGCGCAGACGACGACCGGCGTCGTGTTCATCGATCAACATTCGGCCCACGAGCGCATCCTTTACGAGGAGGTCATCGGGGAGATCCGCGAGCAACCGCGTCCCGGTCAGCGTCTGTTGTTCCCAACCGTGCTGCATTTGACACCCGAGCAGTTTGCGACCTGGGAGTCCTATCGCGGTCTGATCGAGCGGCTGGGGTTCGAGGTCGAGCCGTTTGGCGGTGACTCGATCGCGATCTCGGCGATACCGGCTTTCCGGCACGCGTTCGATGCCGAGACGGCATTGGCGGATCTGCTCGATGATCTGTCCGACCCAGGCGCCGGCAGCGCCGACATGAACCAGCATGAGCGCGTGGCGCGACTCTTCGCTTGTAAAGCGGCGATCAAAGCCGGCCAGCCACTCACGCAAACGGAGATGGGTGAAGTCATCGATCGGTTGTTTGCCACCGAGCTGCCGTACGACGATGTGCATGGTCGACCGGCGGTGGTGCAGATCGCGCTCGAGGATCTAAACCGCCAGTTCGGCCGGCACTGATCGGTCGGCTGGATTGTGACCGATCCGTCGTATCTCGTTATCGCCGGCCCCACAGCAGTCGGGAAGAGCGATGTCGGGATCGCGATCGCCCGGCAGTTGAATGGGGAGATCGTGATCGCCGATTCGCGGCAGGTTTATCGTGGCCTCGACATTGGCACCGCCAAGCCAACCGCAAACGACCGCCGCTCGGTGCCGCATCACATGATCGACGTCGTCGATGTCGGTGCTCCGTACAGTGCAGCGGACTACGCACGCGGCGCCCGAAGCGCGATCGCTGACATTCAGGGGCGCGGTCGAACAGCGGTGGTGTGTGGTGGAACGGGATTCTACCTGGCCGCGTTGGCTGGTCAACTGGATCCTCTCGACGGAGGATCACCAAACGAGGATCGGGCGCGAGTACGCTCTCGCATCGAAACCATTCCAAAGCGCGAGCGGCACACCGTCTTGACCGCTATCGATCCGGCCACGGCGGCTCGGCTGCATCCACACGACAACCAGCGGGTCGAGCGCGCGTTGGAGGTTTACTTGTTAACCGGTGAGCCGCTGTCGAAACAGGTGGCCGGTGGTCATGATGTCCGACCGCACGTGGCGGTGTGGTTGACGCGCCCACGTGTTGAGCTTCATCAGCGCATCGAGGAGCGCCTAGCGGCGATGCTCGACTTGGGACTAGAAGACGAAGTGCGACGGTTTTTCGATGCTGGGCTGAGTCCCCAGACAGCCGGTCTCGACACTATCGGTTACCAGGAATGGTGGCCGTTCTTCACCGGCCAGCGCAGTCGTGACGACGTTGTTCGCGAGATCGGTCGCGCAACCCGACGCTACGCCAAGCGTCAGGAGACCTGGTTTCGGAACCAGGGCGACTACCAGACGGCGCCTGCCGCTGGCGGGATCGAGAATGTGCTGGCGATATGGGAGTCTGCACAGTGACCGCGCTTCAAGGATTCGTGCTGGGGATCATACAGGGATTGACGGAGTTCCTGCCGGTCTCTTCGAGCGGTCACCTGGTCATCGGTCGAACGCTGTTCGGGTTGCATACGCAACCATTGCCGTTCGAGGTCGCGGTCCACGGCGCCACGTTGTTGGCGGTGTTGTTTTACTTTCGACGCCGGGTGGCCGACATGATTCTCGGCCTCGAGATCGGCTACATGGGCAAGTTGGTACTGGCGACGGTACCGATCGTGACTACCGCGACCATCTTTCGCGGTGTGGTGGAGTGGGCCTTTGAGACGCCGCTGACGGTGGCGGTAGCGCTGGCTGCCACTGGCACCGTGCTTTTGTCGTTGCGGCTTAAGGCACGACCCGACATGAGATCGGTGGAGCGACCCGAGCCTACCTGTTTGGCGGCCTGGTGGATCGGGTGTGCCCAGGCGGCAGCGCTGATACCGGGCATCAGTCGGTCCGGGGTCACGATCGTAGCCGCACTCTGGCTGGGTGTCGCTCCGTACGCAGCGGCCGAGTTTGCGTTCTTGCT
>CBDUCI010000274.1:0-2412 GCA_965365605.1 uncultured bacterium
TCTCGCTCCACGCGTTGACCCGCCACCAGAACCACCGCGCGACGTACACCAGCCCGATCCCGGCGCCTAGCGTCAACAGCAACAGAAACAGCTGCGAGATCGAGTCAGCAAAAAAGCTGATCGTGATGCCGATCGCCAGCGCTAAGACTGACGCCAATCGGCCGGCACTGACGTAGTGTCGCTCGGAGCGATCCCGAACCAGAAACGGCCGGTAAAGATCGTTGACCAGATACGCCGCCGACAGATTGATGAACGACGTCAAGGTCGACATGAAGGCCGCCACCAGCGAGGCCAGCATGAGACCCAGCAGTCCAACCGGGAGGAAGTCGACCATCGCTCTGGGGTACGCCATCTCCGGATCGGCGATGTCCGGGTAGAGCAGGAGCGACGCCAAGGCAACCACGATCCACGGCCACGGCCTGAGCGCGTAGTTGGCGATCTGGAACCAGAGCGTCGCCAGCACCGCCTCGCGCTCGTCTTTCGACGCTGCCATGCGCTGGATGACGACCGCTCCACCGTCGGCGTTCTTGTTGGCCCACCACTGAATCGTTATGAGCACCAGAAACGTCGCCAACGCTGTCCCTGACCACCCCAGCGGTCCGTCCCACACGCTGTGAGCCTGCGCCGCGTCGAGCGGTGGGAGAAACGCCAGCGCGTCGCCGTGACCGGCGACGTCGAGCTGCCCGACCATCGCGTCGAGCCCACCCACCGCGTCGACGACGAACACCGCCAACACCACCGCCCCGACCGTGGCCAGGACGAACTGCACCAGGTCGGTGACGACCACGCCCCACAAGCCGGCTAACATCGCGTACGCGAGCGTCAAACCGGCGGCGAACAGCGTCGCCGGCAGCGGCCCGATGTCGAACACCGCGCCAAACACCTTGACCATCGCCAATGTCACCCATGCCATGGTGAGGCAGTTGGCGTACAGCGTCATATAAACGGCGCGGATGCCGCGCAGTGCCGCAGCAGGCCGGCCCGAGTACCGGAGCTCGGTCAGCTCGACGTCCGTCATGACTTCCGAGCGTCGCCAAAGCTGAGCGAACACAAACGCCGCCAGCATGCCGCCGATCGCCAGGCACCACCAGATCCAGTTGCGCTGAATACCCTGCGTGCGAACCCAACCAGTGACGACCAATGGCGTGTCGACTGAGAACGACGTCGCGACCATCGACGTACCGGCCAACCACCACGGCAGGTTGCGCCCGGAGACGAAGAACTCCTGTGTCGAAGAGCTGGCGCGCCGAACGAAGTACAAGCCGACCGCCAACGTAAAGGCGAAGTACAGCGCCAGGACCGCCCAGTCGATCCAGTGTAGCTGGGCGAAGAAGCTGGCTACGCTCACCCGCTAGCCTGAAATCCTGATCCGTTGTCCGATTTCGATGTGATTGCTGTCTTCGATGTCGTTGAGAGCGATAAGCACACTCACCGTGGTGCCGTGTCGCACGGCGATCAGACTCAACGTGTCGCCCGGCTGAACGGTGTAGTAGCGCGGTCCGTTCCCTTCTACGGTGCGGATACGCTGTCCACTGCGGCCGGCGACCGCCGACGCGAGCTGTGCGGGGGCTTCCTCGACCAGCTCCGGCGGAATGCGGAGCTCAAAGCCGGCCGGCACCCTGCGCCCACCTCGGGCGACCGAGTTGGTAAGCGATGGGTTGAACTGCCACAACAGTCTGTCGTCCACCCCGATCGCGTTAGCTATCTCGGTGAGCTTCATAGACGTCGTCACTTCGATCGTCTCAAACTCCAACGGTTCGGACGGATCGAGCATACCGAAGTACTGCTCGACATTATCGACGACCTCGAGCGCAGCCAGGAACTCGGGATAAAAGTTCTTGGACGCGAACCTGAAGCGCGGACCGTCGTAATGAATCCGGATCGTCATGTAGTCGTGGCTGCCGACGTCGCGCACGGCGCGTTTCATTCCCGCCAGCCCATGGTTGTAAGCGGTCAGCGCCAGCGGCCAGCTCCCCAACGCCTCGTAGTTGTGTTTGAGCAACCGCGCTGCGCCACGAGCAGCGATGATCGGGTCAAAGCGTTCATCAACCGAACGACCGACCTTCATATAGAGCCGCCCGGTCGACGGCATGAACTGCCAGACACCTCCGGCCCCGACCGATGACCGCGCTTCCATGTTGAACGTCGTTTCGATCATCGGCAGCCAGGCGATCTCGCGCGGGACGCCCTCCTCGTCGAGGACGGCGACGATGTGGTCGTAGTATTGGCCCGAGCGAAGCAGCCCTTCTCGGAACGGCTCCTTCAGGCCGCGCTGGATGCGGATTCGATCGGCCGCCTTACGCCATCGCTCCGGACCCGCACCGGACCCGAACGCGTTATAGACGTCGCGGTACTCCCCGGCCAGCGTGCGCGGATCGGGATTTTTCTCGGCCAGATCGAGCAGGATGTTAC
>CBDUCI010000275.1:0-2392 GCA_965365605.1 uncultured bacterium
CACTCGAGTTTTTGTGACCAATAATCGGCGGGACGGTTACTTGTTAGTGGCCTGTTCGCAGGCTGTCAACTCGATTTGCCATCAGCAAGAAGTGCGCCGACGAAAAGCAGGTGCATGATCGCGTTTCGGATTTTAAAGCAAGACAAATGTGTCAATATATCGACGGTTGTTCTGTGGAAAATCGATTACAAGGGCGTTGTTCTGCCCTTCATCACGCTCCTATGCCAGAGTCTGACTCGCCGCAACATCAAACTCCCCCACCCCGACCGCTTCGTCCGCACGCAATACGGCAGTCCTAGCGATCATCGCTCCATTGTCGGTGCAGTTGATGGGCTGCGGCCATAAGACTCGTGCCCCATCTCCGATCCGATCACGTAGCGCCGCTCGCAGCGCGTTGTTACACGCGACGCCACCGGCGAGCAACACCGTGCCGACGTCCTTCTCTTCCGCCGCGCGAGCGGTCTTCTCGACCAACACCTCGACGACCGCCGCTTGAAACGACGCGCAGACATTCGCCAACTGCTCTTGCACGCTGTCCGGCCCGGCCTTTTCAACCCATCGCACAACGGCCGTCTTGAGCCCCGAGAACGAAAAGTCGAAATCCTTGACCGCCAACATCGGGCGCGGGAACGGGATCGCGACCGGGTCGCCCTCGAGTGCCAGCCGCTCGATCTCCGGCCCACCCGGGAACCCGAGCCCCAGGAGCTTCGCCACCTTGTCGAAAGCCTCGCCGGCGGCGTCGTCGCGCGTCGTGCCTACAACCTCGTACCTCCGCCATTCGGGCACGTAGATGAGTGACGAATGACCGCCGGAGACGACGAGTGCTACCGCAGGCAACTCGAGATCCGGGTACTCCAGAAGACACGCCACGATGTGGGCTTCGATATGGTGGACGGGAACGATCGGTCGGTCGAGTGCCAACGCCAAAGCCTGCGCGAACGCGCCACCGACCATCAGCGAGCCGATCAACCCGGGCGTGTTCGTGACGCCGATCAGGTCCAGCTCCGCGGGCTCCACGCCGGCCTCATCCAGCGCCCACCGAAAGACGGGCACGATGTTCTGGATGTGCGCCCGGCTCGCCAGCTCGGGCACGATCCCGCCGTACTGTGAGTGCTCGAGCTGCGAGCTGACGACGTTCGACAGGAGCTCGTTCTCGCCACGTAGCACCGCCATCGACGTGTCGTCGCAGGAGGTCTCGATACCGAGCGTCAGCATTGTCGGTGGGGTCTAGCTCTCAGCGATCTCTTCAGCCGGTGGCTCGGTTTCCTCGATCGGCACGACGACGCCTTGAATGCGCACGCTGTCGGGGGTGACGGTCACCGTTCGGAACTTTTCGGGGACCGCGATCGCGAGTTGCTGGTCGAACCGCCCGGGGCCGCGCGAGAGCTGCGTCAGATCGAGTGACAGCGACCCGATGTCACCCAGCTCGGCGGTCACGCCACGCAACAGGACCCGCGTCGGCTCGACCGTGACCTCGACAACATGGTACCCCTCGCCGCGAGCCTGCGGTGACCCCTCGGTCTGTAGCGGCACCGTTTTCTCAACGTATCGATCGGTCACCACCTGAATGCTGCCCGGGGTGATCCCCACCGGGGTGACCGGAAGATCCGGGGGTCGTTGGACGTCCTGCAAGTCGAGGGTGACGACCAGCGTGTCGTTGTCGCCGCCCTGCACGTCCTTCTGGATGCTCAGCGACTCCTTGTCGAGCGACAGCAGGTCGCGACCGGTACCCGAGAAGCTGACCTCGACCTCGGCCGGCGGGTCGTTGGTGATCGTCATCTCGTCGCCCACGAGCGACAGCGTCACCGGCACCGGGTAGTCGATGACGGTGACCTTCTCGGTGCGGACATCGAACCACAACAGAAGCGCCAGCAACAGCGCGATCAGCTTGTAGCCAAGGTTGTTGGTGAAGAGATCCTGGATTGTGCGTCTGGCCATTCGCTCGCTCCCTGTGGGCGGCAAACCGGCCGCCAATTGCAATGTATGGAGCGCCCTAGAGCCGGGCCAGCGTGATCAGATGCGGTTCTCGATAAACGAGAACAGCGGGACGATCCGGTTGAGCCACGCGGCGAGAATGGCGAAGTAGTTGGTAAAGATCAGGATCCCGACCACCACCAGCACCAGCCCGCTGACGATCTCGATCGGCCGTAGCCAGTGGCGGACCCGCTTGAAAGCCGAGAGGAACGAGCTGAACCCGACCGAGGCGGCGAAAAACGGCACTCCCAGCCCGATGCTGTACGCCGAGAGCAGGGTCACGCCCTGACTCACATCGCCGGTGGTCCCGGCCATCGTCAGAATCGTCCCCAGCACCGGCCCGATGCACGGCGTCCAGCCGGCGCCAAACGCGAAGCCGACCAGCACCGAGCCCAGAAAGCCCGCTGGTCGCTGATTG
>CBDUCI010000276.1:0-2388 GCA_965365605.1 uncultured bacterium
TCTCAGCCATCTTGTTCCTTTTCCGAGCACAGTTCCGAACCGCGGTGTACCGGGTCTCGGAAACGATGACCGTCTTCGCGGTGATGACGGCCGGGCTGTTCCCGCTCATTCACTTGGGTCGGGTGTGGTATTTCTACTACCTGATCCCATATCCCAACGAGCGACTCTTGTGGCACAACTTCAGGAGCCCGTTGCTGTGGGACTTTTTCGCGATCTCGACGTACTTCACAATCAGCTCGCTCTTCCTCTATCTGGGCCTGATTCCGGACATCGCGGCGGCTCGTGACCGAGCCGAGCCGAGGTCGTTCCGCCACCGGCTGTACTCGCTTCTCTCGCTGGGGTGGCAGGGGACCGATAGCCAATGGCGTCACTACAACCGGGCCTATTTGTTCATGGCCGGTTTGGCGACGCCGCTGGTGCTGTCAGTGCACTCGGTCGTGTCGTGGGACTTCGCGATGGCAATCGTTCCCGGTTGGCACTCGACGATCTTCGCGCCCTACTTCGTAGCTGGCGCCATCTTCAGTGGCGTGGCGATGGTGATCACGTTGGTGGTGCCGTTGAGAAAGGCGTTCCACCTTGAGGATTACATCGAGGAGTACCATCTGAACAATCTCGCCAAGCTCCTCCTGCTCACGTCGCTTATCGTATTCTACGCATACCTGGTAGAGTTCTTCATCGCCTGGTACTCGGGCTCCGAGTTCGAGCGAGCGATCTTCTGGGATCGGTTGACCGGCAAGTACGCGTGGGCGTGCTGGATCATGTACATCTGCAACTGTTTGATACCGATGTCGTTGTGGTCGAAACGGATCCGCACGTCGTGGTTCTGGATGTTCGTCGTATCGATCTTTGTCAACATCGGGATGTGGTTCGAGCGCTTCTCGATCATCATCCAGTCGCTAGCACACGAGTTCATGCCATATCAGTGGGACTACTACAACGCGAGTTGGGTCGAGTGGTCGATCACCGCGGGCTCGTTTGCGTGGTTCTTCATGTGGTTCCTGCTGTTTGTGAAGTTCCTGCCATCGATGGCGATTGCGGAGTTGAAGGAACTGTTGCCGCCAAAGCTCAGGCGTCAGCAGGAGGAGCTCGAGGTGGCGTCGTGATCGGAGCGAGGTACAGTCGATGAGCGCAGAGCTGATCGAAGGCGGAGTGCGTGGGGTGTTTCTGACGCTGGATGACGTCGCCGATGCTGTGAACACGCTCGAGGACGAGGGCATAGCAGCGGATGACATCACCGTTTACTCGCCGATCCCCACACCGCATCTCGAGGATGTGATCGATCGTCCGGTGAGCCCGGTTCGACTGATGACGCTGATCGGCGGGCTGATGGGAACGCTGACCGGTCTCACGCTGACCCTGTGGACGTTCTTCGCGTGGGGGCTTCGGGTAGGTGGGAAGTCCATCGCGTCGTTGCCGGTAACGGTCATAATCATGTTCGAGCTCACCGTTTTGCTGGGGGGTCTGTTTACTCTGGCTGGTGTCTTTATCTTTAGCCGCATACCGGCGATGAGCACGAAGCCGGGATACCATCCGCGGTTCTCCAATGATCTGTTCGGTGTCTTTGTGCACACTGATGACGATGGCGGGGCGCAACGAGCGCGCGCGATCCTCGACCGCGTTGGGGCGGAGGCGATCGAGAGTGTCACGTAGCTATCGCCGAGTCGCGCTACTCTCGCTGATCGTTGCACTGACGGGCTGCGATTGGTTCAGCACCATGAGCCGGACGCCTTCGATACAGCCATACGAAGCCGAGCCTCTTCTGCCACCGGCGCGATCCGTAGCGCTGGACGGGATGGGCGAGTTTAACCTCGCCACCGCCGATGATCTTGTAAATCCCAACCCACCCGATGTCGCCTCGACCGCAAACGGCGAAGCTACATTCCGGGATTTCTGCATCGTCTGCCATGGCGAAGGAGGCCGAGGGGGTGGACCGATGGAGGGTCAATATCCGGCGATCCCGACTCTCACGACTGGACGATTGGATGACTTCTCGGACGGCTACTTGTTCGCCCTTATCACTCAGGGCCGGGGGCTAATGCCGAGCTACAGCAGGATCCAGCAAGGGGCGCGTTGGGACGTCGTCAACTACCTGCGGTCGCTGCCGGTCCAAGCGGCCGCGTCCGAAGCTTCGGCGGAGCAAGCGGGGGGATCGTGAGCCACGGGCAGACCACGGTGTTGCTCAACGTGCAAGACCTGCTCGACCGAATGGTCGAGCGTCCCGGTGGACGCCTGTACCCGCTGGCCGTCGGGCTCACGGTGATCGGAGTGGTCGGGTTCATCGCCGGCGTGATGGGTGATCCGTCGCGAGCGTGGTCGGCGCTGGTGTGGAACTGGGCGCTGTGGAGCGGCGTTTCGACGGGTGGCGCGATCCTGGTGGCTGCGTCGACG
>CBDUCI010000277.1:0-2382 GCA_965365605.1 uncultured bacterium
AACGATACCGGGATACTGGGGGAGGCGCGCTGCTTGACCAAGCGTCACACCATTTCGATCTGATCCGGTTTCTGTTCGGGGACGAGATCGAAGAAGTGTCGGCGCAGCTCCGATCGCAGCGCAGCGAAGGCGATACCGCGACCGTTCAGGTCAAACTGGCCGGAGGTCTGACAGTCCAGTTGCTGCTGTCGATCAATACCGTGAACGAGGATCGGTTCGAGATCTACATGGAGAAAGCTCGACTGTCGGTTGACCGTTACCGATCGCCCAGCGTCAAGATCGTGACCGATTCGAAGCCGGTCGCCTGGCTTTCTGGTTTGCGATCCGGGCTCGACACCGTCAAGCACGCTGGCTACGTCTGGGAGACGTACCGATCGCCCGGCCGAGAGCCGTCGTTCCGCACTGCGCTTGCGCATTTTGTCGATGCCGTTCGTGAGGGGCGGTCACCATCGCCCAGCTTTCACGACGGGTATCTCAGCTTGACAGCGGTGGTTGCAGCCGAGGAGTCGGCCCGCTCCGGGCACGTCGTGCGGTTGAACGAGGGGACACGGTCCGTTTGAGCACATCGATGGAACCACCGCTGGTCATCCTGGGCCTCGACGTCGGCGACCCCGAGTGGCTCGAACGTTGGGTCTCCGAGGGGTACCTGCCGACGCTCGCTTCGATCATCGAACGCGGGGTATCGGCGCGAACCACGGGGCCCGATCTGGTAACGGAGCACAGCGTATGGGTGTCCTTGATCAGCGGCATCTCGGTCGGGCAACACGGGTTCTATGAGTACAAGCGGCTAAGACCGGGCGCCTACGAGCTCGAGACGATCACCGGACGCGACGTCGAAGCGCCGCCGTTCTGGTCGCACACGCCCGCTCGGCGAGTGATCGCGGTCGACATACCCCACTGTTATCCCGAGCCACCAACCAACGGGTTCCACCTGTCGGAGTGGGCGTCGCACCATCCCTACTATGCGCCTGCGGCCTCGCCGGAGGGATCGTTGCAGGAGGTCGAGCGCTCGTTCGGTGGCCAGATCCATATCCCGGAAGAGTTGGACGGTAAACTCCGAACCGATCGCCGGATCTACGAGCGCACATTGGACCGAATCGAGAAGAAGGGCGCGCTGTGTCGCCGTCTAATGTCGCGGGATCGTTTCGATGTCGCGGTCGTTGTGTTCGGCGACAGCCACCTCGCAAGCCACCAGTTCTGGGAGTACCGGCCGGAGCACAGTGGAGAGCGAAAGCACGATCCGCGCGGCCAGTTGACGCATGCGACGCGGAGTGTACACCAGCGGATCGACTACGAGATGGGTGCGATCCTCGATCAGCTGCCGGCTGATACCAACGTCTGTATCGTCTCGTCGACCGGTTTGTTGGACCACTTCCCGACAACGGGTTTGATCGACACCTTCTGTCGCCAGCTCGGGTATCAGGCGTCGCCAAGCGGATCCGGAGGCATGACTCCGATGGGTGTCGTGCGGCAGCTCGTACCCCACAGGTTGCGCTACGCCCTCAGCCGCTGGTTGCCACAGGAGACGCAATTGCGGCTAATGAACGAGAAATTTCAGAGTGGCACCGACTGGGGCCGGACGACAGCATTCGCGATCCCGTCATTTTTCACGAGTTTTTTGCGCGTCAATCTTGCGGGGCGAGAACCTCAGGGTATCGTGAAGCCCGGTGCCGAGTACGAGGCTCTCCTGGACCGCCTGGAGACGGATCTTGGACAACTGACACATGCCAAGACGGGCCAATCGGTCGTCGAGGACGTTGTGCGGACCGGAGCCGTGTTTGGCGACACGTCGACCGATGTACTTCCGGATCTATTTGTCGTTTGGCGACCCCATCAAGAATACATGGATCGCGTTGTGCACCCAAAGGGGGAGTTGGTGGGCTTCCCGCCGGAGATTTTTCGGGGGAGTGATCATTCGCGGTCCGGGTTTGTAGCGCTGGCTGGACCGTCGGTGCGATCGAGGCCCATAGGTGATGTTTCACTGCTCGACTTGGCACCCACCTTTTTGGCATTGATCGGCGAGCCGGCTCCCGCGGAGATGCCGGGAAAGCCGCTGCCGATCCTCGCGGACACCTGAACAATCTGACTTAGGCGGCACATGAAGATCGGCATCGACGGTCGCGAGCTCGCTCCGCAACGAAGAGGCATCGGACGCTACATCTTTGAGCTGTCGCGCGAGCTGGACCGTCACCTGCCAGATGCCGAGTTCCACGTGTACAACCGGACACCCGTGCCGCTGCCGGTCCATTCCGATCGGTGGATCATGCGCACCGATCCATCGCGCCTAGGTCAACGGTTGTCACCGCTCTTGTGGTACAAGACCCGTGCGGGTCAGATCTGCCGCCACGACGGGCTGGACGTTTTTTGGGGCACGAGCGCATT
>CBDUCI010000278.1:0-2371 GCA_965365605.1 uncultured bacterium
GGCGAGGGCAAGAATGATTTCCTCCGGCATGCGCTCGCATGAAATGTCGAAGTACACGAGCGAACGCTGTGTTTGCGCGCCCCAAAGCCGTTCGGCCGGCACCTCGATGGCGCCAGAGGAATCGTGCTCGGTTCGCGTGGCGCTCATTGCGCGTTCGACAGGAAGATGATGGCGGGGAGGCGACAGGCTGGAACTACACGTTGCCTTCCGGCCCGACGCACCTTACGCTGTGGAGACGAGCAATCGTTCATGTTGGGTTTACTTTCATCCCCTCGTCTTCGCCTCGCTCGATAGCTTGACGGTCAGCCACTTCGACGCTGCTCTCTGCGCAACGCGGTGTGGACGACCCGGCCACCAGCTCGCGTAGCTCTTCGGCGGTCAAAGTTTCGCAGTCCAACAGTCGTAATGCACCCGCTTCGAGAATGGGGCGATGCTGTTCCAGGATACCGTGTGCCCGCTTGGACGCTTGCGCGACGAGCTCGCGCACTGCGCAGTCGATCTCGCGCGCGGTCTCCTCGCTGTAGTCTCGCTCGCGCCCTTGGGGAAACACACCTGGCAGGAACAGAGCCGGTTCCCGGTCGTAGGTCATCTGACCCAGTGTCTCGTTCATCCCGTAGCGCGTGACGATACTGCGAGCTATGTCAGTGGCCTTGTTGAGGTCGTCGGCGGCACCCGTTGACAGTTTTCCGAATATCAACACCTCCGCCGCGCGCCCGCCGAGGAGCACAGCCATCTTGTTCTCGAGCTCGTCCAAAGTCATCAGATAGCGGTCTTCGGTCGGACGCTGAATGGTGTAGCCGAGCGAACCAATACCGCGCGGGATAATGGATACTTTGTGGACCGGATCGGTACCGGAAAGCTTGGTGGCGACCAAAGCATGGCCCATCTCGTGATGGGCGACCACTTCACGTTCATGGGGATTGATCAGCCGGTTGCGTTTCTCCAAGCCCGCCACCATGCGCTCGACCGCCTCCGTGAAATCGTGGCCGGTCACCGCGTCGGCGCGCCGGCGTGTCGCCAGCAGCGCGGCTTCGTTGACAAGGTTCGCAAGGTCCGCCCCCGTGAACCCAGGGGTCAAGCTCGCGATTGCATCGACGTCGATGTCAGGATCCACCTCCACGGGCTGTAGGTGTACCCGAAGGATCTGCACCCGGCCAGCCCGATCCGGACGGTCAACCAGAACCTGGCGGTCGAAGCGCCCGGCTCTGAGAAGCGCAGGGTCGAGGATCTCGGGACGGTTGGTGGCGGCTAACAGAACCATGCCCGCCGCGCTGGGATCGAAGCCATCGAGCTCCACCAGCAGCTGATTCAGGGTCTGCTCCTTCTCGTCGTGCCCGCCCACGCCCGGAAAGGCGCCGCGGGCCCGGCCGAGCGCATCGAGCTCGTCGATGAATATGATGCAAGGCGCCTGCTTGCGCGCTTGCAGAAAAAGGTCGCGTACCCGGGCCGCACCGACCCCGACGAACATCTCCACAAACTCCGACCCACTGATGGAGAAAAACGGCACGCCGGCTTCGCCCGCCACCGCCCGCGCGATCAGCGTCTTGCCCGTTCCGGGGGGGCCCACCAGAAGAACGCCCTTGGGGATGTGGGCACCGAGGCGCCCATACGTCTTCGGGTCCTTGAGAAATGCAACCGTTTCCTGCAGCTCGGCTTTGGCCTCATCCACGCCCGCGACGTCATCGAACGTCACCTTCGTGTCGCTCTCGACGTAGACCTTCGCCTTACTCTTACCGATCGACATGAGTCCACCACCCATGCCCTGCTTCTCGGCGAAGCGCCGTATCACGAAGACCCAGATGCCGACGAATATTACCGCCGGCAACACCCAGCCAAGCAGCTGTTTGAAAAGCGTCTGCTCTGTCCCTCCAGACACCTTGATGTCGTACTTCGCCAGATCCTTTGCGAGCTCGGAATCGACACGGACGGCCGAGAACTCGCGCTTTCCGTCGGCGAGCGGCAACTTGAACACGCCGTACACGTGTGTCTCGGTGACAACCAACTCTTGCACCTGCTCGGCTTCGAGATAGCGCTGAACCTCGCTGTAGGGGATCACTTCCACCTGTTTTGACTGCGACCACATGTTTTGCAACATCATGACCCCGAGACCGGCCGCGATGATGTACCAAACGTTGATCTTCGTTTTCTTTTCCATAGGTCCGTTGCGCACTAACTCCGGCTCATCCCCATATCATTCTCGAGAGTTGTCCCTCCGGACTCAGAATATCAAGCTCGCGTATCAGGCTTCTGTGCGCCAGCGTACAGTGGAGGCAGTTCGAACGGCCCGTTACCTTTCGCTCCCGTGGGGATCGGGAGAGTCCTGGCTGTAAAGACCGTGCACGTGGCTCTGGCATGCGGCCCGCCTGGCTGA
>CBDUCI010000279.1:0-2367 GCA_965365605.1 uncultured bacterium
GGACGGCGTGGACGCCACGGCGATCTTTCCGTACGACTCCGTAGCGAACGATCTGAGAACCAACCCGGATCGTTTTTACCGATCCTATCTGTGTTCGGGGATCACCGCGGTCTATGACGTCGGGGGACAACAGTGGACGCTCGCGCTCGGCGAACAGGCCGAGAACGACCCGAACGCGGTGCACGTCCGCGCCGCCGGTCCGCTGGTCACGCACGCCGGACGCGACATCCTGAATACAGGGGAGTACGACACGTTTCTGCCGATGAGCGACGCGGAAGAGGGTCGCGACAGCGTACGCAAGGTCAAAGGTTGGGGCTCGACCGCAGTGAAGGTCTGGTTTCTCGAGCCGGAGGAAGAGCGCCGATCGGTTCTCGATGAGGCGATCATGGCGGTCGGTGAGGAAGCGCGGGTACAGGGCCTTCCGTTGATCGTTCACGCCACGACGCTGCGGGAAGCAAAAGTCGCGATCCGCGCCGGCGCATCTTTACTGGTACATAGCGTATTTTCCGAAGACGTCGACGACGAATTCATCCAGCTGCTGACTGATAATGACGTCATCTACACGCCGACGATCGTCGTGATACCCAACTGGACGCACGCGGTCGCGAGCGTCGCGCTCAACACGCCGAACGAGGCGGACGACCCCAATCACTGCGTCGATCAGGGTACGCGCGACAAGATCGCCGATGTTGCCGCCTTTGCCCCGTACTTGCCGGAGTCGGCGACGGAGGAGCAGGCGCGCGAGGCGCTGGCGGCGATTCCCGAAGGTCTCGACCAGTCCCAACGCAACCTCTTACGAGTGTATGAAGCGGGCGCCATTATCGCGACCGGGACGGACGCAGGGAATCCGCTGACCCTGCACGGCCCGTCGATCTACAGCGAGATGGAGGTGATGCAGGACGCAGGCATCCCGGCAGCCGACGTGCTCGTGATGTCCACGCGAAACGGCGCGCTGACTATGGATCGGCTCGACGATATCGGAACGCTGGAGCCCGGCAAGATCGCGGATTTGCTGGTCCTCGACGCCGACCCGTCGGTTGATGTGTCAAACTTTCGCCGAGTCGTATCGGTGATGCGCGCGGGCGTCATGCATTCAATCCCGGACCTGTCGTACGGCACGGCTGAGTGACATCTGCACCCACGCGATAGCGCTCAGCGCGACCGGAACACCGGGCCGACCGACTCGCGGATCGCGTCCATCTCCGCCCCCGCCCCCTCCGGTGGCTCGGTCAACAAGCTGACGACGATCGTGAACAGAAAGCCGGCCGCAAACCCGGGCAACATCTCGTAGAGGTCGTAGAAGCCGTCCTTGAAGAAGAGCACCCACCCGACCGCGGTCGCGAATCCGCCGGCCATTCCGGCGATCGCGCCGGCGCGCGTCGTGCGCTTCCAGAAAAGCGAGCACAGGACGACCGGTGTGAACGCCGACGCCAGCCCCGACCACGCGAACAGGACGAACCAGAACACCACGCGCACCTCGCCCAGCGCCAACACGATCGCCCCGACGCCGATGACGACGGTGGTGAGCTTGCCATAGAGCGAGAGCCGCTTCTCGGACCACGCGGGATGAAAGACCTGCTGCACGATGTCCCGCACCAGCGCCGACGAGGCGAGGATCAAGAGCGAGTCGACGGTCGACATGATCGCCGCCAAGACGACGACCAGAAAGATCCCGGTGAAGATCGCCGGGAACAGTGCTGCGCTCATCTCGGGCAGCACTGTTTCTGCGTCCAAGAGCCCCGGGAAGAGGACGCGCCCGGCCATCCCGGAAAGAACTGCCCCGACATCGAAACCGATCACGCAGACGACGGCGATCAGGCCGCCATCGACGATCTGCTTCTGGTCGCGGGCGGCGATAAAGCGCGTGAGAAGCTGCGGCGCCCCGAGAAAGGCGAGCCCGATCCCGACGAACCCGGCCGCGCTTGCGATTCCCGGCAGCGTCAAGCCGTATGACCCCATCGGTTGCAAGAGCGCGGGGTCCTCAGCCCTAAGCGCCTGCATGACCTCGCTCCACCCCCCCACCGCCGGGATCGCCACGATCGGCAACGTCACCAGACAACCAAACATCAGGACGCCCTGCAGAAGGTCCGAGTACGCCACCGCCTTGAAGCCGCCGACCGTCGTGTAGTAGAGGATCACCGCCGCGCCGACCAAAACGCCGGTCGTGTAGCTCGTCCCGAGAAACGAGCCGAACGCCTTCCCCGACGCGGTGAGCTGAGCGGCGGTGTAGGCGGTGACCATCGAGAAGACGATCACGACGCTCATCCAGCGCAGGACGTGGCTCGTGTCGCGGAACCGCGACTCCAGGTAGTCGGGCACGGTGATCGAACCGAACCGGTCGGTGTACGCCTTGAAGGGTCGGGCCAC
>CBDUCI010000280.1:0-2358 GCA_965365605.1 uncultured bacterium
AAGGCTGGGAGGTGAAAGCACTCAGGGAAGGCCGTGTCCAGTTCGCTGACAGCTACGTCCTGCTGAAGGACAACGAGGCCTTCCTGTTCGGCTGCCAAATCAATCCACTGCCCACCGCCTCGACCCACATCCAGCCCGAGCCCCCGCTTGTACGCGGTGAGAGGACCGAGCAACTCCGCGACCCCTCCTCCCGTGGCGGTCGAGTTTACATGCCAGATCGAGCGTCCCTGCAGATCCGGTAGCAAACGGTCGAGCCGCTTACAGAGTCTCTCGTAGCGGCGGCTCCCCAGCGGACCCTTAAGGCGAACGAGTGGCAAAGTACCTGACCGAACTTCGTTCACTCCGTTCCTTTCTCCTCGTCCAACAGCATCTCGCCAGGGGCCTTCAAACTCCGCCCGGCGAGGACTCGTCTCAGGGGGAAGACCGCAAATCGCGTTCCAATCAACGAAGCGAACGAAGCGATGGATATCGCTATCGAAACCCGCCAATTCTAATCACTGACTTACGCGTCAGGAAAGTGGTCTCTTGAAGGTGCCGATTGGTGTCGGGTAGCAACTCCGCATCGCAAGCGGTACGCTATTGGAAAGTTGTGCAGGTTATCGATCGCGCCCCTTCGGAACGTCCGCTGGTCGTTGCGAGCAACCGACTCCCGTTCATTTTCAAGCGCACTGATCGCGGACTCGAGCGGCAGCCGTCCCCCGGCGGTCTCGTCTCGGCACTCGACCCAGTGCTCCGGTCGCGCAGCGGGAGTTGGATCGGGTGGCCCGGTGATAAGCATCCCATGGGCGAGGAGCTCGCCCCGGTGGATGACCAGTACAAGATCTTCCCGATCGCGCTTACGGCCGAGGAAATCGAGCACTACTACCACGGTCTCTCCAACCGCACACTGTGGCCGCTCTTCCACTCGATGCCTGTACGCGCCGACTTCAACGAGCGAGACTGGCACGTCTACGCGCGGGTCAATAACGAATTCGGCGAGCGCATCGCAGCCGTAGCTGCGCACGCAAGCCTAATCTGGATTCACGACTACCACTTGATGCTGACCCCGCGGCACGTGCGTCAGCAACGACCCGACTCGCTCGTCGCTTTCTTCCTTCACATCCCCTTTCCGCCGCACGACATCTTCAGACTCCTGCCGTGGGACCGTGAACTGATGCGCGGCCTGCTGGCGTGCGATCTGGTCGGCTTCCACATCCCAAACTACGCGCGCAACTTCCTCGACTGTGCCGAACGGTGCCTTGGGGCACGCGTTAACACAGAAGACATGATCGTCGAGTACGGTGGACACGCGACCCAGGTTGCGGCACTCCCGATCGGTATCGACTTCGACCGGTTCGACAAACTGGCGCGGGAAGCGCCGGTTGGTGATTACGGGGCCGAGCAAAGACTCGTACTAGGCGTGGACCGGCTCGACTACACCAAAGGCATACCGGCGCGGATACGTGCCTTTGAGCGGTTGCTCGAGGACCACCCGGAGCACATCGGCAAGGTGGCGCTCCTCCAGATAGCCGTCCCCAGCCGCTCGAGAGTAGCCGAGTACCGCGAACTCAAGAGCCTGATCGACGAGCTGGTCGGTCGGATCAACGGTCGGTTCGGACGCGCTGACTGGGTGCCGATCCGGTATCTCCACCAATCGTTCTCGCAGCCACAGCTCGCGGGGATCTACCGTGACGCCGACGTGGCCCTCGTCACCCCGCTGCGAGACGGAATGAATCTGGTGGCAAAGGAGTACGTCGCCTGCCAGGTTGAGGATCCGGGAGTGCTGGTTCTGTCGCGGATGACGGGAGCTGCAGCGACGATGCGCGAGGCGCTGCTGGTCAACCCTTACGATTTGGAAGGCACCGCTGCTGCTATCCATCGCGCCGTGACAATGGGCGAGGCCGAGCGTGCCTCTCGGATAGCAGCACTTCGACACCGCGAGGAGCGCGACGACGTCGAAGCGTGGGTCACAGCTTTTCTCGCCGCAGCTGACGAGGCCCATCCGACGATGCGGCCGATCAGCGACGCCGACCTCGAGACATGGCTCGGTACCTACCTCAAGCAGCACCGGCTCGCTTTGTTTCTCGACTACGACGGTACTCTGACCCCGATCGTGGACCACCCCTCGCAGGCGAAGCTCTCGAAGACGATGCGCTCAAGGCTAGACCGGTGCGCTTCCCGCACCGACACCGATGTCGCCATCGTCAGCGGCCGTGCAGTTGATGAAGTGCGATCGCTCGTGAAACACACCGATCTCATCTACGTTGGCAACCACGGCTTCGAGATCGTCGGCGGCGGGATGGAGCGGTTCGCTCACGAGGATTTGGCCCACTTTCGGGAACGAATCGTAGCGCTGGCTGACGACCTCGATCGTGCTCT
>CBDUCI010000281.1:0-2356 GCA_965365605.1 uncultured bacterium
ATGGCGAGGACCCATCGGCCTGGAGCGAGAAGGATCGCGCCTATCTGATGACCCTGGTCAAAAGCGAATAGGCGCCCTGGGCTGGGGGCGGCATCCGCATTGGTGACCGCTCCGCGGGGTGACGGGGCGCGACCCGAGACAGCGTGCAGCCGGGTCCACACCGCTCGCGGAGAAGCTGGAGAATCGCCAGCCGATTAGGGTCAGATAGCGCCTTGAAGATGCGTGCGAGGTCGTCGAATCGTGACATTTCGATATTCCTATGATCATCGAAATAATAGCACGGGCTGCGCATCCCTGTCAAGGGTCTAGTTTCGGAGAGACCGCCAGGCAGCATAGGAGTCGTCGAAATGAGGGAGATATGTGCAGAAACATCAAGCCGCTGTTCAACTTCGATCCACCCGCGACCGACGAAGAGATCCGGGCGTCGTCGCTGCAGTTCGTGCGCAAGATCAGCGGGTCCACCAAGCCATCGAAGGCGAACGAAGAGGTTTTTGAGCGTGCCGTCGAGGACGTCTCGAAGGTCGCCCGAACCCTGATCGACTCACTCGTCACCAACGCGCCCCCGAAGAATCGGGCGGAAGAAGCCGCGAAAGCCCGGGCGCGGGCGGAGAAGAGGTTCGGCAAGCGTGGTGCGGCCTAGACGATCCACAGTTGAACAGTCTCGAAGACCAGATCGTCGTCCGACTATGAGAAGAACGCTCTATTTTGTCTCAGCCGTGATCGCTCTGGTGCCCGCTACGGCGGCGAGTCAGCAACCGAATAGCGAGCCCGAGCTCACGAGCTCCGCCTTCTTGGCGCTTCTTCCCGATGGCGAGACCAAGCGTCGCTTTATTCTCGACTGTACCGGCTGTCACCAATTCGACGCACGAATGGTCTTGCCCGAAGCCGTGCCGCGGTCACACGCGAGCTGGGTCGAGCGGACAGAGCAGATGCTCTCATTCGCGGGCGCCAACTCGGGTTTCCCGATCATGGCGCCGTCTCGCGAAGCGACATCGACCGCCGACTGGTTGACCGAGAGTCTGACCGGGAAGAACGCCACGCCGGTAGGGCCGACTGAGGTCCCGACCGGCTTCACAATTACCGAGTACGACCTACCGCAATTCAATGATCTGCCGCACGACGTCGCGGTCGACGGACAAGGCCGGGTGGTGGTAACTGGACAACTTTCAGGCGTCATGTACCTCCTCGACCCGAGGACGGGCGCGTTCGTCGAGAACTCGCCACCGCTGGGGAACCCAAGGGCCGTCGAGGTCGACGCCGAGGGTCAGTGGTGGGTCGTCTTCGGTGGCCCCAACGCGATCGGCCGGTTTGACCCCGGCATTGATGACTGGGAGACGTGGAGCGCGGGGACCTACCCTCACGAGGCAGCGCTCGATCTCGAGGGGCGGGTCTGGTTCAATGGTCACTTCTCGAAGGAGCCCGAGGTGCTCGGGTACGTCGATCCCGCTACGGGAGAGAAGCGTACGTTCGACGTCCCGGTTGAGACGATGGGTGACGGAGGCAGCACGATCCCGTACGGGTTGCGAGCTGCACCCGACGGGACGATCTGGATGACCCAGCTGACCGGCGGACGATTGGTCAAGTTCGACCCCGCGAGCGAGTCGTTCTCGCTCTATCCGCTACCGACCTCATACAGTGGTCCACGCCGGCTGGACATCGCCGAGGACGGCACGGTGTGGGTCCCCGAGTTTGCCAACAATCGATTGGCGCGTTTCGATCCCGAAAGCGAAACGTTCACCGAGTACGAGCTGCCGACGCCGGACGCGCTGCCATATGTCGCGCGCGTCGATCACCGGTCCCGTGTCGTATGGGTTGGCACCGCGGGGGCCGATATGATGGTCCGTTTCGATCCCACGACCGAGACGTTCACCGAGATCCCACTTCCGACCAGGGGGGCGCTGATCCGCCACATCGCCATCGATCCCAGGAACGGGGACGTTTGGGGTGGCTACGGACCGTTCCCGCCGCAGGGACCAAAGATCTTTCGATTGGAAAGCCGCGAAACACAGGAGGAAAAATGAAGCACAAGATCGCGTTCATTATGGCCTTCGCAATGACATTGGCGGCCCTCGCGTTTGTTCGTGCCGAGAGCGACCCGATGTCGTCCGACGAGGAGGCGATTCGCGAGACCGTTCAAGGGTACTTCGACGGTATGATGACACCATCGACCGAAGCCCTCAAGGGCTCGTTTCACCCGGAGTCTCGGCTGATTGGGCTCAGCGACGGTGAGCTCGTCATTATCCCGTTCAACGATTGGCAGGCCAGTTTCGATCGTGAGTTCGACGAGGACTGGGGCAGCGAGGCATTCCGCAACCAGATCGTCTCGGTCGACATCGCCGGGACCGCAGCGGTGGCC
>CBDUCI010000282.1:0-2355 GCA_965365605.1 uncultured bacterium
TCCGGCTCGGCCGCTGGCGACTGCTCGACTTGTTCCTCGGCGGCGGGTCGATCGGGGGCCGCTTGCCCCGGGTCCTGCGGGATCGGGGCGGCGATCTCGGGGATGTCGGGCGCTTGAGCCGCTGGCGCTTCAGGCTCGGGCTCGACTCGGGCCGGCACCTCGACCTGTTCCTCCGGACCACCCACCGGCGCGTCGGCCGACGGCTCAGCCACGGCAACGTCGCCGATCACGCCTTCGCGCGGCACGCCTTCCTCGCCTTCCGCAGCGCCCTGCAACGACGCCAGCGTCGTCCGGGCCTCCGACGCCTGCGGCGACGACGGATAGTCGAGCGTCAACAGCGAGTAGTACTGAATCGCCCGCTGCTCGTCGCCGGCGTCCATGTGTGCGTTGGCGAGCCAGTGCGCGTACTCGGCTTCCATCGCCTCGCGTTGCGCACGCGGCATCTCGCGCGGCAGATCCTGCGCCTTGATCCGGCGGAACCCGTCCTCGAAGCTCGCGATCGCGTCGGTCGGGTTCCCCTCGGCCATGTGCGTACGGCCGATCAACAGCGGCAGCTCGGGCTGCGAGCGGCTGAACGGGTACTCGCGTTGGAGCCGCTCGAACCGGCCGCGGCCATCCGCCGGCCGGCCGGTCGACAGCTCGAACAGTCCCAGTCTGTAGAGCGCCTGATCGGCGACCGAAGCCGCCGGGAACTCGTCGACGATGATCTCATAGTGCCGAGTGGCGACGTTGGCGTCGGGCTCCATGACCGCGATGTAGTACAGCGCTTCGGCTTGTGGCATCCGCGCCGCGCCGGTCAGGTTGGCAGTCGCGTCCAGGTACTTCCACAACGTCTCGCGGGCGAGCGCGTACTCCCCCCGCTCGTACGCGCGCCTCCCTTCGGCCAGCAAATCGTCTTGGCCGCGCGCCTCTCCGGTCGTGGCGACGATCGCGATCGTCGCCGTCATTATCGCGATGCGCGCGCTACGCCGCATCGAGGATCTCCATTACCACACGGTCCATCACGAACTCCTCATGGTGAGCGGTCGATTTCAGCATCAAGTCGGCGGCGGCCAGTAGATCGAGCGCTCGGGCCACCGTCTCCGGTGTGTGATCCTTGGCTTGGGTCGCCAACCCTTTGGCCATCGCGTACCACGATCGTCCCGGCAGGGCGGCCATGATCTGCTTGGGATCGCTGGTCCCCAGCTCGACCACCAGTCCCAAGCGGCAGAAATGGGTCGCCAGGAGCGGCACCAGCCGGTACGCGCTCTCGCCGGAATCCAATAACTGTTTTACCAGCCGCAGCGATCGATCCGGGTCACGCGAACCGACCGCGTCGCACCACTCCCAAACGGTCCCGGAGACGCTGCCCGTGCAGACCGCTTCGACGTCGGCCCGGGTGATCGATTCCTGATCGCCGGCGTGCATCGCCGCTTTCTCAAGCTCGACATACAGGGTTTGCAGGTCGCTGCCGGTCTCGGCCAGCGCGTCGGCCGCGTCGCGATCCATCTCGATATCGAAGTCGGCCTTCGCACGGGCTCTCAGCCAACGCGGGAAGTCGAAGTCTACCTGCTTGGAGCGCGGCGACTTACGCGGCAGCTCGCAACCGATCCGCGCGCCCTGCTCCTCCCACAGCTTGTACAGGTTGCCGCGCATCGTTGGTCCACCGGTCCCGATCAAACACAGCGTCGGCGCAGCCTGAGCTAGCGTTTCCTTGATCCGGTCGCGGACATCGGCCGATACCGCGCCCACGTTCTTGATCACCACCACGCGCCGATCGTTCATGAGCGGCAGCGCGGAGACGAGCTGCTCGTAATCGGCCGCGGTCAGCTCGTCGCCGTCACGCGTCTCGATGTCGAACGCCTCGGCGCCGGGAGCGGTGATCACCGCCTCCAGCACCGCATGCAAGACCTTGTCGATCAGGTACGGCTCGTCGCCCGCCAACAAGATCGCCGGCGCCTGCGCGATCTCCTGAGGTGCGTCGGAAAGAAAAGAATCCGCTGTGGTTCGGGGCATCTGGTGTCGAAGGTATTCGCGCCACCCGAACCGGTCAACGCGATGGGAACGGGATTACGGGATGTTGATCGAAGCCCGGAAGACGACCGGCTCACGGGTAATCGGCAACCGATTCAAGCGGTTCTGAACGCGCCCCTTGGCGCTCACGAACTTGGGTTCGACCTCGGCGATCGCCCAACTGTCGACTTCGGTGTCAACAGCGCGTGGTTGCTCGCGCCGAACGCGTGGCGCTGCGCGGCGCTGACTCGGCACCAAGCTCGGCTGGGTGATCGTCGGGATCACGCTGGCGATCGACATGAGCGGCTGCCCCTCGTCGAGCATTTCGGGGCTGGTGCCGTACGAGAGCACGATCACGAACAT
>CBDUCI010000283.1:0-2329 GCA_965365605.1 uncultured bacterium
ACCGCCGGACAACGTGGTCGCAGATTGGCCGAGCGTGATGTATCCGAGCCCGACGTCGTGCAACGTGCTGAGCTTGCGCCGGATCTTTGGCAGCCGGCGAAAGAACTCGAGCGCCTCCTCAACCGTCATGTCGAGCACGTCGGCGATCGTCTTCCCCTTGTAGTAGATCTCCAGCGTTTCGCGGTTGTACCGCTTGCCGCGACACTCTTCGCACGGCACGTACACGTCGGGCAGAAAGTGCATCTCGATCTTGAGCAGGCCGTCTCCGCTGCACGCCTCGCATCGCCCTCCGGTCACGTTGAACGAGAATCGACCCTGCGTGTAGCCGCGCATCTTGGACTCCGGCAGCTCGGCAAAAACCTCACGGATCGGCGTAAAAACACCGGTATAGGTCGCCGGATTCGACCTCGGGGTTCGGCCAATCGGCGATTGATCGATCGCGATCACTTTGTCGAGGTGCTCGATCCCCTCCAACCGATCGAAGGCCCCCAACCGTTGTTTTGAACGGCTCAGTTTGCGGCTCAAGGCGCGGTAGAGAACGTCGTGCACGAGCGACGACTTGCCGGACCCTGACACACCGGTCACGCATGTGAACACACCGAGCGGAAAGCTCACCGTGAGATCCTGCAAATTGTGTTGGCGAGCACCGACCACGGTCAACGCCTCACCGTTGCCGCTGCGCCGCGCCTCTGGCACCGCGATCTCGCGCTCAGCACGCAGGTACGCGCCGGTGATCGACTCGCGTGCGGACTCGACATCGACCGGCGACCCCTGAGCTACGAGCTGACCGCCGTCGCGGCCCGCTCCAGGTCCCAGATCGACGACATAATCGGCGGTGCGGATCGTCTCCTCGTCGTGCTCGACGACCAACACCGTGTTCCCAAGATCGCGCAGCTGTTTCAAGGTCTCGAGCAGCCGACCGTTGTCACGCTGGTGGAGCCCGATCGATGGCTCGTCGAGAACGTACAAGACGCCGACAAGCCGGCTGCCGATCTGGGTCGCCAACCGGATCCGCTGAGCCTCGCCACCGGCCAACGTTCCGGCCGACCGCTCGAGGGTCAGGTAGTCGAGTCCGACGGCCACAAGAAACGACAATCGATCACGGATCTCCTTGAGGATCTGGTCGCCGATCTCACGCTCACGGGAGCCCAGCTCGAGCTGCTCGAAGAACTCGCTCGCCATATAGATCGGCAACGCGACGATCTCGCCGATGCCGCGACCACCGAGCTTGACCGCCAGCGCCTGTGGTTTGAGCCGCTTGCCGTCACAGAAGTGGCACGGCAACACCGCCATGTACGTCTCGATCTGGCGGCGCACCGAATCCGACGCGGTGTCCTCGTAGCGGCGCTGGAGCTGACCGACGATTCCTTCCCAGGTGCCGGTGTAGGACCCGGCGTGGGCATGCGTGCGGTAGTGGAACGCGAGCTCCTGCTCGCCGGCACCGTACAGCAGAATCCGCTGGATCGACTCGGGCAACTCGCCCCATGGCATGTTGAGATCGAAATGAAACGCCTCGGCCAGCGAAGGCAACACCGTTTTCGCCAGCTGCCCCTTGGGCTCGCCCCATGGCCGCACCACGCCCTCGAGAATCGAAACCCGGCTATCCAGCAGGACGAGCTCGGGATCGACTTCCATCCGCGTTCCCAAACCGCTGCACGCTTCGCACGCTCCGTAGGGGCTATTGAACGAGAACATCCGGGGCTCCGGCTCCTCGTACGAGATCCCGCAGTGGACACAAGCGAGGTCGCGGCTAAACAGCTTCTCTTCAGCTTTAGTGTTCGAGAAGCACACCGAGACGAGACCACCACCGACCTCGAGCGCGGTCTCGATCGAGTCGGCGAGCCGACGACGGTACTGCGGATCGACCTTGAGCCGGTCGACGACGACTTCGATATCGTGTTTCTGGTTTTTCTTGAGGCTGGGGACGGCGTCGAGATCGTGCACTTCGCCATCGACGCGGACGCGCACAAACCCTTCGCGTCGCGCCTCGGCGAAGACCTCCTTGTACTGCCCCTTCCGTCCGCGCACTAGCGGCGCCAAGATCTGAATGCGACGGCCCTTTGGCTCGTCGAGGATTGCGTCGACGATCTGGCTGGCCGACTGGCGAGCTACCGGTCGGTCGCAGTTGTAGCAATGCGGGGTCCCTAGACGAGCGTAGAGGAGTCGCAGGTAATCATAAACCTCGGTGACCGTCCCGACCGTAGAGCGAGGGTTTCGGACGCCGGCCTTTTGTTCGATCGCGATCGCCGGTGACAACCCCTCGATCGTATCGACATCCGGCTTCTCCATTACGCCCAAGAACTGACGCGCATACGCCGAGAGCGACTCG
>CBDUCI010000284.1:0-2252 GCA_965365605.1 uncultured bacterium
GCTGGAGTTCGCCATCGGGGTGGCTGCCGAATTTCAACTGCGCGCGATGGCGGTTGAGGCTCGCTCGGAGGTCCGTGCTGTCGCCGATCAAAGCCGAGATCACCAACGGCAATGGTGACAAGGTGATGGCCGAAGTGCCAGCCTCGGTCTGGTTCGACGGCCGTCGCGAGACACAGGTGAGGGCTGAGGTCAACGGTCCGGTCACCCGGATCGAGCTCGACCCCGAGGGATTGTTTGCTGACATCGACCCCAGCGACGACGTGTTTGAGCCAATGCAAACGGAGTCGTCGAGATGATCGAGCGCATGCGCACGGGAGAGTAGAGTAGCATGGAGTGGGAGTCACGCGCTGAAGAAGCGATGCGGAAGCTGCTGTTGCAGCTCGATCGGCGCGATCGGGAGGGCCATGAGCCTAAGGCGCGCGAAGCCGCCGAGTTGCACGCCCGTGCTCACGGTCTCCGCGTCGTCAACGAGGACGCCGCGACCGTCGGGTTCGTCAAGGCCGCGTCGACGATGATGAAGGCGCAGGTCAAGAACGCGCTGCGAAGGCGGGGGGTCAACCTGCAGAAATACGAGGACTTTTTCTGATCCTCGACCGAGGTTTCTGATGCCGGCTCGGGCGTTCGGTCTGCTCCTGTGTTTCGTCCCGGTTGTCGCGCAGGCACAGGACATCGGCCCACCGCGGCTGGTCGTTCTCGGTGTTGCGCAGGACGGTGGGGTTCCGCAGGCGGGGACGAAAGCACACCCCGCGTGGGACGACCCGGCCAAGCGGCGACTGGTCGCTTCGCTGGCGCTCGTCGATCCCGCCACGTCGCAGCGGTGGCTGTTCGATGCGACGCCGGACTTCCGCGAGCAGCTCCATCGACTGGATACCGTGTTTCCTGTCGCGGATGCACCGGGGCTGGCTGGGGTCTTCCTCACCCACGCCCACATGGGTCACTACACCGGGCTCATGTATCTCGGTCACGAATCGATGGGTGCGCAAGGGGTCGTGGTCTACGCGATGCCTCGCATGCGCGAGTATCTCAGCACAAACGGACCTTGGGATCAGCTCGTGCGGTACGAGAACATCGCGATTGAACCGCTCGCGGACGGCGTTCCCGTAGATCTCACCGATCGGATCACTGTAACTCCGTTTCTCGTTCCGCACCGGCAGGAGTACAGCGAGGTCGTCGGGTTCCGAGTCGACGGCCCTAACCGCTCCGCGCTTTTCATCCCCGACATCGATAGCTGGGAGGAGTGGGAAGCCCAGGGCACGCGGATCGAGGACCTGATCGCTGAAGTCGACGTCGCCTACCTCGATGCCACGTTCTACGGTGACGGCGAGATCCCCGGTCGCGACATGTCGGGCTTTCCGCACCCGTTCATCACGCACAGCATGGATCGCTTCGCTGAGCTGCCACCCGCGGGGCGCGCAAAGGTGCGGTTCATCCATCTCAACCACACCAATCCCGCCCTGCGCCCGGAGAGCGAAGCGCGGCGCGCGATCGTGGAGAACGGCTTTCGGGTCGCGGAGAAGATGGAGGAGGTCGGGCTCTGAGCCAACGCTCGGTTGGCTGAAGGGGGTGTCTGATGGACACGACAACGGTTCTGCTCGCCACCGCTGAAATCGGCGTGGCGTTTGCGGGGTTCGCCGGTCTAGCAGCGCTTCTTGGCCGTCGTCACACAATGGACGATGTCCGCGTCGACGTCATGCGGCTCCGGGCGATCCTCGAGGGCAGCCTATCGGTGGCGGCAGCCGCCATTCTGCCGTTAGTTCTATTGTCCATGCAGACAGCCGACGACGTTACGTGGCGCCTCTGCAGCGGCGTGTATCTTGCCTTGTCCCTGTTGCTGGTAGGCGTCTGGACGAGGAGGATTCGCTCTGCGACTCGAGCGGGGGTACCCTTCGATCGCCGGATCGTATGGATGTTCTACAGCATCGCAGCGATAATGACGGTGCTTCTCGGTTCTAATCTGCTCGGACTCTCGCAGGCTCGCCTATTTTCGCTGTATCTGACCTCGCTCTACATCGTGCTCTTCGGCATGGCTCTGCTCTTCTTGCGGCTGGTCGCGTCGCTCGTCGCCTCGACCGTTAGGACCGATAGCTCGGATCGTGAATCCTAGGCGCTTCCGACGTGGTTGAACGGTTTGCTTGCGCGTACTTTGAAGGGGCCTGCTTTTCCTGTGGGCCTGTAGCTCAGTCTGGTTAGAGCGCACGCCTGATAAGCGTGAGGTCGGTGGTTCAACTCCACCCAGGCCCACCATGAGGAAG
>CBDUCI010000285.1:0-2241 GCA_965365605.1 uncultured bacterium
AGTTCCTCGACATGCGCGCGCGCGGCCGCGGCCTCCTGGTGATCAGCGAGGACCCTCCGGTGGGCGGAGTGCACTCGATGCGTGGTCTCGCGCCGCCGATGCGGGTGCTGCCCATCGATCGACTGTGGGTGAACCCTGACTGTGGATTGAAGACCCGGAAGTACGACGAAGTCGTCCCGGCGCTGGAGAACATGGTGGCTGCAGCCGATATGGTCCGAGCCGAGGCGGGGGTGCCCGCGTGAATACCCGCAGGACATTGATGGTGCTGTTGTTGGTCGTCGGTTGCAGCGCCCAAGAAACCGGCGATCACAGCGCGGAAGAGCTCGTCGAGACGCTGCCCGCGTCGGTCCCAGCGCCCGAGGTTGAGGCCGGGATCCTGATCGTCACCCCCGAACGGGTCCGCGGTTGGCAAGAGGAGGGCGCGCCGTTTGTTCTCATCGATGCCCGCGATGCGGTGCAATTCGGGCAGGAGCACATTCTGGGTGCGGTCAATGTTCCATACGTCGACATCCGTCCCGGTGCCAAACTGCCACCGCGGAGTGCGAGGATCGTCGTATACTGCTCCGACCACGACTGCCCGATCTCACAGTACGCATACCAATCGTTGGAAAGCCTCGGCTACCCAGAGGTTTACAACATGCGGGCTGGTCTCCAGGGATGGAAGGCAGCCGGTTACCCGACTGAGATCGGTGCCACCGACAGCTAGTCGGCTGAAGATGCGGCTCAACTACTACATAGAAACGTACGGGTGCCAGATGAACGTCGCTGACACCGAGCTCATGGGCGGTGTTCTGAAGCGCGATGGTCACCGTCGCGTGCCAGAGCCCGATCAAGCCGACGTACTGATCGTCAACACCTGCGCCATACGAGAACATGCCGAGCAACGGGTGATCGGTCGTATCGGCCAGCTCAATCGTTAGAAACAGAGCCGGCCCGAAGAACGGCTCGGTGTCGCCGGCTGCGTGGCCAAGGAGCTCGGCCGCGAATTGCTCGATAGGGCCTCCTATGTCGACTTCGTGGTGGGACCCGACTCGTACAGGCAGCTGCCCGAGATCTTGACGCGTGTCGAACGCGGTGAGCGGGTGGTCTACGATCGCTTCAACCGCAGTGAACATTACGAAGATCTCGAGCCTTACAGGTTGGAGAAATTCGCTGCTTGGATCACGATCATGCGCGGCTGTGACAAGTTCTGCTCATACTGCATCGTGCCGTTTACGCGCGGGCGAGAGAAGTGTCGTAGCCTCGAGAGCGTCGTTGACGAGGTCACGACATCGGTAGCGAATGGCGCCAAAGAAGTGACTCTGCTCGGTCAGAATGTCAACTCGTACAACGACCAAGGGTGCGATTTTCCCGACCTGCTGGCGGCGGTGGCCGCGGTACCGGACCTTGCCCGGGTACGTCCGCTTCACGACCAGCCACCCATGGGATTTCACCGAGAAGCTGGTGGATACCATCGCCGGGCATGACAACATCATGAATCACGTTCACTTGCCGGTCCAATCGGGCTCGACCCGTGTGCTGGAGGCCATGAAGCGAGAGTACACGCGAGAGACCTACAGCCGTCAGATAGACATGCTGCGTGATCGGATCCCGCATTGCGCCCTTTCCACGGATATCATCGTTGGGTTCCCGGGAGAGACGGAGACTGACTTCGAGGCCACCCACGATTTAATGGCCCGCATTCGGTATAACTCGGCCTACATCTTTATCTATTCACCTCGACCTCATACGCCCGCAATCGAGTTGACCGATGATGTTGTACCGAGGGCGATGGCTCAGGAACGGCTAGAGCGTCTCAACGAACTGCAGCGCTCGATTGGTGCCGCGCACCTGCTCGAGAAAGTAGGCACGACCCAACCGGTGCTCGTGCAGCGTGCCGCTCGCCGCGGGCGGGGCTTGCTATCGGGCTGGACGGAGCACCGAGAGACGGTTGTTTTCCCAGGCGGTGAGGAGATGATCGGTGAGATCGTCTCGGTCGCAATCGGTGGTTTGTCTGGGTTCACGTTGCACGGAGAAGTCGTGGGAGCGCCACATCCGGTTGGTGGAGATCGCAGTCAGCTCAACGTCATCTTTAGTTGAAGACGGTGAACGACCGATGACGCGACCGCGAGCTGCGCTGGGGCTCGCACTGGTAGCTTTGACGGCATTGTTTCTGTTTGCCCTCTACAATCGCGGCCAGCCGATCACGTTTAACTTCGGATTGTGGCGCTGGCGCGTGGATGCGGTCGTCGCGGTCTATGC
>CBDUCI010000286.1:0-2221 GCA_965365605.1 uncultured bacterium
CATGCGGCTGGGCGACGACAAGAAAGCGGGCGAGTGGCTCAAGGCCGGCGTCGACGCCGGGGACACCAAGCCCGAGGTGGTCTACAACTACGCCGTGAGCCTGATCCGCGAGAAGAAGTACACCCAGCGCGGTCCAGGCGACCCGGGGGGTGTTGATGATCTGCCACCAGAATCGGTCCACTCGGGGCTCACGGTCGAACAGCTGGGCGAGGAGCACGATCCCGGTGCAGAGCTCCAGGAACGCTTGGAAGAGCTGGGTGCGCCGCGACGCACCATGCGGGCATCGACGGTCAAAATGATGCTGGCGCGATCGCGTCGGGAGCCGTTCTCCAAGCCGGCGTGGATCTTCGAGCTCAAGCTCGACGGCTATCGGCTGCTGGGTGGCAAGTCGGCCGCTGGCGTCGAGCTGATAACCCGCAACGGCAACGATGCCACGCCGAGTTTCCCCGAGCTGGCGGCAGCGATCGCCGCCCTGCCGTACGACGAACTGATACTGGACGGCGAGGTTGTCGCCCACGATGATGCGGGCTTGCCCAGCTTTCAACGACTCCAGAAACGCGCGCGGCTCACGCGAGCGATCGATATCGAGCGCGCTTCGAGGCATCAGCCAACGACGTTCTACGTGTTTGATATTCTGGGCGCGCTGGGTCACGATCTGAGATCTTTTCCCCTGACCGAGCGCAAACAGCTCCTGCAATCGGTTCTCCCGCCCACCGGACCACTGCGCTACGTCGAGCATTTCGAGGAGGCCGGCGAGGATCTCTATCACCGAGTCGTCGGCCTGGGGCTCGAGGGCATCGTCGGCAAAAAGGGCGATAGCCGCTACCGCGGTGCTCGATCCGGGGATTGGATCAAGGTCCGCGCGGATCGCACAGCGGATTTCGTGATCGTCGGCTACACGTTGCCCAAGGGGTCACGGACCGGATTCGGCGCGCTGCACCTCGGCGGCTACCAGCATGACGAGTTGTGTTACGCAGGTCGGGTCGGGACCGGGTTCAGCAATGCGCTGCTGCGTTCCCTGCGCGAGACGTTAGATGAGCTCCAACGCGAGACTCCGCCGTTCACCGGACCGACACCGACGGGTGGTGCCCACTGTTGGGTCGAGCCTGAGCTGGTGTGCGAGGTCCGGTATCTCGAAGCGACCGAAGAGGGGTTGCTCAGGCAACCGGCGTTTCTCCGCTTGAGGGACGACAAGGTGCCTACTGAATGTGACCTGCCTTGGGGCGACGAGGATCAACCGGCCCTGCCGGCCAACCGGGTGCGAGAACGTGATGCGACCAACCCCGAGAACGAGCAATCTGCCGCTGCAGAAGTCCGGCTATCGAACCCCGACAAGGTTTTTTGGCCCAGCGATGGGTACACCAAGCGCGACTTGTTCGACTACTACCGAAAGATCGCCCCCGCCCTGCTCCCCTACCTCCGCGATCGACCGCTGGTCTTGACCCGCTTCCCGGACGGGATCGAAGGCGACTCGTTTTACCAGAAGAACACGCCGGGCTTCGTCCCGGACTGGATTCGGACGGTTCCGATCTGGAGTGAGCACTCCGAGCGTGAGCTCGCGTACGTGGTGTGCGACGATTTGGCGACGCTGCTGTACCTGGCCAACATGGCGACGATCCCGCTCCATATCTGGGCCAGCCGGGTCGAATCACTCGACCACCCCGACTGGTGCATTCTCGACCTCGATCCAAAGGACGCCTCGTTTGAGAATGTAGTTGAAGTCGCCAGGGCTATTGGCTTACTCTGCAAGGAGATCAATCTTCCGGCCTACATCAAAACGAGCGGCTCGACCGGACTCCACGTCCTGGTTCCGCTCGATGGCCGTTTCGACTACGCCATGTCGCGCGCACTGGGCGAGCTGCTGTCACAAGTCGTGGTCGCTCGCCACCCCGAGATCGCGACCCTCACACGGACGATCGCGGACCGCGAGGGCAAGGTGTACCTCGACTATTTGCAGAATCGCCGAGGCCAGTTACTTGTCGCGCCGTTCAGCGTGCGCCCAATCGAAGGGGCACCCGTGTCGACTCCGCTCAAGTGGAGCGAGATCAAAAAGGGGTTGAACATCCATCGCTACACGATCCGCTCGGTGCCACGGCGTGTAGGCCAGCTGAAAACCGATCCTTTTCGCGGCGTCCTCGAAGACACACCGGACCTGCTGGCCGCTCTCGAGCGACTCCAGGCCAAACTCCCCAGCTAGCGTCAGGCACAAAAAGAAGGGGCC
>CBDUCI010000287.1:0-2208 GCA_965365605.1 uncultured bacterium
TCGTCGCCGTCACCGACCCGGAATCGATCGTCGCGTTGTCCGACGCGGTACGCGGCGATGGCTTGTCGCTATCGATCGCCAGTGACGTCGCGGCGCTAACCGCAACAGCCCGTGCTCAGCACCCCTCACTCTTGCTGGTGGAGCGCAATCTATCCGGCGGTGATGCACTCGAGATTTGCCGCAGAATCCGCGCGGAGGAGGGGGCTTGGGGTATCGACGTACCGTTTGTCGTCATCGCAGAAGGTGACGGCGACGTGGATACCGATGCCGGGGCCGACTCTGGTGTCACCGATTGGCTGGTCGCACCCTTCTCCAACGCATACGCCCGAACGCGTATCCGAGCCTGGCTCCTCCGGGCGGCCTGTCGCTGGCAATGCGCGCCGCTCCCCGAAAATGAGGAACAGCGTATACATGCACTCCAAGAACTGGGGATCCTCGACACAGCCCCTGAGGAACGGTTTGACCGCTGCACGCGGATCGCGGCCGCGCTGTTCGACGTGCCGATCGCACTCGTATCGCTAGTCGACACAAATCGACAGTGGTTCAAGTCACGATACGGGCTCGACGTCGCCGAGACACCGCGCGAGCAAGCTTTTTGCGCGCACGCGATTCTCGAGGAGGACATCCTGTTGATCCCCGATGCACTGCAGGACGACCGCTTCGCGGAGAACCCACTGGTGACCGGTGAGCCACGCGTCCGCTTCTACGCTGGGTGCCCACTTTCGCTGGCCGACGGAACCCGGCTCGGCACGTTATGCCTCATCGATCACCAGCCGCGGGACTTTGACGAGCGGCGACTCGCGTTGATGCGCGATGTCGCCAGAATGATCGAACGCGAAATCGTTGGCTCGACCGGGGCCGAGAGGCCAGCACCCGAACCATCGCTGACGAAGAGCGGGTGATCACACGCACCGCTTCTACGCGGCTGCTTTTGTTCCTAGCGGTCGTTGCGTTGCGCGGCAGCACAACGGCTCGGGCGCAAGAAGCACCATGGCCGACCAAGGGCTGGGCGATCTCGACGCCCGAAGAGCAAGGCCTCAGGGCGGAGCCGCTCCGGGAGCTCGATCGGTCGATCCGTGAAGGTACATACGGGCACGTCGACCGGATGGTGGTAGTGCACAACGGCCACCTCGTCATGAGCGAACGCTACGAGAACGATTACCGCGAGATCAGCCGTGGCTTCACTGGCGCTCTCGGTTGCGGCCATAAGTCGTGCGCCGATCCCGACGCATCCCACGAATACAACTACTACCACCCGACCACGCACCCGTACTATCGCGGTCGGGACGTCCACTCGTTGCAGTCGGTCACCAAGTCGGTGGCGGCAACGTTGATCGGCGTAGCGATCGAGCGCGGCGAGATCAACGGACTAGACGCCAAACTGCTGTCCTTCTTTGAAGAGTACGACCTATCGCGAGCTGACGAACGGCTCCACCGCGCGACCCTCGAGGACCTGCTCACGATGCGGTCTGGAATCGAATGGCACGAACACGACCGGCCACTCGACGAGACCAATACAGTTTTGCAGCTCGAGCGCAGCGACGACTGGATCCAGTTCACACTCGATCTGCCTACTGACGCGGAACCGGGCGAGAAGTGGGTTTACAACAGTGGTGGAAGCCACTTGATGTCCGGTATCATTCGAAACACAACGGGTAGCTTTATCGATGACTACGCCGCTGAGCACTTGTTCGGCCCGCTTGGAATCGAGGAGTTTCACTGGAAAAAGACCCCGCGCGGCTTCCCCGACAGCGAGGGCGGTCTCTACCTCGAGGCTGAGCAGTTGGCCAAGATCGGGTACCTATACCTGAATGATGGTGTGTGGGACCGACAACGGCTTCTGCCTCAGGGGTGGGTAGCCGCGGCCACGGCTCGACAGGTCGAGCTCGCCGGCAACGAGCGAGCGTACGGTTACCAGTGGTGGCGCCTCGATGTCGACGAGATCGAGGTATGGGCAGGCCTCGGTTTCGGCGGCCAGCTGTTGCTCGTCATCCCAGCTCACGGCATGGTCGGCGTGATCAATAGCTGGAACGTGTTCGATCGACCCCAGAGACAAATACGGCCGGCGTTTCTCAGCGCACTTCTGCTGGCAGCCGGCGACTGACCGAGCTACAGACGCATCTCAGCCTCGCGGTCTTCTTCACTTCAATGACGCAGGAGGACTCATGACCTGGACCGAGCGATTGGCGACAATTCGCGGGTTTCTCG
>CBDUCI010000288.1:0-2187 GCA_965365605.1 uncultured bacterium
ATGAAACCGACCGGGTTCTTCATCGTCGGCAACCGTGAAGACGACGCGCCGGTCTACGTGGATGCGGTGCCGATGCCCGAGAGCTTTTCGGTCGGCGGGAAAAACAAGCTGGTTTGGCTCCACTACTATCTGTTCTTCGGCGACGACGCCAAGCTGATCTTGTGGCCCAACGGCTTGCGACACCGGGGGGATTGGGAGCACATCTGCATGCTGGTTGAGCGCAGTGCCGCCGGAATCCGGCAACGACCGCCGGTCAGGCTCCACTTCCATCATCACGGCGATCTGGACGTGAGCTCGGCCGCGTACGCATGGCACACCGACTACTGGGGACATAAGCACCCTCGGGTCTACGTCGAAGCTGGAGCTCACGGTATGTACCGAAACCCCGGCCGGGGCCCCGTGGGGCCTCACAACAGCAACGCCGGATCACCCGACGACCCGCTCGATAACCCGTTGCGCTTTATGGTGTCGCATTGGTCGACTCGGTTCGGCTCGGCTCGCGATGAAAGCGAAATCCTGCAGCGATTCCGCGGTAAGTGGGGAGACAGCGGCGGCAGCCCCAAGGGACCGCTGCAGTACAACAACAGCTGTGATCACGATTACGTAAAGCGCCCGAAGTCGTTTAGCTATCGGCTGTCGGATTGCTAGCGTGAAAACGTGCAGTGTTGAGGTGCCCGATGAAAGGTGCGTTGAGCGTTTTGATTCTGACGGTGCTCCTGCATGGTGGGGCATCGGCACAATTCGGCCCGCCGCCGTTCAACGTGGCTCGAGCGGAGTCGGTGCCCCTGCAAATCGATAACGATCGGTGTGACTCGGATTTCGATGGGGCTTGGATCGGTGCTGGACTCGGGGCCGCCGGCGGACTGGGGTTGGCGGTGTTGATCCACGATGGGTGTGGCGAAGGGTTGTGTGCGGTGGGTGCGTTGGTGGGATCGATCGCCGGCTTCTGGGCCGGGTTGGGCCTCGACTCGCGACGGTGCCGTCAGCCCTCGTCCAGCTCCTCGACCGAGCTGGGCCAATCTTCCCTGAGTAACCGGCTGAGCGCGCGATCGGCGAGTACGCGGCCACCGGTCTGGCAGGTGGGGCAGTAGTTCGTCTCACGGTCGGCGTACACGATGCGCTGGATCGGGGTGTCGCAGACGGGACACGGCTCGCGGTACTTACCGTGTACGGCCATCTGGGGATGAAAAGCGCTCACTTTTTCGGGAAACCCGTCTCCGGCCTCGGCGCACCGGATCTCGATCCACCCTCCGAGGACTCGCCGCGCCGCTCGCCATAGGCGGTCGATTTCACCAGCGTCCAGGTTCATGCTCAACTGCAGCGGTGACAGCCTCGCCGCGTGCAAGATCTCGTCGGCGAACGCGCCGCCGATCCCGCTGAAGGCTCGGGGGTCGGTCAACGCCCGCTTGAGGGTGTGCCGCCCTCGAAGGAGCCTGTCTCCGAACGCCGCGAGCGACGCGTGGAGGACCTCGATGCCACCGGGGTCGAGTGCCCGGAGCGCGTCGGTGCCACGCACGACGTGCAGCGCCACGCGACGCTTTGTACCGGCCTCAGTCAGCAGCAGCGAGCCGGTTGAAAAGTCAAACGCTGCCAGCCCACGCCTGCGGGGGATCTCCCACTTCGCCTCTGCCCATCGCAGGCGGCCCGCAACCATGAGGTGGAGGGCGATGAAGAGATCAGGGTCGAAGCCGACGACGAGCCGCTTTCCGATCCGGTCGACGCCGTTGACCCGCCGATCCACGAGCTCGTCGAGCGGTGGTTCAAACGTCTTGAGCAACGCAAACGACCGCAAGCGGACGTCAGTCAGCGTGGCGCCAACGATCCGTGGCTCGAGCGCACGCTGATAGGCGACGATCTCTGGAAGCTCCGGCATGGTGCTCGGGGTTACGAGGTCATGTAGGACCGCACAAACAGCCAGGTGAATACCTGCAACCCGACAGCCATCACGAGCATGATCGTTGACAACACGAGTATGAATCTGGCTCGGCGACGAGCCGGTTCACCCTCCATGATGGGAGTTTCCACGAGGACGCGCGTTCCCGGTGGTGGCCACTCTCCCGCCGACAACGATCGACGGGCCTTTCGTGCTTCGCTAATCGCCGCCAGGGCGGTCGTAACGCCGACCAGCGCGGCCGCCATCTTCAAGAACGAGGCGGCCCGGTCAAAGGCGAGTTGCCGATCGTACTG
>CBDUCI010000289.1:0-2175 GCA_965365605.1 uncultured bacterium
TCTGGGGTTGGCACTTCGACCGGACGAGCATCCGTCCACGATAGGTGTGCTCGAGCTCAGCGAGCTCAGCCAAGACATCATCGTTTTCAGAGGTCGACATCCCCTTCATAGTGTCGGCCCTTCCAGTGGCGACAACGAAGTAGACGTTGAACGCAACGGCCCCGGAATCGGCAGCCAATGATGCGAGCCGCCCGATCTCGGCTCGATTCCCCCGCGTCACGGTGGTCTGCAGAACGAGATCCAGGCGGTTGTCGCGCAATCGCTCGACCGCGGCCAAAGTGTCCGAAAGCGCGCCCGCTCCATGCCGAAAACGATCGTGATACAGCGGGTCCAAGGAATCGACACTCACCGCGACACCTTGGACGCCGGCGTCCATGAGCGACGCGATTCGCGCGTCGGTCAATCGAGTGCCGTTGGTGCCAACGACAACCGTCGCACCCCCGGCCGAAGCGCGAGCGGCAATCGACTCCAGGTCATCCCTCAGCAGCGGCTCCCCACCCGACAGGATCAACATCGGCGACGGGTTGACCGCCAGGATCTCGTCCACGATCCGATGGCAATCACCGGTCGTCAGCTCTTCTCCAGGGGCGTGCCACGATCCGGCCGCGATGTAACAATGAGCACAAGCGAGATTGCAGCGCCGGGTGAGGTTCCACGCCACGATATGCGGGACTGCCGAGATCAAGCTTCGTCCCGCTGATCGCCGTTGGCGTCTGGCTTCTGCTCGTTCATGACCGCCTCGATCGCGGCTTTTGCTTCCGCGGGCGTGGCGGTCTTGAAGTCCACCGGGCACTTGTCCGCAGCGGCCTCGATATCCCGAATCGGACACCGCGTGACCCCGGCCTCCTTGGCCTCGTCGATGAACCTGCGCATCTCGGGTGTCAGTCCATCGACACCTTCGGCGGCGGCCTTGATCTGTTTTGTCTGCAGCTCCTTGAACATGACCAGCATCGTGTCGAGATCGAACTCGTCGGCCTCGATCATCGCCTGTTTGTTCTCGTCCATGACCGGCGTTGTGATGCGCCACCATCCACGATCACGGGCGAAGCGCTCGACGGTGTTGCGGGCCAATGGGCGCGCGATAAGCGGAACCAGCTCTAACCGTTGGCGCGCTTCGTGCGTCCAGACGACGGGATCGCTGGCTGTCCACGGTCGCTGTTCAACGTGGCCGGTGTAAGGACACTTGGCCTCCACGATCCGCGTGTCAGGCGTGGGGGTGTCGTCGTGTCCTTCCACCAACGTGCGCTTCATCGCCTCTTCCGCCTTGACCTCCGCGAGCGCCAACTCTTCGGCGGTGCCGATTCCCATGATGAGCTGCATGTGAGTGGGAAGCAGTTTCTGGATCGCTTCATCGAGCCGAGCGTTGGTCACGATCGGTAACGCGCTCGAGCCTTTGCCATTGGAACCGTACCGTTCGATCACGTACTCCTCGACCGCTTTGCGGGCGATGCCCAGCGCGAACGGCGGCACCCGGAGGATCCGGACTTCCGCCTCGGGTGCCCATTCGAGACCCGTTTCCCCATCCTCTTCGATCCACGGGATCTCTTCCGGATGGACTTCGGTGGTTCCGATCAGCAGCACGTTAGTGGGCGCCAAGCGGGCTAGGTTCTCGGCCTGGGAACCCAATTCGGTTCCCTCGATCCGATGGCTGCCGTGGCGCGCGAGGATGAGGAGCGACGGCTCGATCTCCTCGGCCCACTGCAGCACGACTTGGAACGGCTTGCCGATCAAGATCTGGGTCTCGACCTCGACGTCGGGGTACTCTTCGGCCATCACCTGGGCGCGCTTGATGTTCGCCTGACACAGCTTGAGCAACCCCTTGTCGATGATGTTGTTGTGAAGCTCTTCCTGTTCCTCGAACTTGAACACCTTTGACGCCTGAACCGATAACACATCTTTGATGTTGTGGAAGACGACGTGGTGGTACTCGACGTCGAACGCGCTGCAAACAAAAAGCTTTGCGCCAAACGTGTGCGCTAACTCGAGCGCATGGCGCATCGCCTTGTAGCTGTAGGCGGAGCCGTCAACGCACACCATGTACTTCCCGTCGCGAATCGGTCGGTCATCGCGGACGATCAGGGTGTCCTTGGGCAGGAACTGATCGGCCACCTCGATCGCCTGATCGAGCAGACCGCCACCGTTGGAGCGCAGATCGAGCAGCAGCCGCTTCATGCC
>CBDUCI010000290.1:0-2171 GCA_965365605.1 uncultured bacterium
CCAAAACCTGAAATCTCAACGCAGAAATTCTGATGGCTTTGCATGAGAGAGGGATCGCGACCCCATCATCGACGGAGCTAGGCGATTGTTTCTCGATCCGGGTCGCGATCTGCAACCACAGAAGCCGGCGCAGCGATTTCGCCGCGCTGGTCAACGGGGTCTCCGCAATCGGTCATGAACTATCGGAGTGACGAAATCCCGGGTCGTTTCTTGAGCCGCGTAGCAAAGGCTTAGCTTGGCCGATGCCGGCGGCGACGTGCAGGTAGAGCGATTCGTGTTCGACCACAACTGTCCCGGGAAGCCATGAGCGTGGTGTATCGGGGGATTTTGACACGTTGACACAAAACTCTGTATCCTCGACGCGTGAGGGTCGAACAGGATAGACCTTAGTTGAAGGGGGTCACTTCAGGGTGGCAGCGCCTACGAACGCTAACTGGTGCTTGTTTGCGACTGGCTTCTTGATCGCAGCAGTGACCGCGTGCAGCAGTGGCCCCAGCGAATTGAACGGGGGCATGGGCGGCGAAGGCGACACATGCGGAACAGTAGCCGGGCTCGGGTGTGATCAGGGGCTTTTCTGCAAGCACGAAGACGGAACATGCGACGTCATCGATCGCGCCGGAGAATGTCGGGTTATTCCTGATGCTTGCCCCGACAACTTTGACCCAGTATGTGGCTGCGACGGACAGACGTACGGTAATCAATGCGAAGCATCGGCTGCAGGTGTCTCTCTGGATCATACCGGAGAATGTCAGGCGCCGTAGGTCGGTTGGTTTGGCGCAAGCCTGAGCTGCCAATTAGGGAGAGTTGATGGCCGAAGACGGCTCGCTCCGAGAATCTCTCGCACCGGCGGACGTGGATGTCGACGTCCTGCGGAAAGCGATTCAGAAGGAGTACGACACTGTCGCCGTGAACCCCGCGCATGGCTTCCACTTCCACACAGGTCACGTGCTGGCGAAGATCGTGGGTTACGAGGACGAGTGGCTCGAGGGGATTCCCGAGTCCGCGATCGAGCGGTTCGCGGGGACGGGAAATCCGTTTGCGCTGGGGGCTTTGCGGCCACAAGAGCGGGTCGTTGATGTAGGGTGTGGTGGAGGGATCGACTCCCTGATCGCGGCCAAGATAGTCGGCCCCGAGGGACGGGTCGTGGGAATCGACATGACACCCTCGATGCTCGAAGTGGCGCGAGCGGCTGCGGATGAGGCCGGGTTCGCTCACGTCGACTTTCGTGAGGGATTGATGGAGGATCTTCCCGTCGACGATGCATGGGCCGACGTCGTGATCTCGAATGGAGTCCTCAACCTGACGCCAGACAAAGCGCGTGCGCTGGCCGAGATGCACCGCGTGCTCGCCCCCGGGGGGCGGCTGCAGATCGCCGATATCCTCGTCGAGCGAGCCGTTTCGGAAGAGGCGAAGCAAGACATCGACCTCTGGACCGGTTGAATCGCTGGCGCTCTGCTGGAAGCAGAGCTTAGAGCGGCGATCGAGGGGGCGGGGTTCGAAGATGTGGAGTTCCCGTGGCGCAAGGCGGTCTTCGAGGGGGCACCGCAGGCCTCGAGCGCGGGCAAATTTGGCACCGTCGGGGTCAACGTCCGAGGGCGCAAAGCGAATTGAACCCGCTCCTGGAGGTCGAGTTGCCGACCTCGAGAACGATGAACGTTGCAGGTTCACCGTTGGATGTTGGCTTGCGGGATACGTGGACCGGTTTCAACACCGAGAGAAGCGGCGAGCGTGGGTCAACGCTCGCCGCTTCTTGGGAGGGAGGTCGTGCGGAAGAACTACCGAGTCGAGCTCTCGACGCCAAACGCCAGGGGCCAGACCCACGCGTTGTCGGTCGCAATCTCATCTTCGTCGCTGAAGGCGATGTCTCCCTGAACGTTACCGAAGAGTGTGACCATCGGTGAGACCGCGTAGCCTAAGCGGCCGCCCAGGTTGATCGCCGGATAGGTGAACGAATCACCGTCCTCGACGTCAAAAGTCATCGCTCCCGCACCAACGTTCGCAGCCAGTATCCATCGGCTGGTCGGTTCGTTATACAACTCTGCAACAGGCGTCCGTTGGGGGAGAACGGGTTATCTACAGGAGTGGCGCTATATTGTTGCCAAGGAGGGGTTTAGGGGTGTTGAACGCAACCGGCCTTGGACGCCGAATCGAGGATGCCTGGATCTGGCGCG
>CBDUCI010000291.1:0-2164 GCA_965365605.1 uncultured bacterium
GCTTCCCAGTCCCGGCACGACCAACGAGATGACGGAGGTCTACTCGCCCGTCTGCATCAACGAGTTCATGACCACCGGTCAGGGCGGTGAGATCGAGGTACTCCTGGCTGATGTCGGCCGACAGGAGCGAGTCGCCGTCAAGCGTCGCGAGCGCAAACGGGGCCGCCGCCCTGATCGGCTCGAGCATGGGTGTTCCATCCTCGCTCTTGGCGGCGGATTCGGCCCGACACCCCCAAGCGGCTACGCTCCCCGCGATGAGCACAAGGGTGAGACCCGCGCGTATCGTCATCGGTTTGTGCATGCTTAAACCTGTAAGATAAGTACGCAGAGCCCTCGGTGACTATTCCGCCTCAGGAGCCCCACTCGTGGAAGCGGTACCCGATCGCCCTATACACCAACCGTGCGGTCATAAAGTCGGGGGCAGCAAGCCACGCGATCGGCGCCAGCTCGACGACGTCCATGCCGACCACGCGACGCCGGGCGAACACCTTGGCCAGAAAGCGCATCGCGCCGTGCCAGTCGCCGCCCCCGGGCTCGGGGGTGCCAGTCGATGGCATAACCGCCGGATCGAAAAAATCGACGTCGAACGTCAGGTAGACGTTGTCGCTGAGCGTATTGATCGCCGTCTCTATCCACTCGTCGCCTTGCGCGATCCTGTGCGACCAAAAGACGGGGATGTCGTTGGCGTGGATCAGCTCGGCTTCTTCGGGCGACACCGCACGCACCCCGACCGAGGCTATCGGCACGCCGAGCTCTATGATTCTCCGCATGACGCACGCGTGCGACCAACGGGTCCCGTGGTAGCTGTCTCTCAAGTCGGCATGAGCATCAAGCTGTAGCACGGTGAGATCGTCGAACGCTGCGTTGGCGGCCCGCACCGGACCGGTCGTCAGCCCGTGTTCACCACCCAAGAACACCGGGAACTTGCCGTCGGCAAACATCCGGGCGGCGACCGCTTCGAGGTCGGCGAGGAACTGTTCGGGATCGGGTTGATCGACCGCCACCGGCGGAGCGGTGTGGATGCCCACGCGATGCGGCTCTTCGTTCAAGATCTCGTCGTGCAGCTCGACGTAGTCCGATGCGGTCAGGATCGCCGCCGGCCCGTTGGCTGTCCCCGCGCCCCACGATACGGTTCGCTCGTACGGCACCGGCACGATCACCGCTGCGCTCTCGTCATAGCCGCACTCGGCGTCTTTCAAGCCTAGGAAGTTCCCCATTGCTCTACTCCAGGAGAACCGCCGCCGAGACGACGGTGGTCCACTTCCCGTCCGCACTGCCGATCGCCGATTGCGTCTTGTTCCGGGTGGTGACGATCTCGCCGGAGATCCGCCAGATCTCTCTGCGCTCGTCCCACGCAGCTTCGGGATCGAAGTCGACACCTAGCACGGTGGCCAACATTTCCGCCGCCAGGTCCTCGGCGTAATCACCGGCCCGCTGCTCCTTCTGACCGTGAGCGTGGTGCTCCGAGAGAAACCCGTAGTGGCCGCTGTCACGCGGGATGGCGACTCCGATCGACGACGCGATCAGCCGGTGCGGCTCGTTGGTCGCGCACTCGGCCAGGACCGAGAACAGGATCTGCCCGGGCTTCAACTTCGCCAATCCGTTTTTGCGAGAGATCAGCTTGCAGTGGGGCGGGAAGATGCTGGAAACCCGGACCAGATTGAACTCGGCGATCCCCGCGCTGCGCAGCGCGAGCTCGAATGAGGCGAGCTTTTCCCGGTGCCGCCCGACACCGCTGGTGAGAAAGATTTCCTTAGCGACGAACGACATCGCCGCGTCAGCCTAAAAGCGCCAACCGACAGCGAAGTGGGTCTCGTCACCCAGCTCACTGACCGACACCTCACGCGCGATGTCGGCTTCGAAACCCTCATAATAGATGCCGATGCCGAAGGTCCCGCCGATCTGCCGACTACCGTCTCCGTCGTCGACAAACGGGTTGTCGATCGAGACGATGCCACCGCGCACGGTCACCACCTCGCGGAACGTGACGGCTCCCCCGAAGTGCTGGCTCGTGGTCGAGATCTCACGCGCATCGGTCTCGACGTCGAACAGCACTCGCGCCCCATACCCCTCCGGGATGCTGAACAGCTCGTTGAGGTCCACGCCGACTCCGATCCGAATCCGTGACGGAAGCTGCTCTTCCCGATCGCCGCTCGACGAACCA
>CBDUCI010000292.1:0-2108 GCA_965365605.1 uncultured bacterium
CGAATATCACGACCCTCTCTTTTCGCCCAGGACGGCGGTCGCCTCGATCTCGACGACAGCGCTTTCCTCCACCAGGCCAGCCACTTCGAGCAGTGCGATCGCCGGGTAGTGGGACCCCATGAGCGCCCTGTACCGCTCGCCCAGAGGTTTGCGGCACGCGAGATACTCCGCACGATCGGTGACGTAGATCGTCAGTCGGCCGATATCCTCGGGCCCCCCACCGGCGTCGCGCACAACGGTCAACACATTTTCGAGCGCCCGGCTAAACTGCTCGACAAAACCTGACGGCTCGACTTGACCCGTCCGATCGCTTCCGACTTGTCCCGCGACAAACAGGATTCGCCCACCAGCCGATGCGAGCATCCCGTTATTCCACCCCCTGGGCGAGCCCAGCTCATTGGGGTTGATGATTTCCAAGCTCATGCTACCAACCCCCCACCGTCGATGACGATCGCCTGGCCATTGACCCCGCCCGCGCCATCCCGACACAGCCATAGGGCTGCGTCTGCGATCTCCATCGGTTCGATCAACCTGGTTTGGCGGGCCGACTTTAACATCGCCGCCATTGTATCTTCGCGTGAACGACCCGTTTGTTTCATGTTCCGCTTGAGCCACGCCGCCGTCATGTCGGTGTTCACATAACCCGGGCACAAAGCGTTCACCGTCACGCCGGTGGCCGCCAGCTCGACCGCGACGCTGCGGGTAAGACCCACTACGGCGTGTTTCGCGGCCGCATAGGCCGCTATGTACTTCGCTCCGGTGAGTCCAGCGATCGAGGCGATGTTAACGATCCGCCCCCAGCCGCGGTCGACCATCGGGCCGGCGAACGCCCGAGTGCACAGAAACGTCCCGTTGGCGTTGCTGGCCAACACACGGTTCCAATCCTCGAGTGTCGTCTTGGCCAGTGGTGCGGCCTCGGCAACGCCCGCGTTGTTGATCAAGATGTCAACTCCGTTTCCGGTCTCGGTTGCGTAGTCTAAGAGACGGTCGACGCTCTCCGGATCTGTCACGTCGCACGTGATCGCCGAAGCGGTATGGCCCCCTTGAGTGATCTCGGCCGCAACCGCCTCGACCTCGGCCTCGGACCGAGCCGTCGTTACGACCGCCGCTCCGGCCTCCGCCAACGCGCGGGCGATCGCCGCACCGATCCCACGCCCACCACCCGTTACTACTGCAGTCTTGCCGTCAATCCTCATCAGTCTGTTCGCCCCCCTGCTCGATCGCTGCCACCAAGATCGATCCCAGCACCCGAATCGTGCTTTGGCCCTCTTCTTCGCTCGCTGCCGCCGGATCGCCAAAATAGGCCGCCGGTCCGCCGGCTTCCTCAAACGTCTTCTGACCAGCCCGGATGGCCATCGAGAGCGAAGCCGGGTTTGGCGCCAGCGCCCGGCGCCGATCGTCCGCCACCAGGCTCGGATCCACTGCCATCACGATTGAGCTCTCGTATCGACCGGCGTGGCACGCACCGCTTTGGAACTCATCGGTCAGTTGAAGCGCCCACGGTTTCCTGGTGATATCCGGGTAGATGACCTGAATCGCTTCGTTGCGACACGCCTCGACTGCAGCGTGGAGTGCCGCGATGTGGTTCGGATCAAGATGCGCGTTAGCGATCGCCAGCGTCGAAAACCCGTGAGGAGCCAGGCTCCGCGCGATATCGACGATGATCGCGGTTACAGTCGCGGGCGATACCGATATCGTTCCCGCAAAACCGGACGCGAAGTCAGCCGCCGTGTAGCAAACCGGCGGCAGGCGCACGACCTTGCTCCCGCCATCGACCAACCTTTCGGCGGCGGCCTCGGCCATCGCGCTGGCGATGACGACGTCGGTTGCCAGCGGCAGATGCGGGCCGTGAGCCTCGATCGCGCCCACCGGAAGGATCGCGATCGCCCCGGCACTTCCCTGCTCACGGGCCTCTTCCCACGTCATGTCGGCCCACTTCCGTATTATCACGTCGCGCCTTTCCCCTCGCCCTCGTACTGCGTATCATCGGCGCATGTCCTATCGACCGCCGCCGAATCTCAACATCGCCGATTACTTCCTGGATGCCCGGGTCACCGAAGGACTCGGAGATCGCAGGGCGGTGCTGACCGACGACGCGCGGTACACCT
>CBDUCI010000293.1:0-2090 GCA_965365605.1 uncultured bacterium
GATCGTGTACCTCGCGCTCGTCGGCTCGCTGATCGGATTTTCCGCGTTCGCATTCATTACGGCGCACATGTCGAGCAGCAAAGTCGGCACATACACGTACGTGAATCCGGTCGTCGCGATCATCCTCGGGTGGTGGGTTCTCGACGAGACACTTACGTGGCGGCTGGTGTTGGGCGGGGTGACGATTCTGGCGGGTCTGTTGCTGGTTTACTTTTCGCGCGTGCGAGCCGCTACTTGGCCTCCTCGATGATCTCGAAGTCCGCGCGTCGCAACTTGTCGCCCAGCCCGCGCGCGACGTTGCGGTAGAGCACCACGCCGATGTCGGGCCTCAGTCGGACCAGCTTTCCGATACGCTCGCACGTCAGCACGCCGGCTTCGACCGGTGTCCGGGCGACGCCGTTCGCCATGTGATCCGCACGCGTCAGCATCGCGACCTCCCCGAGACACTCCCCAGGCCCGACACGCCCGATGGGCGTATCAGATCCGGACATGATGATGTCGACCTCACCGCTCAGGATCAGGTACATCTCCTCGCCCCGGGTGCCTTCCTCCAGAATGCTCTCGCCGGTCTCGTACTTCTGGTAACTGGCGTAGCCCGCGACCCGTTGCACCTGTTCGTCGTTCAGTCCGTCAAACAGCGCAACCCGATCGACGACTTCGCTGATCCGAGGTATCACTTGGCGCTGAGAAAACGCTGCCAGCACCGCGTCGGCGATCGCCTGTGTCGTGTCGATCAACGCCACCTCGCCGAGCACCAGCGGTTCCAACAGCCGCACGAACTTGACGACATCCCGGCGCTCGGTCCGCTGGAACGCCATCGCCGGCACGTAGGCACAAGCCACGAAACCCAACTCCAGTAGCGTACGCTGCATTCGCGTCGCGTCCGCGGCGGCATCGACCTCGATTACGACGATCCCGTGCTCGTCACGACCGTAGCGCACCAGCTCCTCGAAAAGGAACCGCACCACATGGTCGTCCAACGTGATTAACTCGAAGACTCGGATGTCGCGATCGAACTTGTCGAGCGTGAACCCGATCGCCCCAACTATGCGCCCGTTATCACGCGCGACGAGGTAATTCGACTGTTTTGCCTGTAGCATGAACACGCCGTAGTGAAGCTGGAGCGGCCCGAATATTTCTCGGTTGCGCACTCGACCGCGCTCGATCCGCAGGAGGTCCGAGTACCCATCGGCGGTCATCTCCACGATCTCGAAGTCTTCCCCGTACGGATAGGGAGCCGACGCTTCGTCCACGATCAAATCGTTGGGGAGTCCGACGTGGTTCATCGCCATGACCCCGAGCCGGTACACCTCGGGAGCGATGCGTGGGTTGTTGCGGCGCAGCTCGATCGACGGTCCAAAGTGTCTATACATGATCGCCACGTGCTCTCGCCGATTCGCTATCTGGACCTTCATCGGCAGAAACCCGACCGCCGCGAAACCGTACGTCTCGGCGATTTTCTGGGAGAACGGGTGCACGACGCGAGCTTCGGTGATCCCTATGTGGAGGCGGTCGCGGATGCGGTCGAGGCGGCCCTCCATCAGCAGCTTGCCGACGCCATGCCCACGCGCCTCGCGGTGCACGGCCAATCGAACAAACTCGCCCAGCAGGTCACTGAACGCGCCGACGTCCATCACGACCGAAGCGGTTCCGAGGATCAGGCCGTCCTCTGTTCTTTCGGCGACGAGCACGATCGTGTCGTCGCTGAAGATCATCTTCTTGAGCAGTTTCTCGTCGTAAAACTCAGGGTAGGCGTAATCGTCGCCGTAGGTCGCACGAAAGATCCCACTGATGTGCGCGGCATCTGCTTCGTCCGCTTCGCGGACCACGACCGGGGTCTTACCGTCGGCTATCGTCCTATTCCTTCAAGATCTCTCGGCCTGCCACCGTGGCGATCTCGGCTAGCCAAGCCGCACCGATCGCCAGCGCTTCCTCGTCGAACTCGAACTTGCTCGAGTGGCTGGGGAACCCTTCACGCCCCTCGACCCTGGCGCCATACCGGACGTAGCAACCCGGCACCAGGTTCAAGTAACGACTGAAATCCTCGCCACCCATGTTCGCGTGTTCGAGCTCGATCACCCTGTCGTCGG
>CBDUCI010000294.1:0-2077 GCA_965365605.1 uncultured bacterium
CGAGGGCGTGGCGGATGACCGCGTCGTCGATGCCGTGCTTGCGTGCCGACCGGTGGATCTCCACATCACAATATCGTAATACGAAAAGAGGTGGAAGGTAACCCCGACCTTCCAATCGACCGGGTGGGCGATATGGCGCATACCTGGCGATCGGTGTGCGTGTCGCATCAGCAGCTGCAAGTCGGCGCGCTTGCTTTGTGTCATCAGATGGCTGTGGCAGGCTGTGCACATGACGTCGTGGATACTGGAGGTCGAGGGGGCGCTGAATCCAGAGCAGCGGACCGTTGCCGAGGGACTTGCGGCGATCCTCGAGCGGTTGAATCCACCACAGCTCGACGTCGCTGGATCCTCCGTGGTCGCCGATACCAACGGCTTTCACGTCACCCTGTTACACAGCAATCGCCCTGAGTTGAGGGTCGATGTGGACGCCAGCGGCGGTGGCGAGATCATTGTTTCGTACGGTGCGGAGCATGAGCACTTCCGATCCGAGGACGCTGAAACCGGAAGAGTGTGGCCCTTCCCGAGCGAAGACCACATCCAAGCCACCCTGACGCTGGTCGAGTGCTTGTTGACGGGCCGGATTGAGCTGCAGGTGTGGAAACGCCCGCTCGGAGTCAAGACCCGCTCCTATTGGATCAACGAGGATGGGCAAGCGGAGCTGTTCCTTCGAGGTGGCACTGCGGGCCCATACTTTGGGTGGTCACGAACGCCAGAGATCTACCGCTTCGACTACACACGACCTGGTCCTTTCCCATAGCCACCACCTGGCAGCCGACATCCAGAGCGCATCAGTGCCGTTATGTGCGGGATCGTGACCACTGGCTGGTCGCTGTTGTTATGTTCGGAGTTGCGAGGTTGTGAAGGACGTATGACTTGGCCGAGGCGCTTCGGTTGGATGCTGGGTTCTCTTGTCCTTCTCGTCGTGGTCTGGGCCGTCACCGGCGCGCTCGTCTATTCCCCTCTATACGTTTGGCGAGTGCTGACTTCGATTCAGTCGGAGTACGAGGATTACCTCTATACGTTCCCTCTGAGGACCCTGACGGCGTCCTCAGATCCCTTCGTCTTCACCGACGCCCCGGACGAGGATCGAGTGAGAGGTGTGTTCGAGGCTGCGTTGGGCGTTGAGGACTTCGATGGGTTTCTGGCCGGTGCCCACACGCAGGCGCTAGTCGTCATCAAGGATGACCGGGTTCTCTACGAGGGCTACTTCAACGGCACCCAGCGAGACACAATGCTGACTTCCTTTTCCGTCGCCAAATCTTTCGACTCTGTACTCGTGGGGATGGCCATCGATGAGGGGTTTATTGGCAGCGTCGACGATCCCATCACGATCTACCTCCCGGAACTGAGCGAACGCGACGAGGGGTTCGAGGGCATAACCATCAAAGACCTGCTCCGCATGGCAGCGGGGCTCGACTACCAGGATTTGCGGTGGTTCCTCTTCAACGGTGACGATCCGCTCACCACCTTCTACCCCGACCAGCGCAAGATCTCGCTGGAGAACACGAAGATCGTCGATTCACCCGCCCGGTATTTCAACTACAACAAGTACCACCCTCAGCTTCTAGGGATGATCCTGGAACGCAGCACTGGCATGTCGGTCACCGAGTACACGCAGACTCGACTGTGGGACCGACTGGGCATGGAATACGACGGGGCCTGGGCCATCGACAGCGACGAGAGCGGCTTTGAGAAGATGGAAACCGGCCTCAACGCCCGCGCCATCGACTACGCCAAGCTCGGCCGATTGATCCTCCACGGCGGAGACTGGAACGGAGTCCAGATCGTCTCTCGGAGCTGGGTTGAGGAATCGACGGGTTTTGACGCCAGTACGCACAACGCCGACTACTACTCACAGAGTTTCACGCCCTTCATTTACGACAACGGAGCGGGGTACTACGCGTACATGTGGTACGGGAAGCTCAGGGAAGGCGAACCCGCCGACATTGCTGCCGAAGGTGACCGAGGTCAGGTCATCTACATCTCACCCGCACACGACGTGGTCATAATTCGCAACGGCACGGACTTCGGGATCGGCCTCGACGAGTGGACCGAAGCCTTCTACGAGGCGGCAGGA
>CBDUCI010000295.1:0-2075 GCA_965365605.1 uncultured bacterium
GGTGATGGAAGCCGGGCGCCCGTTCGACATCGCCGCCACCGGCCCATCGGACATTCGCCGCATCGAGGCCGGGATCCTGAACTACGGTGTCGACATGACGCTCGACACAAACCCGTACGAGGTTGGCCTCGACTGGCAGGTGAACCTGGACCGGGAGGGTGACTTCATCGGTCGGAGTGCGCTCGAGAGGGTCGCGGCAGCGGGGCCACGACGCCGGTTGGTGGGCGTCGAGATCGATGGTGAACCGGTCGACCTCAATATGACCCGCTGGACGGCTAGGGTGAACGGGACCGGGGTCGGACACGTGACTTCCGCGGTCTACTCCCCGCGGCTCGAGAAGAACATCGGGTACGTGATGCTCCCGACTGAACACGGCGGGCTGGGGACGCGACTTACGGTGACGGTGGCCGATGGCGACGAACGGGGGGCGGTCGTCGTTCCCAAGCCATTCGTCGATCCGCAAAAGGAGATCCCGAAGTCGTAAGTGCCCCTGTTGCGGTCGTCCATCATCTCGGGTACGATCAGGGGCGGGTCGGGCCACACACAGAATCACTCACAACAAGTGGAGCCAGCAAATGCTAGGAGCTAAGAGGATACTCGTGGCGGTACTTATGCTCGGTTTTGTGGCCGCCTGCCAAACGCAGGAGGCTGAACAGGCCGGTGCCACCGAGGAAGCGACCGTTACCGTCGATGCCAATGCGATTCGGGCGGAGATCGAAGCCGCCAACGCAAAGTGGAGCGAGGCTGCGTTAGCCGCCGATCCCGTTGCGTTGGCGAGCTTGTACGCCGAGGACGCGATTCTCGTCATGCCGGGTGCACTGCCAGCAGAGGGGAGGGCGGCGATCGAGGCGGCCTTCGCAGAGATGTTTACCGAGGTTAAGTTCGGCGCGAGTGATATCGGGATCGACGACATGGGAATCGCCGAGTCCGGAGACGTCGCCTACGTTGTTGGGCCTTATGCCAGCCCGATGATCAATGCGGATGGCACAACGTTTGACGACGCGGGAACATACGTGGCCGTGTTGAAGAACGTTGACGGCGAGTGGTTGCTGGCGGTCGATACGTGGCACAGCAACACGGCGGCTGCGGAGACGGAGTAAGCCAGCCAGCCCGTTCGAGGCCAACGTGCAGAGAGGGCCCCGTCGCCGACGGGGCCCTTCTTTATTGGGAAAACGGCACTTCTGAGCCCTGTCGCACAATCGGCACGGAACTTGTATAAATTAGTGGTAGTTAGCAGGATAGGTGTCCTGTGCACCGTATGAACTGAGGGCCAGAATCGTGCAGAATACAGGCATGCTTGGCAGCGTCTCTGCGGCGCTCGTCGCGTCGGCGCTCTGCGTCTCGACGCTTTTGGGTCAGACTGCCCAGAGATCGGTCGCCGAACTTGAGTGCATTAAGCAAGAGATCGGGGGTGGCCGGGATGTGAAGTCTGTCAAACCACCGGTTTCGAGCGTCCGCATCGACCGCGAGACGACGATCAAGCCAGCAGCGTCTGATCAAACATTGAGACTCGATGATCGCGTTTTGGTGAGCTCGGGTCTTCACGTTGAGGTCAAGGTCAAGCGGGCGAACCAGGCTGGCAGATTGGTTTTCTTTCCGCAGATTCGCAATCGCGATCTCGACGATCAGTTGGGCGGCTCCACGCTACGCGTGGGACAAGGTGCGGAGTACAGGCTGTTGAACGATCCGTTTCGGCCCGGTAATACTGCGGTCGACGTGGTCAGGGGCAGCTTGGTGGCCCGATGGACCAAGGGCAGACTCACCACATACGTCGCAAACAATCCCGTTTCCGTGCTCGATGCCAATGTTCTGATGAAGACCTCATCGGATGGTGAGCGTGGAATCGTTTTCTTGGGCGAGGGCACGGTCGTTTCCCCGCTCGCGCGGACCTTTGGCATGCGGCCCGGACAAGCGGTCGAGATCGATCGCAACAGGATAGTCCCGACGCTGCTGACGTTATCCCCGGGTCAGACAGCGGCGCTGCGCGCAGAGCTTGAGTACAACGAAGGCCTTTGCGGTGGATCGATCTGGAGCCAGCCGCTGTTGTATGTCGGGATCGGTGCCGGCGGGCTCGG
>CBDUCI010000296.1:0-2069 GCA_965365605.1 uncultured bacterium
GACGACCTGGAGCAACACGACTTGCCCGGCAGCATCCGCTCGCTGCGCAAGGCGTTGCTGATCATGCACGCACCCCTGGATGACGTCGTCGAGATCGACAATGCGTCGAACCTGTTCGCCGCCGCGCTGCACCCGAAGAGCTTCGTCAGTCTTGATGAGGCAAACCACCTGCTGACCCGGGACGAGGATTCACTTTACGCCGGCCGGGTCCTGGCGGCCTGGGCTTCGCGTTACCTAGCAGCGGAAGAATCCGGCAGGAAATCACGCGCGCCCGAACCCGGGGACTACGAGACCGCGGCGCAGACGCACATCGGCGGTTTCCGCACCCCGGTCGTGGCCGGCGGTCACGAACTCGTCGCGGACGAGCCTGCGTCCGTCGGCGGCACCGGTGCGGGGCCTTCGCCTTACGATCTCCTGTCAGCGGCGCTCGCCGCCTGCACATCCATGACGCTGAAAATGTACGCATCTCACAAGAAGCTCGACCTCGCATCGGCCACGGTGCGCGTCCGGCACGGGAAGATCCACGCGAAGGACTGCGAAGATTGCGAAAGCAAAGACGGTCGTATCGACCAGTTCGAACGCGAGGTCGTGCTCGAGGGCAACCTGGCGGATACAGAGCGGCAGAGGCTGCTCGAGATTGCCGATCGCTGCCCGGTGCACCGGACGTTGCACGCCGAGGTGAAGGTGCGAACCGCCCTGGCCGACGCCTGACGCCGATCGGTTTTTGTGACCGGGTTCACCGCAAAAAGTGTGAACCAGTTCCAAAATTGAGCCTTCACTATCCGAACACAGGGCCAGTCCCGGCCCGGCATCCAGGGAGGACGTCATGAGCAATCCATACGACACGGCAGCGCCACGGAAGGCATCGGTTCTCGGTCCGACGCTGAAGTTCAAGGGCGAGCTATCCGCCGAGGAAGACCTGATGATCCAGGGTAGCATCGAAGGATCGATCAGGCACTCGTCGAGCCTGACGATCGGCGAGAGCGGTAACGTCAAGGCCAACGTCTCCGCCGAGTACATCGCCGTCGAAGGTAATGTCGAAGGCGACATCCACGGTTCGCAGTCGGTTACGGTTCGGGAAACCGCCAATATCAACGGCAACATTTCCAGCCCGACCGTCTCGCTGCTCGAGGGCGCGACGTTCAACGGCAACATCGACATGACCGGCAAGGGCTTCGAGAAGACCGGCGACAATCCCGCCGAATCCGTGAAGGAAGCCGAGCCGGTGGCCGCGAACGACGAGGTCGCAAAAAAGGAATCCGCCGAGGCGGCTGCTCGGCGCAAGAAAGTAGCGAAACCCGCCAAGAAATCGGCTGATGCCGCCTGATAACCCGGGAGAATGACGATGTCTGATACACAATTAATGAAATCTCCCGGCGACGACAACGAGGCCCTCACCGAGTCGCAGGTCATCGCACTGCGTGACGTGCCCGGCTCGGTGCGCAAGGTGCCCGAAACAACCGGCGAACCCGTATCCGTGATCGGCGAAACGTTGCATTTCAAGGGCGAACTGTCGGCTGGCGAAGACCTCGTCATCGAGGGCAAGGTCGAGGGCACGATCAACCAGGGCAAGTGCTGCCTGACGGTAAAGCCCAAGGGCCAAATCGTCGCCAACGTCAATGCAACGAAGATATTCATCGAGGGCAAGGTGACGGGCGATCTCTCCGCCACGGTCAGCGTCACGGTCCGTGAGAGCGGGGTCGTCGATGGCAACATTGTTGCGCCGCGCGTAGCGATTACCGACGGCGCGACATTCAACGGCAATATCCAGATGTGCAATCCGAAGGAAAGCGCCGGCGGCTGAATCGTCCTGACGGGGGACCAGCGCGCATCAGCCGGGGCTATGTGCGCTGACTCCGGGGCCGCCTGTCGGGGCGGCTATTTGTCCCGGTTCTTTTTCTTTTTCTTACCGGGCTTCTTGGCTTTTTCCTCTTTCTCGACGACCTTGTTGATTTTCCACTGCTGGGCAATCGACAGCACGGTATTGGTTGCCCAGTACAGGACCAGGCCGGACGGGAAGAACGCGAAAAAGCCCGTGAACATGATCGGCATGATCTGCATCACCCGCG
>CBDUCI010000297.1:0-2069 GCA_965365605.1 uncultured bacterium
ACAAGGAGAACAGGAGCCGGGCCCTGCGAGCCGCCGCTATCACGACTGGTCGCTTTCGCTTCGCGAGCTGCTGCATAGCGCGCTCGACGACCTGGTCCGGGGTTTGAGTGATTGCAGCCGGGGGACCCTTATTGGCTGCTCCGCCCGAGCGGCTCTTGAAATCCGTCGCGATTGGCCCGGGCAAGAGCGCCATGACGAAGACGCCGCGCTCTTTCTGCTCGTGCCAGAGTGCTTGCGAGAAGGAAAGGATGAACCCCTTGGTGCCCGCGTAGACGCTCATGCCAGGTACTGGAAGCAGTCCGAGGACCCCTGAGACGTTGACCAGGGCGTCTCCCTCACGGGCGTTCTCGAGAAAAGCACGTGACAGGGTCACCAGGGCTTCGCAGTTCAGTCGGATCATCTGCTGAGAGTGAGGCTCATCGCTGGTCGCGAAATCGCCGTATCGCCCCAGCCCCGCGTTGTTGACCAGCAGATCGAAGTGCTTCGAGGTCAACGCTGCGGCTACCTCAGTCACTCCCGCGGTCTCACAGAGGTCGGCCGTGAGAAAGGAATGCCCGCCATCACCCAGCTCACCGACCAACTTCTGCAGACGAGCCTCGTTGCGGGCGACCGCCACGACCTGGTAGCCGTCACCAGCAAGTCGCTTGGAAAAGGCCCGCCCCAGTCCTTCGCTTGCACCTGTAACCAACGCTAGTGGCAACTCGTTCCCCACTCTTCAGCCATTGTTCTTCCTCAGTTGTCGTGGCGAGTTTTGCCTTTACCGGGGCAATTATGAACCGGCACCAATCGCGGTCAATTCTGGGAATTACTTAAACTGGCGGCCGGCCGCTAAGGGTCAGTAGCCGACATTTTAGACCAATTCATGCGAATGTCCGCTTTCGGGGAGCGAGTTCAATCGGTGGATGCAACACATTCGTTAAACCGTTCAGCCGGTGTTCTAAAGTCTAGCGTTTTCCGTGGTCGTTCGTTGAGCTGTCTGGCAACAGCATTCAGTCTGTTCTGGTGGACGTTGGAGAGATCCATACCTTTGGGGAAGTACTGCCTGAGCAAGCCGTTGGTGTTTTCGTTGGAGCCTCGCTGCCAGGGACTTTTGGGGTCGCAGAAGTAGATTTTGATGTCAGTATCCAGGCTGAAGCGTTGGTGATCGGCCATCTCCTTGCCGCGATCCCAGGTGAGCGACTTGTAGAGTTCTCTGGGCAGCTTGTGCGCGTGCTTGATCAAGGCGTTGATCACGGTCTTGGTGTCCTTGCTCGGCACTCTCACTAGCATCACGTATCGAGTGTGCCGCTCCACCAGGGTAGCGATCTGGCTATTGTTGCTGCCGATCAGCAAGTTACCTTCCCAGTGGCCGGGTACGGCACGATCTTCCACCGCGGCTGGCCGTTCCCGGATCGATACCGTACCGGTGATGCGGCCGTGGGTCGCCGTCTTCTGTGTGTGGCCGCGCCCGCGGCGCATCATCCGGCTGCGCCTGAGGTGCTGCAACAGCTCTTTCTTCAAGGCCCCGCGGGCCTGGATGAACAAGCTTCGGTAGATGGTCTCGTGCGACACGTGGTAGCTCTCATCGTCCGGATACGTGTACTTGAGCCAGCCCGCGACCTGCTCGGGGGACCACAAGCCCTTGAGCTTGCGTGCCACGATGCGGGCCAGTGCCCGGTTCTGTGCCAGTTTAGAGGGCTTCGGCCGCCGCGCTCGGTCCCAGGCGGCTTGGTCGGCACGGCTGGCACGGTAACGACGGCGACCGCCGTTGCGGCTTATCTCCCGACTCACTGTCGATGGTGCTCGTCGCAGCGATGCGGCAATCGATCGGATCGACTCACCAGCCACGACACCGCGCGAGATCTCCTCGCGTTCCGCCAAGGTCAACGCGAGTCGTGAACGTCGACGCCGTCTCGGACGGAGGCCACCGGTCTCGGCAAAGACCCCCCGCACTGACGAATGACCTCGATCAAACAGGCGGGCTATCTCGTGAAGCGAATCGCCCGCCTGCCAGCGATCCCACATCAGCATCTTCTGTTCTTGTGTGTAGTAAATCCTCGGCCGCTGCTTCATCTGCAACATCCTCCCCT
>CBDUCI010000298.1:0-2042 GCA_965365605.1 uncultured bacterium
GAGCGAGGTCGAATCTGCGCCGATCGGCAGAATTGCCTCGCGCAAACCCTGCGCGAGATACGGGCCGTCCCGGTCACGCCGGGCCAAACCGGGGATTCCGACGCCTCCGGTCGGCATGCCCTGGTCCGCGTTCGCCAAAGCCGTGGTTTGCGAGGGCTTGAACACCACGCGCCGGGTGGTGTCGCGTGACGCGGGTTCGCCCTGACAGGCGAGCACGCCGGCGATCAAGACCGCGGCCGGGATGATCGTACGCGAACGGGTCATCTCACATCCTCCGATGGGGACTTCGGCTGGCTACGGACACAGGTTTTGTACGCCTCGCTCCGCTGGGGGTTCCCGACCTCAAAACGAGTCGGATCCGACCGTAGACGGTTGCGGCTAGAAACGGACCCCGCGTCGCCCGCCGAGACCGATCCCACTAAGTCCTGCGCCGCGGTCGAAGACGAGCGTCGTCCCTGTGATGCCTCTGGGGACGCAGTTCCCGCCACCGACCGAGACGCTGACACGAAAACCACCTCGTCGCACGCCGGTGTCGGACACGGTCGATATCCCGCCGCGCGCAGTATCGCGCCGCGGATCGACGCGAATGGAGCTCCTCGGATTGGGTTGTTCCAGAGCCAGCGACGGCGCGTCGATCGACAGCGCCTCGCTGCTGACCACAGTCGCAGTTGGTACCGCAATGGGTTCGACCGGCACGATCGGTCCCTGTGGCGCAGCGACTCGGCGTGGAGTCGGCTTCGCTTCTTCAGCTGCCAGGTCGTCGAGAACGACCAGCTCGGGCGCAGCGTCGGCCGGGCCGAGAGCAAACCCATCGATCGGTTCGTCGTTGATGACGGTTGGAGCAGCGACCGGCGCCAGGTCGGCTTTATAAACCGGGTCATCACGATCGCTGACAAACACCGCGACGGTGCCCACCGCGATTACCAAGGGCGGGACTCCAAAGCGAGCTAGCTTCAACGACATCTCAACCTCCAGGCGGTATGGTTGAGGCTGGCGAACGCGGCCTCGCCCCAGTTAGACGGGGTGCAAGCGGTTTTTTGCTCCAACGTCGGTCGTCACCACGTTGGTCGTCAGCGTTGGTTCACACCGCTGCTTGAGTGGGCTGGCAATCAACGCACAGTCCCGTGAACTGGACGGTCCAGTTCTCCACCTTAAAGCCGTTCTCAGCGTCTACCGGCGGCAGCGCCTGGCCCAGTTCGTCATCGTGCACGTCGATAATTTTCTTGCACTGACGACAGATCAGGTGATGGTGGGGTCGGACGTCGACATCGTAACGCGCTTCATTGTACAGCGGGTTGACCTTCACAACGATCCCCAATTCTTCAAAAAGCTCGAGGTTTTTGTAGATCGTATTGAATGAGATCGTCGGGTATCGCTCGCGGACGGTCTGGTAGATGATCTCTGCCGAAGGGTGGCGATTGCAGTTCGCCAGTACGGCCTCAAAGGTCGCTAGCCGCTGGTGAGTAACCGACAACCCGGCCGCTCTGCACTGGGCGATAAAGCCGTCGCGCTGTTCGTTGGATAGTCTCATGAGTGACTTCGGATTATAGCCGAGCGGCGGCTCTCCAGCAACCGACCCGAAGGTCACAAGCGTCGCGTAATCGCGGCTCCAAACCAGTGCTCTACTGTTTCGTAAACACCGTCGATCGTGGAGTCGTTCTCGGGGAAGGCGACGCCCTCGCGATCGTCCAGCAGCGAAAATCGATAGCCAAAATCGAGATCGAATTGGGATCGATGCAAGCCGAGTCCGATCGAATAACTGTTGCGTGTCGCATCGGGGACGAGGGGATTGACGGAGGTGACGTCGGCTGGTGTTTCCTCCCATGCATAACCGATTCGGAAAGTCGCGTCGGGACGGTACTCGACCTCAGCGCCGAGCCGCGCTGACCACGCGTCATCGTAATCCAACCCGATCGGGCCATCGAGCGCCGGGTCGTCGAACTGGAACTGGATTCCGTCGACAGCGCTCCAATTGACCCATTGCAGGTCGGCTCGTACCCAAAGCTCAGGGATCGGCTGAAACGCCACACCACCGATCGCCA
>CBDUCI010000299.1:0-2039 GCA_965365605.1 uncultured bacterium
TGTTCTTCGAGCCGGCCGATGGGCAGCCGGGCACGTCGCTTGTCTCGGACAGCGACAACTTGAACCTCAACTCGAGCATGAACCTCATTTACACGCACAGTCCGGGCTCGTACACATCGCGGACGTCGGGTGGTTTCCAGTACGAGGAGCGAGACCTCAACATCGCCCGGATCGTGGCCCAAAACCTGATCGCGGGTCAGCCCAACGTGAGCTCGGGAACAAGCATCCAGGTCGATGAGCGGCGTGAGCTGGTCAAGGACTTCGGGTTCTACGGTCAGGAAGAGTTGCTCTTGCTCGACGAGCGGTTGACGCTAACCGGCGCCATCCGCGGTGAGCAGTCGAGCGCCAACGGTGATGACGAAGAGATCTTCTGGTACCCGAAGGCGTCGGCATCACTCCGTTTTCCGGAGGTCAGCGACGCCATCGACGAGATCAAGCTCCGCATCGCGTACGGCGAGTCGGGTAATCAGCCGTTGTTCGGTCAGAAGTTCATCACTTTGAACGCGACCCAGAACATCGCCGGCAACGCGGGGCTGACGGTCAACCCCCAGGTCGGCGACCCGAACATCAAGCCCGAGCGGACCAAGGAGATCGAGCTCGGGGTCGACATGAACCTGTTCAACGGGAACGGCGTTCTCGACGCGACCTTTTATCAACAGAACATCACCGACTTGTTGCTCGAGCGACAGATCGCACCGTCGTCGGGGTTCACGTCACAGTTCTTCAACGGCGGCGAGCTCCGCGTCCGCGGTTTCGAGCTCGCGTTCGGCGTAACACCGATCCGGACCAATGACGTCCTGTGGGTGTCCCGGACGCTGTTCTCGACCGACAGCGCCGAGATCACCGAGCTGCCGGTGCCAGACTTCGTATTGAACGCGGTGTTCGGTGCCGGTCTCGGGGACTTCCAGATCGCCGAGGGCCAGGATCCGACGAAGTGGGTTGGGCTCGTCGACGGGGAGCTGGAGATCGTCGGTGACACCAACCCCGACTTCAAGATGTCGTTCAGCAACGATGTATCGTGGGGTGATTGGAGCTTCTACACGCTGTTTGACTGGGCTCCAGGAGCGGATGTCCTGAATCTGACGAAGTTCTTGTCGGACCTCGGTCAGACGACGAGCGACTTTGCGGCGAACGGTGCGGATCGTTTGGCCGCCTCGAGCCCCGTCTACATCGAAGATGCAGGGTTTGTGAAACTGCGCGAGTTGCGGGTGTCGTACGAGGTGCCGATCGACTGGGTGCAGACGTGGTGGCCGTGGGCGCAGCGCGCCCGACTCAGCTTCAGCGGGCGCGACCTGCTGACGTTTACTGACTACGACGGCCTCGACCCCGAGGTCAGCAACTTCGGGAACCAGCCGATCGCGAGGAACGTCGACACCTCGCCGTATCCGCCGAGCCGGAGTTACTGGTTCTCGGTCGACCTAGGCTTTTAGCGATGGAGGAGCGAACGATGAAGCAAGCGAATCGCATTCTGGCGCTCCTGGCGGTCGTATCGATTACCATCGCAGGAGCCTGCACTAATCTGACTGCGCCTGACTTCAACAACCCCGGTGTCGACCAGTTGGAGGGCGCACCGACGCGAGCCGCTGTGGCGGCGGCCGCGACCGGTCTGTTGATCGGAGCGCGCGACGGTATATCTGAGTTTAACGGTTACGTGTCACACACCGGCGTCGTGGGGCGCGAGGCGTACAACCTCCGCGGTGACGACGCACGGTTCGTCACACAGCTGCTCACCAACACGCTAGACCCTGGCGCACGTGCGTTGGGTGGAGCGATGTGGAATGAGCGGTACGCCAACATTCGGGCGAGCAATATCGTGTTGAACGCGCTAGATGCGCTGACGGACGTGCCGCCCGACGGGATGACGCCGGCGGAAAAGGAGGCTACGCGCGGGTTCGCCAAGACGATGCAGGCGCACGACCTCTTGCTGGTGATCAACTCTCGCGACACGAACGGCGCTCCAATCGATGTCGATCAATCGCTCGAGGCGCTCGGGAAGTGCGACGTCGCGCGATACACGGCGAGAACGAGCTCGTGCGCTC
>CBDUCI010000300.1:0-2029 GCA_965365605.1 uncultured bacterium
CCGAAAAATGGTAAAGATGATCACAACCGAAGACGGCAGCGTGATGACCTATCAAAACACGCCGATGACCCATGAGGCCGATCCCGAGGTTATCCTGGAAGCCCTGGCTTTCACGCTGACCGATAACAGCAGGCTCCGATCGTCCCTCGAGGAGGCGGCCGAGTTACGCAAGCAGCTCGTATTGCAACGCAAACCATTGCTCGATATGGCAACCGCCCCCTCGGCGATCGTCGTTGCCCTGGCTGGCATCGGCATTGGCCTGGCGCTGGCGGAGTGGGTGATATGAAAGACAACCTGGAGCTCGAGCCTGGCGATGATTGGAAGGGCGAGGCGATCATCCGCAACGTGCCCAGGGCGCACCTCTATGGCAACGTCTTCAACGATGTGCCCAAGAAGATCGGCCGATCGAGCAAGCCGGTCGATTGCCTGGTCCCTGGCTGCAATCGGGTGCTCTCGCGAGGCAACAAGACCGGCTATTGCTTCGATCACAAGGCAATGGGCACGAATTACGAGCGCACCAAGTGATTGACCAGGAGCGGGCGCCCGGTGTAGCGTGCGCTCGCGCGCCGAGAGGAGATCAGAATGGCAAGAAACGAAATGGTCGAGTGTGCAGTCGATACCTGGGTGCAGCTCACAAACGCCGATGCAACCTCGATCACGTTCATGGTTCGCGATGGTGAGGAAGTCTACATCGCAGGCACGGTCGGCGCAGTAGCACCCTCGGACTTCGATAGCTCCCTGCTCTATCGCAATGGCCAGGGCGAGCGGAATGCAAACCTCACCGATCTATTCCCAGGCATCGCGGCAACCCGCGTCTATGCCCGCGCGACGACCGATGAAGCAAACATCTTCGTAAGTCATGGCTAAAGGCGGCAAAGGTGGCGGCCGAGGCAAGGGCGGCAAGAAAACCAAGTCAGTCGCTCCTGGTCTAGTCGCGGCAGGCATTCCCTCGGTTGGCAGCTCGCCTTTCGGCGGCATCCCCTCGCCCCTCGATGGCTCCGACACGTTCGCGATTGCGCCTGGCGCTCCGGCTGCCGGTGGCGGCGGCGGCGGTGGTGGTGGCGGCGCAGGCAGCGGCATTGTCGAGACGGGCTCGATCGACCTGACAACGGCCGTCCAGGCTGACTTCCAGATCGATGTGACTGATTGCGATGTGCTCGAAATCTACCTCGAGGGCGTAGAGGTCAAGGGCGCGTTTGATCTGTATTGCGAAATATCCGAGGACAACGGCGTCAGCTACGTGTCCACCGGCTATACGTTTTACAATCGCGACAACTATACCGCCGGTGCGGTCTTCAAATATGGGGAGAACAACAACGCAGCCACGCCCGAGCTGTTCGATGGCCAGGTCATTCTAAGCGGCTTTGATAGTGGCGTTTATACGTGGTGTCATGGCCATTCGATCGGACGCTCGCATTCGATCGATTACTGCCACGGCCGCATGAACCAGAAGAACGAGACAACGGACGTTCAAATTCTGGATATCGCTACGGTCAACGCGGTCGGCACGGTCTATTACATCAAGCGGAATTACGTTAGCAAGAACGTCCCAACGCCGAATACCTGGAACACCGACACCTCTGGCGTGGATGGCGTCACCTGGGCCACGGGCACCTATTTCAAGACCCATATGTGGGGCGAGAACGTCGATGGTGCTGTTAGTTGGCGCAACCAGTATCGCCTTGAAGACAGCGGCGGCATTGTGAGCGGGGCTACTGACTACGCCGAAACATCAACGCGCCTGGATGTTCAAACCGAGGCTTCGGCAATCAACACCTCGCTTGATAACAACGCCACTAAGAACCTGGTTGGCGGCATGATGTGGGGTATGAAAAACGGCTGGTGCCCACTGATCCTGCCAATCGTGTCGGGCTATACCAGTATGGGTGGGCTTTATCAAAAGGGCACTGAGGTCTTCGGGCTTTACAACCATTCATTCCTTGATAACACGCAGCTCGTCCTCGGCGAGACGGGCATGGAGCTTTACGAATACTCGAGCGATGCGCTCGAGGAGGTCACGTTTGCCGGG
>CBDUCI010000301.1:0-2027 GCA_965365605.1 uncultured bacterium
ACAGCAGATAGAAGCCGGTCTTCTCCGTTACCGGCGCGCACGGGTCCAGGTCGCGGTATCCGAATCCGCGCGCGTAAACGCTGCGACGATCCTTGACGATGCCGACGGCGAGTCCCGGTGTGACCTCGAACTCTTCCAGCAGGGTTTCGATGCGTCGATCGAGCTCCAGGGATTCGATGGACGGTGCGACGTACCCGCCGGGGCTGGCCCGATACGGGTCTGGACATTGGGCGAGCGCTTGGCCGTGGGTCCCCAGGAAAAGCGATATGAGGAGGAGTGACCGTCGCATGCGGCTCAAAGTAGATCGAACTCGAGGCCGGCGTTGTCGACCAGCCGTTTTAGTAACGCGTCCCCCATGGCCGAGGCCGGCGTCCAGAAGCCGCCCTTTACCGGCAGATCGTTCTTGGCGAGACAGACTGCGGATTCGGCGAGCATCTTGCTCGTCGAACCGTACCCGGGGTCGCGGTCGCCGGTGACGCGGGCTCGCATGATCGACCCGTCCGCCAGTTTGCCGATCAGCAACAGCTTGAAAAAACCCGCTTCGCGCTTCTGGTCGCTCGGCCCCTGGCCGGGTCGGGGCCCGATCCGCGAGAGAATGGAACGGCCGAGGTTGGACGAAACCGCGAGCACGGATCCGGTCAACCCGGCCGTCAGCGCAGCCGCTTTCGCCCACCCTGACGGACCGCTCCCCATGAGTGTCGCTTCGCGGTAGCTGAAGCCTCGTCCATAAGGATGGCCGAGCAGCGCGTTGGTGCGGCGTACGATTCGGGTATCAGCGGCTTCCATGACCGATGGCGCGGTCCAACCGCCGACCGTGGCATCGTACTCGACGCCGCGTTGGTCCCGGGTATCGGGTCCGCTCCGTTTGTCGACCGGGTTCAGGCCGTATGGATCGGCGAGAAGCCTGCGCACGCGAGGGTCGCGCCGAGCCTCTTCGAACAAGTTCAGCATGCTGGCGATCGTCCCGCCGCTGATGCCTCCCTTTGCCGATTCGACCAGCAACTTGATCTCCGCGCAGGGCTCGCCGTGATGCTGGATCGCCTCACGCTGCAAGAACCAGACGCCGATGTCGGCCGGGATCGAGTCGAACCCGCAAGCATGAACGATTCGCGCGCCGCTCTCTTCCGCTGCGGGTTGGAACCGATCGATCATCGCGCGCATCCACTGGACCTCCCCTGTGATGTCGCAATAGTCCGTGCCGCTCGTCGTGCACGCTTCGACGAGTGGTTTGCCGTATTTCGCGTACGGCCCCACCGTGGTGAGAACGACCTTCGTATCGCAGGCGAGCCGTTGCATCGACTCACCGTCATGACTGTCGGCGATGATGATGGGCAGACTGCCGGGCGGAACGGCGAGGTCGGAGCAAACCGTTTCCAGCTTGGCCTGGTTCCGGCCCCCAATCGCCCACCGAAGCTCGCCGTCGGTGCCGTATGCACTCAGCAGATATTCGGTAGCGAGCTTGCCGGTGAAGCCCGACGCGCCCCACACGATGACGTCGTACTTGCGGTTGTTATCTGCGCTCATGTAGCGCGCGGTTCTAGGCCTGGGCTACGGAGTACAACCCGGCCAGGATCGCCAGCACTTCCTCCAGCTCACCCTTGCGCAAGAGATCGATCGGACGTTGACCGCGAACGAGCGGAACGGAACCGTAGAGCCATTCGAGTTGACTGTCGCCATCGCCAAACACTTGTTCGAGCAGGCGGTGGATGTCGCGCAGTTTCTCCATCCGAGCCTGGACGCGGGGCGAGGGGACGACGCGTTGCTGACGGTAGCGGAGGATGGTGCGGCGATCGACCCCCAACGCTCTGGCCAACTCGACGTAGTTGAGCCCGAGCGCCTCGTGGGCGCCCTCGATCGTCTCGAGTGCGGCTTTTTGCTCGAGACGGGCGATCGCGGGGGCCGTGGCCATTGCCCCAATACATGTCGCTTTCGGTGTCGCGTCAAGTGTTCCGCCGTTCGACCGCTGGCAACCGTCGCGATTCGTGCTCGCAGAGAACCTCAGCGCCGATGCCAGGTTTCTCCCATCG
>CBDUCI010000302.1:0-2021 GCA_965365605.1 uncultured bacterium
CCTTGCCATCTGGTGCCGATCTCCTCCAGCAACTTGGCGACGACAGCGTCCAAGAACACCGCCGCCGGCAACTCTACGATAGCTCTCGAGAGTGTAGCTTCGAGTCTCCTGGCGGACATGGCTTCGATCGCCGCCAGGCACTCTGCGACGAGCTCATCCGGCGCTGTAGCTCCGTCACGCGCCAAGTCTGAGGCGCGCGCCGGGATCACCAGGCTGCGTAACTCCTCCATGGATCGACCGGCGACTTCCCCGATGCTCCAACCGCCCGAGATAGCCTGCCGAAGTAGCGTAAGCCGCTCCACATCCTCCTCCGAATAGAGCCGACGCCCCGATTCCGATCTGGCAGGGCTCACGACCGCGTAGCGGCTCTCCCAAACCCTCAACACGTCTTTTGACAGTCCGGTCCGGCGGGCCACCACGCCGATCGGATAACGCTCCTCCGTCATTGCCGTCTCCCAAGATTCTCACTGCTGTCGGTGTAACCCCGCTCGACGAAAAGAAGTTAGCTGTGCCGGAGCTAGGTGTCAATCCTATGTATTAAACAAACGCTTGACATACTACCGTTGCCCCGGTATCTTCTTCGACAAGCGTTAGACACAAGAGAACGCTGGTCGGCCTCGAGCGCCGGTCACAGTCAGTTCGAGACGAGTGCAACCAATCAAGGAGAGTTAGGTTCATGACGAGCCCGAGATTCCTGAGAATGGCCGTCCTTCCGATGCTGCTCGGCTTCGCGGCCGTAGGGTGCGGAGATGACGATTCGATCCTCGCGCCTGAGCCGCAGCCGTTGCCCGACATCGTCGACACCGCTGTCGCTGCCGGCATCTTCGAGACGCTTGTTGCGGCCGTAACGGCCGCGGATTTGGCCGAGACGCTGAAGTCGCCCGGACCATTTACGGTGTTTGCGCCGACGGATGACGCTTTCGCTGCCCTTCCGGAGGGCACAGTGGAGAGCCTGCTACTTCCGGAGAACAAGGAGCAGCTGGTCGCCATCCTCACCTACCACGTCGTGCCCGGTGCGCTGTTCGCCAGCGATGTTCTCGCACAGGACGCGCTACCCACCGTGCAGGGATCGGTTGTGACGGTCGATGCCGACAACGTCCGTGTCAACGCGTCGAACATCGTTCAAGCCGACATCGAGGCCAGCAACGGCGTGATCCACGTCATCGACGCCGTGCTGCTGCCGCCTTCCCAGTAGTCGTGCTCGATACGATAGCGGCTTCCGGAGTTTCGGAAGGTGTCGATGGGTAGAGCAGCGGTGATGACCGCTATCGCACTGGTTGGGCTGGGACCTGCCCGCGTCGCGGGTCAGGCTCCCAGTCCGCCAGTGACTGTCGAGAGCGTCGATCTCGAGCGCTACGCCGGCCCGTGGTTCGAGATCGCTCGTATTCCCAATCGCTTCCAGAAGGATTGCGCGCGGAACGTGATGGCGCGTTACACGCTGCGGGAAGACGGTGACATCTCCGTCCTCAACCGTTGCACGAAGTCGGACGGAAGCCGGTACGAGGCCGAAGGTATCGCACGGATCGTCGACCGCGAATCCAACGCGAAGCTGAAGGTGAGCTTCGTGAGTTTCGCGGGCTGGCGACCCTTCTGGGGCCAGTACTGGATCCTCGACGTGGGCGAAGATTACGAGTATGCCCTCGTCGGGACTGGTGACCGCCGTTACGGCTGGATTCTCGCCCGCGCACCCGAGCTCCCCACTGAGATGCTCGACCGACTTTTCACCCGACTGGCCGAACAAGGATACAATCCCGCCGACTTCATCCTCACGAACCGGGACTGACACGAGCAACTGCGGGAACCCTACCGGGAGTGGGTGCACATCCATCGGTTACGCCTTCCGATCACCGTAGCGGTCCAGGTAATTGTCCAGCTTGTACTTCCGCGCGGTGTTCTCCGACGTCATGTACCGGACCTTGCCGAAGATCGGGCGTTCTGGCCCCCACGCGCGATCGTAGCGACCCAGGACCCAGAAGATCCCGCTGTACGAGTTGGGATCGCGGCCGTCGAGCGCGTACTTG
>CBDUCI010000303.1:0-2011 GCA_965365605.1 uncultured bacterium
GCCTTGATCCCAAGTCGGCCGCCGAGACCATTGGCAGTATCCGGAGTTACCTGGACGGCGAAACAGGCACCAGGGTCAAACTCGAGGGCGATGACCTGGGCGCTGAGATCACGCTCGGCGCGACGTACGAGTTTCGCCCGGGCCATAAGTTGGGAATGGTCTATCGCCACACCTCCAACTTCACGTTCGAGGGGGATGCCACGATCAACGGGCAGTTGCTGTCCGACGAACAAAGGCAAACGCCACACATGACACTGGACTGGAATATGCCGGACCGCCTGATCGTGAGCGGCTCTCACCAAGCCAGAGATAATCTGCGACTGTACTGGGACTTCGAGCGGACCTTCTTCAATACCTTCAAGACGACTAACCTGCGCATGGACGGCTATCCGACGGTGATAATCGACCGCAATTTCGAGGATGCCAACCGCTACGCGCTCGGCACGGAGTACTCGCCGAACGACAAGTGGACGCTGCAATTCGGCGTGAGCTACGACGAATCACCGGTCGATGACGAGGACAGGATGCCGGACATTCCGGTCGACGAAATCGTGAAGACCATGTTTGGCGCCATCTACCAGCGGACGGAGCGGTTCCATGTGCACGGATATGCCGCGCTCGAATTCTTCGGCGATAACAAGATCGAGCAATTGGCAAGCATCCACGGCGAGAAAATCGGTGAATCGGTGAGTCTGGAATCTGACGCCACGTTCTACGTGCTCGGAGTCAGCTTTGGTTACAGATTCTAGCGACGGCCAGGTCGAACAGGTGCGATACTCCGGGTAGCGTTGACAACGACCATCCGGATCGAATGCTCAGCGGATAAGGAGAATAAAGAGGATAGCGGAAGTACGTTAGGCGAATCGAAATAGGCTCGGATCACTGCGGCCAGATGCCTTCGGAAATCAGGGACCGCCGACGGGGAAGCATTTCCGGCCAGAATTGGAATAAAGTCCGCCGGTATTGGCGCGGTGAGCGGACAAGATCGTGGCGATGTCGTCACACGGCGCGGCTCGGGTCGCAGACTAAGGGATTTATTGTCCCCTGGTCTCCCGCATAGGCTTCCCAAGCCCTTGCAAAGTCTGGTGAGCCCGCCAGGACTCGAACCTGGAACCAAGGGATTCAGTGTCGCTTCTATCCGGTTAATGAACGCCTCAAAACCAAGAGCTGAGCCCTCGACGACGTGATTGCGGATAGATAAATATACTCTGACCACTCCTCCCGCTGTCCGTCTGAAAATGCTCAGCACAGCTTAGGATCCATGCCCAGGTGCGATCGCGTCAAGATTGGTTAGTCGGCAACGAGACCTTCTGACACGGATTCGACGAACTCGGGCGAAATGGCTGCGACGATCTCATGTTGCTGTTGCCAGATTTCGATGGCCCGTGGGTTTTCCCGTAGCACAAGAACGACATAAGCCACGTCCCCGGTATTGTCGTGTGGGGAGGCGCCGGTCTGGCTGCTGAGAAAAGAAGTAGCCGACAGGTAAATGAGCTCTTCGAACACGGCGACAAAAAGAATCTGTTCCTTTTCACTGAGGGACTCGTCAGTCCTGGCCTTGACCATCACCTCTGCGAGCTCTGGCCTGGAGACCATCGCGCGGTAGCGGGAGTACATGGTCGGCACGTCGCGCATCGCTTCGAGTGACGCAAAGTTGGCTGTTTCTTCCAGCGCCTTTCGTGACAGGCGCGTCTGCACCGAGAGGTATACAAGGGTCGCAATCACGGCGATCGCGCCAACGACCTCCCCGATTGCTCCAAGGTCCTGGATGGTCATGAGCGACCTCACATGCATCAAAAAGCGATCCGGTAACGGAGACAAACCGTTCCGCACCAACCCCGGTTGAGTATTCTCAGTGAATCATACGGCGGATAGGACGAATAAAGAGGATACCCGAAGTGCGGCGGGCCGAGGGATATGCGCTTAGCGCCGTCTTCCAGTGGGAGGGTTAGTGGGCCGCGCCTAGTGGGTGCGGCGCCGGTGCCAGACGGAGTAATTGCGACCCCCTGCG
>CBDUCI010000304.1:0-2002 GCA_965365605.1 uncultured bacterium
ACGCTGAGCGACATCGCGGAAGCGATGAACCGCGCGTTGGCGGCGCACGATCTCCCGACGCTCCAACCCGACGCGTACCGTTCGCTCGTCGGTGAAGGCGTCGAGCGACTGGTCGAGCGTTCCGTTCCGATCGATCAATCCGATCTGGTTGGCCCGGTGCTCGAGGATCTCAAGCGGTACTACACGGCGCACATGCTCGACCAGACGACCGCCTATCCAGGGATCCCCGAGCTGCTCGATCGGTTGACCGAACGTGGGCTGCCGATGGCGGTGGTGAGCAATAAGCCAGAGCCCGCCACCTGTGCGATGGTCGACCAGATGTTCGACCGATGGCATTTCGAAGCGGTTGTCGGCGGCACCGAAGGAGTCCCACTCAAGCCCGACCCGACAGCGGTCCTGAAAATCGCCAGCGCGTTGGGTGTAGAGCCTTCGGCATGTGTCTATCTGGGCGATACGATGACCGATATGCAAACCGCCGTCGCCGCCGGCATGTACCCGGTCGGTGTGTTGTGGGGATTTCGTGATCGCGACGAGCTGCTGGCCCACGGCGCACAAGCGCTGATGAAGAAGCCGCTCGACTTGCTGGTGTTCCTCGACGAGTCTGACGTGTGACGTGACGAACAGTGACGATCCCAGAGCCGCTGCGCTGATCACCGGCGCGTCGAGCGGCATCGGCTTGGAGTTGGTCGAGTTGTTTGCCGCCGATGGCCATGAACTGGTGCTTGTGGCGCGGCGCGCGCAGAAGCTCCGCGAAATCGCCGATGACATCGGTGAGCGCTACGACCTCCAGGCCCACGTTCTCCCCACCGATCTCGCCGACCCCGAAGCGCCGGCTCAGCTGGCAAGTGAGGTCGGTCGACTGGGCCTCGTCGTCACGCACCTCGTCAACAACGCGGGGTTTGCGACGTCAGGTCCTTTTGCCACAGCCGACCCGACGACTCAGCGCGATATGATCCAGGTCAACGTGACCGCGCTCACCTCGCTCACCCGGTGTTTTCTGCCTCAAATGGTGGACCGCGGACACGGTCGGATTCTCAACGTTGCGTCGACGGCGGCGTTTCAGCCGGGTCCACTGATGGCGGTTTATTACGCCACCAAGGCGTACGTATTGAACCTATCGATCGCGCTGGCAGTCGAATTGGAGGGAACCGGTGTCACGGTAACGTCGCTGTGCCCCGGTCCGACGCGGACGGGGTTTGCCGAGGAAGCCGGGATGACGAGCTCGACGCTATTTGATCGTGGGCGTGGCATGGCCGCCGATCGTGTCGCCCGTGAGGGTTACGAGGCCATGCGCCGTGGAAAGCCAATAATCGTATCCGGAAAACTCAATAAGACGCTGGCGTTTGCGACCCGGCTCACGCCGCGGTCGCTCGGTGCGCGCGTCGTTCAACGATTGCACAGGGAGGAGCCCTGACGATGAGTTTCAACGCATCGCGTCTTTTGATCACTGTCGCCGCTTTAGGATCAGTATTAGCCAGCTGGGCGCTCGCTGGCCCGGTCGCGGCCCAGGAGCCAGGCGACACCCAAATCGGACATTACAAGGAGCAGCGGCCGCTGCCGCACCCGCTGCAGATCCCCCGCGGCTATGATCGCGCCATAGCAAACGGGACCCGATCCGAGAGCGGCACGCCGGGGCCGCGTTACTGGCAACAGTGGGCCGAGTACGACCTCGACGCGAAACTCGACCCGGCCGCCCATCGTCTCGACGGTACCGCGAACATCGTCTATTACAACAACTCGCCCGACACGCTTCCCTACGTTTGGGTGCACCTGCACCAGAACCTCCACGCTGAAGGCGCGGCGCGTGATGAAGAAGTCGAGGTCACGGGAGGAGTTGAGCTCAGGCGAGTTTCTGTTGACGGTGTTGAACTCGAGGCGGCCGACCCTGACTCGGTCGGGTACCACGTGTTCGGGACGCGGATGCTCATCTCCCCCCCTGCGCCGGTCACCCCGGGCAGTACGATCGAGCTCGCTTTCGAGTACAGCTTCGTCGTTCCGCAAG
>CBDUCI010000305.1:0-1996 GCA_965365605.1 uncultured bacterium
GGAAGTTTCGCTTCTGGCCATCGACGACGGACGGCGCGGCGGCAAAGAGACTTCTGGCCCACGAGCTCCAGGTCCTTTTGTCGGCCGGGGACCCGGAAGGGGGTTCCGGATGAACCGGGCCGACCGGCTCCTGGCATTGGTCGGAGATAACCGGCCCTTTCGAATACCGAGTCAGTTTCGGGCCGTTCACGAGCCCTACTTATCGAGTGACGGTTCGGGTGCCGGTGGCGATCGTGCGAGTCGATGGTCGGATCGAGAGCGACGCCTGGGCTCCATTGGGTGGGCAGACCCTGTCAGCGGGCGAAAGACTGGAGATTCGCGGTGCCGCGAGCCACCCGATCGAAACCGCGTGGGTACAATGGGGGGATGGGCGCAAGGTTCCGCTCGATGTGGAGGGCGCGACGTTCGAGGGGGAGGTCCAGCTTGTAACTGGCGAAGCCCAGGTCGTGGCTCGAACCCCGAGCGGCGATGAGACATCACCCACGTTGTTTACGGTAATCGAGTCCGACTTCGCCTTTGTTCAGCTTTTGCAGCCAGACGAGGACCCGACGATTCTGGGCAGCGCGGGTGCGTGGCTCGAGGTCAGAGCTGGTGCCTCCACCGGCCTGCAGGAACTGCGTTGGGAAACAGACGACGGTCGAGGCGCGGCCATCGGTGATGTCGTTGGAACGCGTGACACGACCGTAGTGGCGATCGCGCGGCTCGGCGCTGAGCGTGGGCCAGGAGACAGCTTTCGGTTCCGAGCCGTGGTGCGCCCTCACCGGGGCCGACCGGCGACCACAGAATGGCGGACGGCAGTGATGGCGAGCCGGGCGGCGCTAAGTGCCGATGTCGCTGCCGATAGAGCTGCCGCCAGCCGTGAGATCGATCAGGCGCTGAGGGCAGCTCAGCGCGAAGTGCGAGGCGAGGGCTCGACGGGCGAAGCGGATCTCGATGCGCGACTGAGGGCAGCGGCCGACAGCCTCGCCCAGACGCTCGACCGAACGCTGGCGGATCCCGGCCTGCACCCGGGGCTGGCCGAACGGTTGGCCGCCTACCGACGCTTGCTCGGGGGAACCTCACAAGCTGATCTCGCACCCCAGTCGGGTTTGCCCAATGAACCCGACGCCGAGTTGTCCGCTCGGGCCTCGATGCTGGGAGCGATTCGTGAAGGATTGGCTGAGACCGAGGCACTGATTCAACTATCGATGACCGCGGATACACTGGCGGGGCTGGCTCGGTCGGAGGAAGAGTTGGCGAGCGACACGCGCAGGACGGCCGCAGACTTCTTGAATGCGGAGATCGAACCTCGCCAGGCACGGATTGACGCGGCTGCATCGGCCGCGGCGGAGACACTTCCCGACTCGCTCAGGCCCCCGATCGAAGCAGCGATGGAGAACGTCGACGCCCAAATCGGGGAGCGGGACCCGGCAGCGTTGGCGGACGCACAAGAACAAGCTGCGGAAACCTTCCAGAGGACGGCCGGTCAAGCCCGGGCGGAGGTCGACCGTGCGGCCGGTGCCGCCGCTGTCCGGCGAATCGCGATCGATCGTGCAGGCGCCGAGGTTTTGTTCTTGGCCCGGCGTCAGCGGGAGCTAGCTCAGGCGATGGTCGGGCCGCCGACCGATGCCGCCGAGCACGCGGCCCGGGTTGCGAGACAGGCGGTCGTAGGGCGTGGGCTGGAGACGGCGCTGGGCTCACTCGTCGAGGCGATTGGCGGGCGCCCAGCTGGGGTCGGGCTGGCCACCCGGTTGGCGCAAGCGGTGTTCAGCGTTCGGTACGCTGGCGAAGCGGTTGCCGCGCCTCCAAGCGAGGGTTTTGGAAACGCACAAGTGCAGGCCGCCACCGAGGATGCGGCAACGGCGCTCATGTTGCTCGCTGGCGCCTTCCTGCTACCGGACGACGCAGGAGCGACCGGTGGTGCCGAGGGCGCAGCTGGTAGCTCGGGACAAGTCGCGCGGCAGCTGGAATCGATGGCGCAGGTCGAGCGATCGTTGGCAGACGCGGTCGGGAACGC
>CBDUCI010000306.1:0-1996 GCA_965365605.1 uncultured bacterium
ATCAAGAGGGTTCCTAGGTTCGGTGTCACGCGCAGACCGGACCTGAAAGGAACAGTAGACTTCATGAAGCGGTATACAAAGAGGATCATCTGGACAGCAGTGGTGGCAGCTGGTGTTTGGCTTGTTCTTGCACTTGCTGGAATTGTCATCCCGCCCGCGGAAAAGGGACGGATGATCAAGGAGCTTGCTGCAGCATTGCGTCAATACTATGTCGTGGAGGATTGCGCAGAGCCAATGGCAACCATTGTCGAAGAACACTATGCGTCGGGCAAGTATGCTCTTGATCTTGGCCGAGAGTTGCTGTGGAAGGACGTACAGGCGGATCTGCTCTCTGTCTGCAACGACGAACATCTGATCTTCGTAAGCTCGCCCGATATGGTAGCCCATGCCAAGAATCGGATTGCCAATATTGACGTTTACAACGAGGCTGATCGGATCGAATCGGAAAAAGACAATCATGGCATTGTCGAGGCCAAGATGTTGACCGACCAGGTTGGCTATCTGAGAATCGATCGATTCGCCAATACGCTATACGGGAAGGAAAGTCTGCTGAGCACACTGCACACCTTCAAGGATGCTTCGCAGATCATCATCGACATGCGGTACAACAACGGAGGAGTCTACGAACAAGCGCTGATCCTGTTTTCGTATTTTGTTCAGGGGGATGAACCGATCCTTGTAGGCGTCGACTACTGTCGTTTCAACGATTCAACACGAGAATTCTGGTCGACTCCGGGTGTTGGCGATAAACCGTGGGACCGTGAAAACGTGTGCGTACTGACAAGTGGAGGTACCTTCTCTGCCGGTGAAGCCTTTGCGTACGATATGAAGCATCATGAGAAGGCTGTTATTGTCGGCGAGCGAACGCGTGGTGGTGCACGTTCCGTGGACTGGAAGATCATCGCGGATCACTACGTGCTCAGGGTGCCGATATGTCGCGGCATCCACCCTGTGACGGGCACCGACTTTGAAGGTACCGGCGTCATACCCGATATTGAAGTCCAGGGCAGCAGCGCGTTGGATGTCGCTCTGGAGATGCTTGAAACGAGCGCGCGCACGAGAAGCGGATCATTCCATGATTGACTCGTCGGCTGAGTGGCTGCGCCAGTGTGCTTTTGTTGGCTCTGAGCGGCGGGCGACCTCACCTGGCTGCTGCGCGAGCTTCTCGCGCGAGAGGCGCCCCGGTAGCCCGCCGGTCACGAAGCCAATGGGAGGCTGGAACGTTGAAGATCAAGAGAACGCTTGGGATCACCGCGCTGGGGTTGTCGTTGGCGAGCGCCCTGGCATCGGGAGCCGAAACGAAGCCCGATTTTTCGGGAACGTGGGAGTTCAATCCGGCGAAAAGTCGGTTGGAGATGACGGCTCCGACGAAGTCGACGTTCTGGATCGAGCACCGCGACGGCAAGTTCAAGCTGACCCGCACGCACGTCTGGGATGGGCGATGGGACACCATGTCGTTCGAAGCGCCGACGGACGGAGAGGAGCACTACAAGAAGAGTGAATTCTCCGAGTCGTGGACGCGCCTGTACTGGATGGGAGAGGAACTGGTGCTGGACATGAAGCTCGCGGACCGAGGGAAGCGGGGAACGAACGTCGTTCACTACCGGCTGGCGGACGGAGGAGAGACGTTCGTGGCCGCCGAGTGGTACCACATGCCGGGGGCGCAGCATCACAACCTCTGGGTTCTCGACCGGGTACCGGCTGCCGACGTCGTTGAAGCCAGGGATCGGGTGAGGGAGCTCGCCGAGCGCTACACGGCCGCATGGGGCAGCCAGGATCCCGCCAGCGTCGCGGCCTTCTTCGCCGAGGAGGGCTCGCTCAGGGTCAACGACGGCGAGCCGGCCGTCGGGCGCGACGCCATCGCCGCGATCGCCCGGGAGTTCTTGACGGACCTGCCCGACATGGTGCTGTTCTTTGACGGGCTCGAAGGGAGAGGCGATCGAGTCCGCTTCTATTGGACCCTCGAAGGCATCAACTCGGGCCCGGGCGGAACGGG
>CBDUCI010000307.1:0-1978 GCA_965365605.1 uncultured bacterium
ATCTTGAACATCTGCTTGATGCCTTCGTGGACTCCTCCCACCAGGTAGCCGACACAGGGGGCATCCGTGCCCAGCGTGAGTTCGCAGGTCGTCGAGCCCTTGATCCCCATCTTCTTCTCGATGTTGGTGGCAACCACCCCGTTGCGCTCCCCTACCGTGCCGTCTTCGTTCATGTGGTATTTGGGGACGATGAACATCGACAGGCCCTTGGTGCCGGGCTCGCCGCCTTCGCGCCTAGCCAGGATCAGATGAATGATGTTCTCGGCGTGATCGAACTCGCCGGAGGTGATGAACCGCTTCACACCTTCGAGGTGATAGGTGTCACCCTCAACGTGAATAGCTTTCGAGGTTCCGGCTCCGACATCCGATCCGGCGTCGGGTTCGGTGAGGACCATCGTGCCACCCCAGTGGCGCTCCATCATCGGCAGCGCCCACTGTTGAACCTGATCCTCGGTACCGAGCATGGCGATTACCACGGCCATGAGACCGCCGGACACATAGAAGAACAGGCCGGGATTGGCGCCGAGCAGGAGTTCCTGAACCGCCCACCGCACCTGTGATGGCGCCCCGTATCCGCCGAACTCCGTCGGCACCGACAGCATGTCCCATTCGGCACCGTAAAAGGCGTCGAGGCCCCGCTTCATGGAATCGTGGAGCACAACGTTGCCGTCGACCAGTTCGAGGGGCACGCGATCGGCCTCTTCGAAGCTCTCCGACCACTCGTTCTTGGCGAGGCGATCGACCTCGTTGATGGCGTCCATGATCGTGTCCCGGTCAAAATCTTGAAACGGGGCACTGCCCAGGTGCGAATCGAGGTGGTTGGCCTCAAAGAGGTTGAATTCGATGTCGCGGAGGTTGCTCTTGTAGTGGCTCATCCTGAATCTCTTCTCTTCAGCGGCTACTACTCGTCAGCATCGGCAGCGGCCGCGCCTACCTACACTTTCAATTTTGATTGTACACTCTAATTTGAGTCAACACTCAAATTTGGCGAACGTTCCGCTATTCTTAATCAGGACGATTCTCGGGAGAGCCAGTGGCCCGCTACCAGGTTGGCATCAGAACCGAAGCGCGCATCCTCGAAGCAACGCGCGAGCTGCTCGGAGACTTGGGCCTCGACGGCACGACACTCAAGGCGATATGCGAGCGCGCCGGCGTGCGCGTCGGCAGCTTCTACAACCTCTTCGACTCCAAGGAGACGGTGGTGTTGCGGGTGGTCGCCGAGGCTATCGCCGCCGTCGACCCCGACCCCGCCCACCTCGGCACTGAGACGCTCGAAGACCTCGTCGAGGCTTACATCGCCTTCTTCACCAGGGACCCGATCGTTGCCCGCATCTACGTGCAGATCGCCGTCAGCGGGGCACTCAACAGCGGCGAGTTCCATCACCGCATCCAGCGTCACCACGAACAGCGCGCCGATCGCTTCCGGGCTGCCATGGAGCGCGACGAGCCCGAGTTGTCGTTGGCCGAGGCCACCGCCCGCACCGAAATCCTGCTCGCCACCCTCAACGGGCTCGCCTTCAGGGCCGCCCTCGACCCGGAGTTCGACTTCGTTACACACGCCCGGGCTGTGGTGCCCGGCTAGCTGTGATTTCCATCGAGGTTGTTGACGGGCATTAGGTGAGCCTCCCTGGTTGTGTGGGTTTTGCACGACACACACGACCGAAGGAGTGACGTTGATCCCGTACTGGGCGGCCATCTCTTCGGCAGACACCGGCGTGGTCCCGGATAGGGCATCCACCCGCGACTCGGGCCACAGCGCCCTGACGGCGGCATACCCAAGCAGCAGCAATACCACCAGCCCGAGCGCGATCAGTTTAAGTGTATCAGACATCTGTCCCTCGTCTGTTCGCGTGACGGAATCACGAGGGCCAAAGCCCCCGCGTCAGGGCTGGTCTAGGCAATGCTGCAGGTGCGAACCTTGATCCAGATCAAGTCTGCGCATGGCGGAGCGGCGACTTGCGTAAAACGGCCGGGCTCC
>CBDUCI010000308.1:0-1960 GCA_965365605.1 uncultured bacterium
AGCTGCACGAGCAGATCTGGGCCAGGTGCCCAAGTCATTTGGCTGTTCTCGCTAATCGCGATCCCCTCCACTCGCGCCGGAAGGCCGCCTTCCGCCGATACGAGCCATAGCGACTTTACGCCCTCTGCGTCGTGGGCTACGAAGGCAAGTACCCGACCGTCCTTTGACCACACAGGTCCTCCGCCAACCGCCCCGACCTCGCCGGCCCCGGCAAGAGTCGTGAGCCGCTTCGGCGTCCCACCGCCTATGGGCACCTTGAACAGATCCCAGCCACCATCGATCGATTGGCTGTAGGCGATCCAGTTGCCGTCTGGAGAGACCGCGAGACTCTGCTTGATCGTGGTGTCTGCGGCGGGCGTCAACTGGGTCTTCCAAGAGCCCTGTGACGAGTCGGAAACCACCCGCCAAAGGCTTCCACGCGACGACTCGCGGGTGCAAACGACGCGCGGTCCGTGCGGTCCCGCCGCAGTGCTGGTGCCCGAGCAGTTTGAAAGAATCCGGCGCGGGGCGGTTCCATCAGGCGGATACGCAACTTGCACAAGAGCATCTCCGTCAGGGGTGTGCTGCGTCAAGTAAATCGAGCGGCCATCGACGCCCCATTGGAGGTCGAGCACCCGCGCGTTGATTTTGGCGATCTCGCGTTGCTCGCCGCTTTCAACCGAAAGCTCCCAGACCACGGATTCGGTAATGTCTGAACTCCAAGTGACTACCGCGAGGATATCGCTAAGCGGGTGCCAAGCTATCCCGTACAACCACTGATAGTGGCCCGAGACGGTCAGTTCGGTGAACCTTTCATCAAGCGAATCAGGCCCGACCAGGGAATGGATCGCGACGCTGTCCATGGCAAGGCCGGCCACGGCAAGTCGGCTTCCATCGGGCGAGAAATCAAAGAAGGGACAACAAGAAAGGTTTCCGACTCGCCGCGGGGTGCCCCCCGCCCTTGGCACTCGGAACCAGCCAAATGTGCCCCTGATTGAGCCGTCGACGTAGAGGTTGGCACCGTCGCGCGACCAGCGGAATTGCCATACCGAGATTCCCGGGAGGATCAACCACGGCTTCGGCTCGACGGCCCGCAAGTCTGTAACCATCAAGCGTTGGTTCTTCTGCCCCCAATTGCTCGCCACATTGTATGGCCCTTCTGTGTACGCGACGTACCGACCATCAGGTGAAATGCGCGCACGTGTAGCATTCCCGGAGGTTGTCACTTGCACGAGGCGCGGTGTGATGGCTTCATTGCTTGGCCTGGATCCGACAGCAGGCTGAGCAACGCTCGTCTTCGAGTCCGCCATGTCGGGAGCTTGGGCAAGCCGAGCGGCAAGCGCGCCACCGGCTAGAAGCACACCGGCGATGAGAACCAATTCAACCGCCGTAAGCCGCTGACGCCCTCGCTCGCCGTGATACCATGCCAGAACAAGTGTCACGAAGAACCCGACGGCGACCAGCATCGTGAGGCTTCGGACGAGAAGCGTAGACCACCCGAAGTTTTCTCGTAGAAAATCGAGAACCTGGAGAAGGAGCCAAGCGCCCGCTAGGTAGGCGAGCGCCCACTGAACGATTCTCCGTTCCTTGAGGCGTTGGATGATAGACAAGGTGTTCTCCCGTCGGGCCGGCCAGGGTCTGCACCGCGCTGAGAACAACTGAATCTGGGCAAAGATGAGTCAGCGCAGCAAGCTACACGAGACTCCACGACGACGAGATCAGGAGCGTGGAGGGGCCAGATAAGCTGAGGGGCCGTTCAGTCTGACGCGCGCTCAGGCTTCCGCAGGCTTCACGATCCGGAAATACCCGAATCCCAGTGCGAACAGTAGATAGATCGCGACGGTTGACCAACCAAGTTCGTTATCCACCCCACCGAGCTGTGCGATCAGGGCGACGACGAAACCGATAGCGTTGCCAATGAACATCGAGAGCAGGATCGCACGACGAGCCACCGAGTCGGGGGCATTCCTAGCAGACCACG
>CBDUCI010000309.1:0-1957 GCA_965365605.1 uncultured bacterium
TTCGATCGATCGCTGCAGCGCGTTGTACTCGGGCTGATTGCTGGCCGGTGGTGTGCACCCCATCGCCCGGCAAACATCGAACGCCGCGCGGATCTGATCGGCCGACCACTCGGACACACCCCAGTACAAAATCTTTCCCTGCCGAATGAGATCATTCATGATCTCACACGTCTCCTCGAGCGGCGTTTCGCTATCGTATCGATGGCATTGATAGAGATCGATGTAGTCGGCACCCAGGCGGCGCAGCGAATGATGGCATTGCTCGAACACGTGTTTGCGGGACAGCCCACGGTCGTTGGGGCCGTCTCCCATCGGGAAATACACCTTGGTGGCCAGCGCGTAGCTGTCACGCGGAAACTCCGCCAAAGCTCGGCCCATCACCCGCTCGGCGGCTCCGTGCGCGTAGACGTTCGCGGTATCAAAGAAGTTGACGCCCAGCTCGTACGCCCGTGCGATGCACAAGCGAGCGGTCTGCTCCTCGACCCTACCACCGTAGGTGAGCCACGATCCCAGGCTGATGACCGAGACTTTGACCCCGGCATCGCCCAATCGACGATAACGCAACAACGCCTCCCGTCTTGGGTATCACACCAGATCGACGCGGAATATACGCACCCTTGCCGCGGCAACCGCTGTCACGTTAACTCTGCGCCCCGGGTCACCGAGCCAGACCGCCCAACACATGCCAAGTGGACTTCACGAGGAGAGAAGATGCGCTTCGTTTACGCTACTGCCGCCGTCTGCACGGCGGTCGCACTCACCGCCACCGTGGCGCCGGCCCAAGACGCCGCGCAAATCATCCAGAAGGCGCTGCAGGTGTACGAGGATGGCGCCAAGGACACCGATAACTACCGAATGAAGGCCACGACGATGGGCTTCGAGAGCACGACGCTCATGACGAAGCAGATCGTCGACGGCCATCCAGTATTCGTGCCTGCGCAAGTCAACGAATCCATGAGCTCCAAGTGGGAAAGCCCTCAAAACTGGTTCCGTGAGATCGCCGACCGAGCCGAGTACGACGGTACGGAGGAAGTCGACGGTCGCAGCTGCCATGTCGTTTCGATCGATAACTTCGAAGGCATCGACGTCGGCCCCGGAATGCAGTCAGACGGTGAGTTTCAGCCTACCTGGATGTCGCTGGCACTCGATACGGAGAGTTCCCTCCCCCGGCGCATGCGAATGAAGGGTAACATGGTTGTCGACGGCGAGACTCGACCCATGTCCGTCGAGGCTCTTATGACCGACTATCGACAAGTCAACGGGATGTACCATCCGTTCAGCATCGTGATCGAGGCGGATGGGATCATGGGACCCGGTGGCGCGTCCGATGTAGACATGGCAGAGGCACAGGAATCACTGGCGGAGCTGGAGAAAAGCCTCGAAGGCATGTCGGACCAGGAGCGGGCGATGGTCGAGCGCGTAATGGGCGACCAGCTCAAGAACCTTCGGGAGATGGCTGCTTCCGGGAAGTTCAAGATCGAAATGGTTGTCACATCGATCGAGCCCAACGTCGGTGAATAGGCGATCGGTTCAGGCTCCTAGAGCGGCATGATGTAGTGGTTCTTGCAGCCGGGGTGGCCGGTATCCCCCAGCCGCTCGGGGACCGCTCTGAAGCCGGCACGCTCGTACAGCGCCCGCGCGGTCGTCAACTGAGGCATCGTCTCCAAGTAGCACCGCCGAAACCCAGCCGCGCGCGCTGCTTTGAGACACCGCTCGAGCAGCTGCTTGCCCAGCCCACGACCGCGGGCCGCGGGTAGCAAATACATCTTCTGGAGCTCGCACGTGTCCTCAGGTCCGGCATTGAGCGGGGCGATCCCCGCCCCGCCGATTACACGATCCCCGATGGTCGCCACGAAGTAGGCGCTTCGGGGGCCTTGAAAATGGTCATACATCCGATCGACCTCGGCGTCGAAATCGTCCGCTTGTTCCGGTCGTATCAGCATTTCGTAGCTCCGGG
>CBDUCI010000310.1:0-1948 GCA_965365605.1 uncultured bacterium
TCCCTTCGCCTGGCAACGCACTAGTCAGTCCGCCGATCAGCCTCGATCTAACGTCAGGTGTCGCGAAGATGGTGTTCAACATCATAGGGTCGGGCGCAGTCGACGACATCGTATTCGTTGCTGACCCCTAGCTAATCCCGGGACACGCAGCGCTGCGTGCCCTTCTACCGAAACAGGTTTTTCCCCACAGACATCCCCCACCCGTTCCCCGTATGCTGACATGGAGGGGAGACGTGTATCCAGTTAGGGGTTTGATCGCGAGCGTGACGGTTTTCGCTACGTGCACGGAGGTTTGCGCTATGCGGCGAGTTCTCGGGGCGTTGATTCTAGCGTTCATTTCTGCGGGCACGATGCTTGGCCAGGACAGCACGGCGCTCGACTCCGGAACGCGGATTCGGTTCACGCTCGCCGAGCAGAGCGCCGATGATACCGCGATATCGGGAACCTTTGTGAACCTCACCGCCGATAGCCTCGCCTACCGGTCGGCACTGACGAACGAAATCAGGGTGGTCCCCATCGATCGACTGACGAGTTTTGACCGGCGGCGACCGCGTAACGCGGGCGAGGGCGCGGTGCGAGGCCTCAAATGGGGTGCGCCAATCGGCGGCGTTTTTGGGCTCGCCGTCGGTGGCGCGTGCGCCGCTCAGGATGACGAGTGGTGGTGGCGGGGTTGGGATGGTTGCTCGGCGGGCGAAGTCGTGCTCCTATCGGTAGTGATGGCGGGGGTCGGCGGTGGGATCGGAGCCCTTTTCGGCGCGGCGCTCCCGGGTGAGCGGTGGGAACCGGTGTCGCTTCAGGCATTGCGGCTGGGTGTAGCATCGAAAGATGGCGGTGTTGCCTGGTCGGTGTCGTTCGCTCTTTAGGGTCGCAGTGGCTTCGCGTACATGACGGGTCCCCAAGCCACGACTCGCGAGGGGGCTCCACCCTCGTCCAGCCGGCCGACCGGCACGGTCACGCTTCTGTTTACCGACATCGAGGACAGCACCCGGCTCTGGGAAGAGAACACCGAGCGCATGCGAGGTGCGCTCCGAGATCACGACAGAATCGTGCGAGCAGCGATCGTCGATGAGGGCGGGTACGTCTTCAAGACTCTCGGGGATGCTTTCTGCTCCGCGTTTGATACCGCCCCTGCAGCACTCAATGCGGCGCTTCGCGCACAACTCGAGATTGTTCGCGCTCGGGAGAACTCGACCGACCCGATTCGGGTGCGAATTGCGTTACACGCCGGCATGGCGGACGAGCGACGAGGAGACTACTTCGGCCCCGCCCTGAGTCGAGTGGCGCGGCTTCTGGCGTTGGGCCACGGAGGGCAGACGCTGGTCTCCGAAACCGTTCATGACTTGGTGCGCTACAACCTGCCCCCTCGCGTTTCACTGCGCGATCTGGGACAGCACAGGCTGAAGGACCTCCAACACCCCACACGCGTCTTCCAGCTCGTGCATCCCGAGCTGCCGTCGGAGTTTCCGGCCCTGTCTTCGCTCGATGCGTCGCCCCACAACTTGCCGTTGCAGCTAACGAGCTTCATCGGTCGTGAACAGGTTATCGAAGAGATCACCGGACTCCTGGCGAGCTCACGCTTGTTGACGCTGACCGGTCCCGGCGGTTGCGGGAAGACCCGACTCGCCCTGCAGGTAGCGGCTGAAGTGTTAGAGCGTTACCGGAATGGTGTGTGGTACGTCCAGCTCGCTTCACTGACCGACCCCGCGCTGGTGTCGCAGACAGTAGCCCAGACCCTCGGACTTCGGGAACATCCCGGTCGAAGCGCGACCGATCTGGTGCTGTCACATCTGGAGAAGCGAAACGTCCTTCTGGTGCTCGATAACTGCGAGCACGTGGTCGAGTCCTGCGCCAAACTCGCAGAAACGGTGCTTCGATCGTGCCCGGAGGTAACGATACTCGCGACCAGCCGGGAGACTCTGAGGGTTTACGGTGAGACGACGTGGCTCGT
>CBDUCI010000311.1:0-1938 GCA_965365605.1 uncultured bacterium
TTCGAGTGCCGCAGGATCGAGCTTGGTACCAAGCCGCTCATCAGCCGCCACCGCCTCTTTGTAGCGTTCGGTCAACTCCGTGTGACGGGAAAGTAGCAACTTAACCTTGTGTTCAAGCCCAGCCACTGCGTTAGCCAGATCGGTACCCGCCATCTCGTCGTCTGTCTGTGTGTCTTTCACCGCCGCTGGTAGCCCCTTTCTTCAACCAGATGGCTCATCAAATTGTCGACCTGCGCATCGACTTCATCATCAGTCAGGGTCCGATCGGTCCGGAACGTGAGCCGGACCCCTAGACTGTAATACCCTCGATCCACTTGCACCCCCCGGTAACGATCAAACACTTCAACGCGGTCGAGATCCTGGAGCCCGACCGATCGCACTGCGTTCACCACTACTTGAGCCGTCTCACCATTGGGCACCACCAGGGCCAAGTCACGGGCGACCGCCGGTTCTCTTGGAACGTCGGAAACCGAGAGTGTGCCTCTGTCCGCGGGCAAGGCGTCCAACCCTAGCTCCGCAACAAACACTTTCGACGCCAGGCCCCACGACGCCGTCACCGCGGGGTGAAGTTCGCCGCAAAACCCGATCGCACCTCCAGCACCGTCAGTCACCTCCGCCTGGCGACCGGGATGCAGGTATCGTCTCGCGCCGCGACTAATGACGCACTCCTCCAATCCGAACTGGGTCAGAAGCTCCTCGACGTCACCCTTCAAATCGAAGAAGTCGTATTCGGCCTGGTCGGTCGTGGTCCAGTCGAGCGGGTGACGCGCGCCTGCAGCCGCCATCGCCAAACGCCGCCGCTCCCGCAACGACTCCCCTTTGTGCTGCGGGTCGCGCTCAAAGGCGTGGCCGATCTCGAACAGCTTCACGCGGTTGGCCTGCCGATTCAGATTGTGCGCCACGGCGCTCCCCAGGGTAGCAAACACACAAGGCCTCAAGAACCTTTGGCTTTGCGATATAGGGTTCTTGATCTCAACTAAGTTATCAAGTACTTCGATACCTGCCAGTGTGGTCGCGTCGACAAACGAAGGCGTCTGGGCTTCGTCGAATCCCGCTGCTCGGAGAGTCTCACGCACACGCGTAGCTCGCCGCTCGTCCGCGGTCGGCTCGGGCACCACCGGCGGGGCTGGCAGCGCTTCCATCGGGATCCGCGAATAGCCGGTCAACCTTGCGACCTCTTCGATCAGGTCGACCTCACGGCTAACGTCAAAGCGCCAGCTTGGCACGGTCACGCTAAGCGTCCCATCGGTGTCGTTTTCAGCGCCAAATCCCAGCGACTCGAGCGCCTGCGCGATCTCGGAAACCGGGATCGTATATCCTACAAGGGCCCCGACTCTATGATCGCGTAACGCAATAGTGTCGTCGCCGTTGGCTCGGGCTTCCACGTCGGTCCCCACGCCCACAACCTCCGGCGCGATTCGCCCACCCGCGAGCTGTGCGATCATGTCAGCGGCGCGATCGATTGCCCAACCAGTGACCTCTGGATCGACCCCTCGTGAGAACCGCGTGGAGGCCTCGCTGACCATACCAAGCCGTCGCGCCGTGCGGCCCACGCGGCTAGGATCAAAATGTGCGCCCTCCAGGAATACATTGGTTGTTGACTGGCTCACCTCACTGTCGCTGCCTCCCATCACACCACCAATGGCAACCACCTCACGCTCATCGGCGATCATCGTCATCTCCGAAGTGAGCACTCGTTCCTGACCATCGAGGGTCTCCATCCGCTCGCCCTCACGCGCGCGTCGCACCACGATTCTCCCGTTCGAGATGCGCTCGAGATCAAACGCGTGCAATGGTTGACCGACCTCGAGCATCACGTAATTGGTTACATCAACGATGTTGTTTATTGGTCGTTGATCGAGCGCGAGCAACCGGATTTGTAACCAACCTGGGCTTGGTCCGATCGCAATGTCGTTGATGACCCGACCCAAATAGCGC
>CBDUCI010000312.1:0-1913 GCA_965365605.1 uncultured bacterium
GGTGGGTGGCAACCCGGAAGCCGCGGCGGCTCAGCGCGACGTTGGGCGACAGCTCGACGAGATCGCCGCTGAGTTGCTCGAGATGGGGATCGACGCGCGTACCGTCCAGGGACTCGAGACCGCGGTTGAGGAGTTGGCGCGACACTTGGAGCGTGGTGTTCCCGGCGCCCGCGCCGAGACGGACTTACGCGCGCTAGCACGTCGGCTAGGCGATGTCGGCCGGATGGTCGAGCAGGAAGCGACCGATCGACGCCGCGCGGAGACGGCTAATGTCTTCGTGCCCGAGACGCCTCCGCCGCTGCCATCCCGCGCCAGCGCTCAACGTCTCGACCCGGACGCCGCGCTGGCGCCTTGGAAGAACGTGTTGCCCAGGAGCGCTCTCGACTCGGTTCGCGCGTACCTCGAATCACTGGCCGAAGCCGGGGTACGATCAACGTCGGGGTCCGAGTGAGCGGACCGATTCACGTCGCGACGGGCATCATGGTGTCAGCCGCACTGCTGATCGCCGCTCCGGGAGCATCTCAGACCCTTGAGCTACTGGAGGCCGGGCGGGCGGCTGCCAGCCGTGGCGACTATGCCGAAGCGTTTGAACACTTCCGGGCCGCATACCAGCCGCAGGAGGATCACCCGATGGCGCTGGTAGGAATGTCGCGGGCGGCAGCGCAGTTGAACGACACGGAACGCTTCCGCGCGGTTCTCGATAGCCTGGTGGGATCGGAGGATGTGGGCCCGAACGGGCTGTCCTACTGGGCCGCCTTGTCGCTCGAGGCGGGTGCCGAGCCGATCCAAGTCGTCGATCGATTCGACGCCTATCTCGATCGGCGATCGAGCCAAACGGGTCCTTTGGCGAGGTTGTTCCGCGTCCTGCTGGGGCAACGCGTGCACGCCGCCGCGGCCATGCTGCTCGACCGCGCGCTCGAGCGCGGCGCTGATCCTGCACCGGTGGCGATGCTGCGCGGCGAGCTGGAGCTTGACCGAGAGGATCCCGCAGCTGCGTTGACGGCCTATCTCAACGCCGTCAGCTACGGGGGTGCGACTCTTGTAGGGGCGACCGCGGCCATCGAAGAGCTTCTCGAGAACTCTTCAAACATGTCCTCGGAGGTCGCTGTGGCGAAGCTGGAGGCGGCCAAGACGGCCGCGGATGGACGCGCGGCGGGGCTCCTCGTGCCACTCGTGGTGCAGGCGTGGATGGTGGCTGGCAATTGGGATCGGGCGATCGAGGCGGCTGACGATCCGGCGCTCGGACCCAGAGTACGTGGTGAGCAATTGCGACGTGTAACGGTGGCGGCGCTACCGGTGGCACCGGACGCGGCCAGCGATGCGTTGGACGCGCTGGTTCGGCTTGGGCCGCCGGTGTCACGACCGGCCGACCGCCTGCTCTCCGCCGAAGTCGCCCGTGCGACCGGCGACCACGGACGTGCCGCGGCGGAGCTCCGGGCGGCTGCGCGGGCTGGGGTGCCCGGCGCCCACCAGGGTGCTTGGGTCGCGGAGGTCGCCGCCGCCCGCGTTGCTGGTGACTTCAGTGCCGTCGAGCGGGCGCTCGAACGGGCGCGCGCCGAGGGTATCGACGCGACAGCGCTCGGCGTGCCGCTCGGCGATCTATGGCTGAGTCGGCAGCGACCGGACAGTGCGATGGCGTCTTATGCGCGCGCGATCACCGAGGATCATGCCACCCCAGAGGCGCTCGAAGCGCTGCAGCGAGCGCGATTGGTTCAGTGGCTCCTTAGAGCCAGGGTCGGTGAACCGTTCTACGCCGTGCTCGGCCGGACGATGATCGAGGCCCCCCGACAACCGGCGGTGGCATCGACCCGACTCGATTCGCTGGCCAGCTCGATCGGCGGGTCGGACTCGCTTGGAATCGCACGATCGCTGGTGTATGGCATGGCGGGGGAGTGGGGGGGGTTATTCGTCCC
>CBDUCI010000313.1:0-1912 GCA_965365605.1 uncultured bacterium
GTCTGCTGTTGGCTAGATTCGGAACTGAACGGGCGTCTGACCTACTTCCGCTTCACCCCTGACAGCGGACATTCGGCACGTTCATTTCCGCTTTCGAAGGTGGAGCGGACGTGCAGGGCAAAGCCGTGTTAGGGCCGCTCGTGACCCAGCCTGTGTAAAAACGCATTGCATGTTACGATTCCCTTGCATGTTTTGCGGGGGATTTGATGAAGCGTTTTGTCGAGGGGGTGGATCGCGGTCAGTCGACACTGTTTCCGGACTGTCTTGATGACTGGGTCGGTGAGGACAATCCGGTTCGGGTGATCGATGTCTTCGTTGATGAACTCGATCTATTTGCGCTGGGTTTTCACCGCATTGATCCGAAAGCGACGGGGCGGCCTTCGTATCACCCCTCGGTTTTGCTGAAGCTTTACATTTACGGTTATCTCAACCGGGTTCAGTCGAGCCGCCGCCTGGAACGCGAAGCCGGTCGCAACGTCGAGGTTATGTGGCTCACGGGTCGTCTGGTTCCGGACCATAAGACCGTTGCCGACTTTCGCAAGGATAACGGCGCTGCGATCCGCAAGGTCTGCTCGCAGTTTGTTGCGCTGTGCCGCCATCTCGACCTGTTTGCCGCGGCCGCGGTGGCGATCGACGGCTCGAAGTTCAAAGCGGTCAACAACCGGGACCGGAACTTTACGCGGGCCAAGATGAAACGCCGCATGGAGCAGATCGAGAAGAGCGTTGCCCGCTATCTCGATCAGCTGGACAGCGCCGACCGGCAGGCGCCGTCGAAGGCGCGGACGAGCAAGAAGGGCCGATTGACCGAGAAGATCGCCAAGCTGAAGGAAGAGATGCAGCGTCTGGCGGTGCTCGACGTGCAGATGCGGGCCAGCCCGGACCAACAGATATCGCTGACTGATCCCGATGCGCGCTCGATGGCGACCAGTGGCCGTGGCTCGGGCGTCGTCGGCTACAACGTTCAGGCTGCGGTCGATCGGGAGCACCACCTGATCGTCGCGCACGACGTGATCAACGTGGGCAGCGACCGCTCGCAGCTCGAGCATATAGGCAAGCGGACGAAGGCCGCTCTGGACGTCGGCAAGCTCGATGTCGTCGCCGACCGTGGCTACTTCAACGGCCCGGAGATCCTGGCCTGTCACCGGGCCAAAATCATCGTCACCCTGCCGAAGCCGCTGACCTCGGGCGCCAAGGCGCAGGGCCGGTTCGGCAAGCAGGACTTTCGCTACGTCGCCGATGAGGACGTCTATATCTGTCCTGCCGGGGCGCGTCTCACCTATCGCTTCACACGCGAAGAAAATGACCTGGCCCTGCGCCGCTATTGGACAACCGTCTGCACGACCTGCGCCCTGAAGGCGCAATGCACCCCGAGCAAACAACGCCGGATCAGCCGCTGGGAGCACGAGCATGTGCTCGAGGCTGTCCAGCAGCGGCTCGATGAGAACCCGCAGGCCATGCGACAGCGGCGCGAGACGGTCGAGCACCCCTTCGGCACCATCAAATCCTGGATGGGCGCCACCCATTTCCTGATGAAGCGGCTGAAGAACGTTCGCACCGAGATGGCGCTGCACGTGCTCGCCTACAATATCAAGCGCGTCATGACCATCATGGGCACCGCCCCGCTGATCGCCGCCATCAAGGCGGCATAGCCACGCGTCTGCGTCGATTTACGCTCCAATCGCCACCGATCGCCGTCACAACGGCAAATTGACGCCCCAAACGTCGCCTGCGAGGCCCGATACGTCGAAATCGGAAATATCCGTCAAATCGGATCCAGGCTCGTGAAAACCCGACAATCCCAAAACGTTTTTACACAGGCTGGGTCAAAAGCGGTCCTAACGCGTGTGCGCCTGGCACGTCCGCTCGACCTCGTCACCCAGGTGGCCGGGAGCCTCCCTCAGGCCGTCCTCGA
>CBDUCI010000314.1:0-1899 GCA_965365605.1 uncultured bacterium
CTGGTCAATCGGGAAGGGACGATCGAAGCCACCAACACGCTCGCCGGGAAGCTCCTTCTCACCGAACCGGGGAGGTTGACGGGACTGGCAATGACGAGTCTGGTTCTGGAGCGTTCACGTGAAGCGTGGTCACAGTTTTTCACGCGATGCCTCGGTGATCAGAGTGACTGGCCACTAGGGGAAGCTCGTGACCTGTGGTTGAGCCGAGCTGATTCATCCGACCTCCCGGTCGCCATCAGCGTGCAGCCTTATCCCTTGGAATCCCCTACTCACGTGGTGGCTTGGCTTCACGACATGACCACCTACCACCAGACTCAGGAAGCCTTACTTGAAAGCGAGAAGCGCTTTCGGATCGCCGCCCGGCACACTGCGGATATCATCCAGGAGGCAGACTACGAAACGGATGAGTTGAAGCTGTATGGCGACATCGACGCATTCATGGGATATCCACCGGGCGGCTTCCCCCGCACACTGTCTGGATGGCTCGATCACATCCACCCGGAGGATCGAGATCGGGTCGCGGATGAGTTCAGGGATTTCGTCGAGTCGGGCAGAAAGGATTGGAGCTTCAGCTACCGGATGCTCACCGCCGATGGCTCTACCCGCTACTGGGTGGATAGCGGCACTGTCACGGAGTTCAGCCCGGACGGCACATTTCTCCGAGGAGTCGGTGCCGGTCAGGACGTCACCGAGCGTGTCGTGCGCGAGCGGGAGCTCCAAGAGGCCCTCGCTGAGCTGGCGACCGCAAAGGAGCGCCTGTCAGCGAAAACATATATCTCCAGGAAGAGATCCGCGGAGACTTCGAACACGAGGAGATCGTTGGTGACTCCGAGGCGTTTCGTCGAACGCTCACCCAGATTCGGCAGGTTGCGGGGTTGGATGCTACCGTGCTGCTCACCGGCGAGACAGGAACGGGGAAAGAGCTTCTCGCCCGCGCGTTACATGCTTCGAGCCCGAGGCAGAATCATCCGCTCATCAAGGTCAATTGCGCCGCCCTCCCCAGCAGCCTGATCGAGAGCGAACTGTTTGGCCACGAGAAGGGCGCCTTCTCTGGGGCCACGTCACGGCGAACCGGACGCTTCGAACTGGCGGACCAGGGGACTCTCTTCCTGGATGAGATCGGCGATGTTCCTTTGGAGCTTCAGGCGAAGCTGTTGCACGTCCTGCAGGATGGTCGTTTCGAGAGGCTGGGCTCGTCCACAACCCTCGAGACAGATGTTCGAATCATCGCGGCCACCAACCGCGATCTCCGGAGGGATGTCGACGAGGGCCGATTTCGCCAGGATCTTCTCTATCGCCTCGCCGTATTCCCCGTCGAGGTGCCGCCCCTGCGAGAGCGCCGCTCCGACATCAGGCCGCTCAGCTTGTACTTCCTCAGTCGCCACAGCGCCAAATATGGGAAACCGGTCGACAGGATTTCGGAGGCGACGATGGCGGCATTTGAGGCCTATGACTGGCCCGGAAACGTGCGTGAACTCGAAAACCTCGTCGAGCGCGGTGTGATTCTGTCGACGGGAAGATCCCTGGCAATCGACGCATCATCTCTGGAACAGGTCGTAACCACGGACCCGAACCAGATCGGTGGTGCTACCGGTAGGGGCGAGGAACAGACCCCGCCCTCGGGTTCCGGCACTCTCGAAGACATCGAACGGACGCACATCATCGCGACCCTGGAATCTTGTGGCTGGAAGGTCAAAGGCCGTGGCAACGCGGCCGAGCGCCTCGGTTTGAATGAGGCCACGCTGCGTTATCGGATGAAGAGGTACGGAATCCAAAGGCCTCGATAGGCCTGGCTTCGCCCTGATGGGCCACTTCGTGACGGGGCTTCGCGCAGCGCTTTGCCCGCACGAGCAGGGCTCGTTCTCTCCATTGCGTCGATAACGGAGGATGGCCTGCCAA
>CBDUCI010000315.1:0-1895 GCA_965365605.1 uncultured bacterium
CGGCACCTAGACCCAAAGCAGGCACGTTGACTGACGCGTAGGGAGTACAGAACGACGGAAACGCCTCATTCTACTGGTATTATGGGTCCACCACAGACAACCACAAGCCAGCGGAAGGAGGCGTTTCAAGTGAAGAAGAGTAAACGAAATCTGGCCGCCCGTCAAAGGCAGCTGGAGAAGCGGCTGGACCGCTCTTGGCAGCCTCAGCGAGAGGATCCGGTTCTCGAATCCGGAAACATCCACTACGAAGTCTCGGGCCGGGTCAAGGCGGTCGACTGTGGTGGCCTGGGCATGCTGCAGACGGTGGTCTCGGCGACCGGCCTGCGGGAGGCCATCGATGAGGCGGTGACGGTGTTCAAGCGCCACCAGCCCTATCATGAGTCGGATCACATCCTGTCGTTGGCGTACAACCTTCTCACCGGTGGCAGCTGTCTGGGCGACCTGAAGCAGCGGCGGGAGAACGTCGCCTTTCTCGATGCCCTCGGTGCCCAGCGCATCCCAGATTCGACGACCGCGGGCGACTTTCTGCGACGTTTCGATGAGGAGCAGAAGGTGCTGAGCTTGATGGAGGCGATCAACCGCGCCCGCTCGACGGTCTGGCGCACGCGGCCCAAAGCCGAGCGCCAACTCGCGCGAATCGACGTCGACGGGTCGATCGTCGAGACCGACGGTCGGTGTAAGGAACGGATGGATATGTCCTACGACGGCCGGTGGGGCTTCGGTCCGCTCTTCGTGTCGTTGGCCAATAGCGACGAGTTGCTCTATACCGTCAATCGTCCGGCAAGCCGTCCGTCGCATGATGGTTCCGTGCCCTGGATCCATCGAGCGATCACCTGGGCCCGACGAGGTGCTGGCTTCGAACGGGTACGGCTGCGGGGAGACACCGATTTCTCTCTAACCGAGCATTTCGATCGGTGGACAGACGATGACGTCGAATTCGTCTTCGGTATTGACGCCCATCGGAGCTTCATGAAACGCGCCAAAGCACTGGAAATCGAGACCTGGAAGCCCTTTGAGCGCTCGCGCCCACAGCGGGCCAGCCGGCGGCGGCGAGCGCCGAATGTACGGCGCGAAGTCGTGCTTGAGAAGGGCTATCGCAATCTGACGCTCGTCGAAGAGCATGTGGCGGAGATGGAGTATCGGCCCCGTAAGTCTCAGAAGACCTACCGCATGATCGTGTTGCGCAAGAGGATCCGGGTCACCGAGGGTCAGCTACGGCTGGACGACGACGTCCGCTACTTCTTCTACGTGACCAACGTGCCGAAGTCGCGTCTTTCGACGCGGGACGTGGTGCGAGAGAACAACGCCCGCTGCCAGCAGGAGAACGTGATCGAGCAGCTGAAGAACGGCGTGCAGGCCACCCGGCTTCCGGTGCGCGAGTTCTACGCCAATTGGACCTATCTCGTGGTCGCTGCGTTGGCCTGGAACATCAAGGCCTGGGCAGGTCTGCTGCTGCCGGAGGACATGGGAGCGCGAGCTCTGCTGCGCATGGAGTTTCGCCGTTTCCTCAACGAGGTCGTCAGGCTGCCGGCACAGATCCTCACCACGGGCCGGAAGCTCGTCTTCCGTCTCCTCGAGGTCAATCGATGGGCGACGTTGCTGCTCGAGGGCACCCAGAGACTCAAACGATGGCAGTATGCGTGAGGTATAGCGCCTTCCACCGGCTCCTCGGCAGGAGAGCTGTGTCGAAGTGCGTCCGAAGAGCGCCAAATCGGCGGGAATTCCCCATCTACGAACCGACGTCAGCCCCCGATGCTCATTGCGAGACGGCAATTAGGCGGAAGTACAGCGAGAGACTCGCCAGCATGAGAGAAAACAGCCTGACTTGGGCGCGCAGAGCCCGAACGCGCTTGTTTTGGGGCTAGTGGCACACGAGCCTCAGGGCACTGCCGGCA
>CBDUCI010000316.1:0-1889 GCA_965365605.1 uncultured bacterium
GACGTGCATCGAGAGCTCGTTTTGGGAGGCGTTGAGCGCGGCCGGTGAGGATCCCTCGCTGGTACTGACGCTGGCGCAGATCATGGGCGGCCAGGTCGACTTTTACTCAGATCTGCGCGCCGGTGATTGCGTCGCACTGGCGTTCACCGTCGATGTGCGCCCAGACGAATCGTACCGCCTGGCATCGATCGACGCCGTGGTGCTCGAGTTGGCCGATCAAACATACGAGGCGTACCGCTTTTCGAGTGACGGCGAGAAGTTCGGTTACTATGACGCCAATGGGCAGACCCTCAAGCGCAGGTTCCTGCGCTCGCCGCTCAGATTTACTCGCATCTCGTCGCGGTTCGGGATGCGGATGCACCCTGTGTTGCGGAGACGCCGACAGCACAATGGCGTGGATTATGCGGCCCCGGCCGGGACACCGGTCCAGGCTTCCGGCGACGGCGTCGTCGTACGTGCCGGCCGCTTTGGGGGTTATGGCCTCTATGTCAGGCTCCAGCACGGCCGGCGGTATATGACGGCGTATGGACATCTATCGCGAATCGCGAGTGGGATTACGCCTGGGACGAGGGTTCAGCAGGGGGATATCATCGGCTTCGTCGGTTCGACTGGCCTGGCGACTGGTCCTCATCTCGACTACAGCTTCATGAGGGACGGCAAGTATGTGGATCCGCTTTCAGTCAGTCTTCCGACCGCCGAACCGCTCGAGGGCCAAGCTCGCGCCGCGTTTATCGCGTTACGCGACATCCAACGTCTCCGGTTGCCGACTCTTGGTATGCTGGCGGTTGAACAGCCGATCGAGACTTCCGATGGCCAGTAGCCGGTTTCTAGCGGTAGCAGCGGCCACCGCGCTCGTGCTCAACTGCAGCAGCTCCAGCGGTGGCGGTGGTGGTGGGGGCACGGGACCCGACACGACACCCCCTGCGGCCCCCAATCTCGGTTTGATCACGGTTACGTCACCGCTGCCGGGGATGATCTCGCAGATCGTGGGCTCCAACGGGGCGGTCGAGGGTGCGTCGACTGTCAAGGTCGTAAACGCGGATGCTACGCAACGCAACGGTGGGGAGTCGATCGAGGCCTCGATCGACGCTGGTGGAGGCGGCAACTTCACATTGTCGATCGCAGCCCAACTGGGAGATCGGCTTACGCTGACCGCCACCGACCAGGCCGGCAACGAGAGCGTGCCGTCGTTGACCACGGCAGGGCCCGTGCCGCAACCGTTCAACGGTGGCGTTGGCACGGTGGAACTGAAGACCGCGTTAGGCGGCACGATCGCCGTCGATCTGCCGTTCCCGACCGGTGCCGAGCGCTATACGGTGATCGCCGAGCCTCAGAACCCCGGTGGGGGTTCGTTCTCGATTCAGCTGAGCGGGGCCAAGGGTGTTTCGACCCGTCGGCTGACGGAAGCAGCGCGGCCGGAAAGCGATCCGTCACCAGAAGCTCGCATTCGGAGGCTCGAGCGAGCCGAGGTCTTCCCGCGGCTGCGTGAGGCTACACCACAGATGTATGAGCGTCGCGGTCTCAAGTTGGCGCAGGCCGCCGAGCGGATGTTCTTCGTCTCGAACAAACTAGGTGGCGATATCAGCAACCCCGATGATTTCGATGAGATCAACGCGGTTCTTCGGTTCCAGGGTGACAATGTGCTCATCTACGTCGACGACCGGACGCCGCCGGCGGACTTGACCGAGGCGATGATTCAGGAGATCGGCAACCGGTTCGACGACAACATCTTCCCAACCAACGTGACGGCTTTTGGCAACGTCAGCGATGTCGACGGCGACGGTCGCCTCATCTTCCTAATGAGCCCGACGGTGAACGCCCTCAACACGCAGGAAATTGTCGATCAGGACGCGTTTATCGGTGGGTTCTTCTTCGGTCTGGACCTTCTT
>CBDUCI010000317.1:0-1879 GCA_965365605.1 uncultured bacterium
CTCTTATGCGACGGTGGGTGAGATCGTCGAGCTCATGCGTGATGAATACGGCACTTGGCGGGAACCGTCGATTTTCTGAAGACGGCCGCCACGGAACGAGGTTGAACCGTGATGACAGAACAGAAGATTCGAGTGTTGGTGGGCAAGCCTGGGCTGGATGGGCACGATCGCGGAGCCAAGGTGGTCGCCGCGGCGTTGCGCGACGCCGGTATGGAGGTGGTGTACACCGGTCTACACCAAACGCCCGAACGGATCGTCGAGACCGCCTTGCAGGAAGACGTCGATGTGATCGCGCTGTCCATCCTGTCGGGCGCGCACATGACGCTGCTCCCGCGAGTGCTCGAGCTGATGCGAGAAGCGGGCATGAACGATGTGTTGCTGACAGGTGGCGGGATCATCTCAAAAGACGATATGCAAGCACTGGCGGAGATGGGTGTGGGCCAGCTCTTTGGGCCCGGGACACCAACCGGTGAGATCATCGGGTACATCGAGAAGTGGGTCGACGAACGAGGCGCGAAAGTAGGCACCCCGTTATGAAGTATTGTCTTGCGGCGGCCCCTCGTTTGTCCGCCAGCCGTCCGTGACACTGGACCTGACCTCGGAACAAAAGCTCCTCGTCGACACCGTGCGGGAGTTTGGGCAGGATCGTATCGCCCCGATCGCAGCTGAGCACGACGAGTCGGGTGAGTTTCCATGGGACACGGTGCGCGAGATGGCGGATTTGGGGTTGTTCGGGGTTCCATTTCCGGAAGCGTTTGGGGGTGCCGGCGCCGACACCTTGACGATGGTCCTAGTGATCGAAGAGCTGGCCAAAGTCGACGCGTCTCACTCGATTACTGTTGGTGCCCACACATCTCTAGCTGCCTCGCCGATCGCCGATTTCGGCAATACAGAGCAGAAGGAGGAGTATCTCACACCGATGGCGCGGGGCGAGTCGTTGGGCGCCTTCGGTTTGACCGAGGCTACATCCGGCTCGGACGCGGCTAACATGGCGACCACCGCCACCCGGGACGGGGATAATTGGATCCTGAACGGGACCAAGGTCTTTATCACCAACGCCGGTGTGGCGGGCACTATTGTAGTTGCCGCGGTCACCGACGTGGATGCGGGTCACCGCGGGGTATCGATGTTTATCGTCGATGCCGGCACGGATGGCGTGTCGACAGGGAAGAAGGAGGACAAGCTCGGTTGGCGGGCCAGTGATACCCGGGAACTGATCTTCGAGAACGTTCGCGTGCCACACGAGAACCTGCTGGGTGAGGAGGGACGCGGATTCTACCAGTGCCTCCACACGTTGAACGGAGGCCGGATCGGAATCGCGGCCCACGCGCTCGGGATCGCCGGCGGCGCATATGAAGCTGCGTGCGAGTACGCGCTCGAGCGACGTCAGTTCGGGCAACTGATCGCCGATTTTCAGGCTACCCAGTTCAAGCTGGCCGACATGGCCACTGGGATCGAGGCTGGACGCCACCTAACCTACCATTCGGCTCGACTGAAAGACGCTGGTAAACCGTACCGGTTGGCTGCCGCGCAGGCCAAGCTTTTCTGTTCCGAGCTCGCCATGCGAACGACGATCGAAGCGGTTCAGATCCACGGCGGCAACGGTTACACTCGCGACTATCCAGTGGAGCGGATGATGCGCGACGCCAAGATCACCGAAATCGGCGAAGGGACCAGTGAGATCCAACGCGTAGTCATCGCACGCGACATTCTCGGCAAGTCTCGTCACGGATGACCCGCTTTTCGTGGCCACCGATCCGCTGGGGCGACAACACCGTTACGGTGCTCTCGGATGGCCTCCAGCGACTGGACGGGGGAGCGATGTTCGGCGTCGTTCCGAGAGTTCTGTGGGAGCGGCGACTCCCGGCCGATGACCGTA
>CBDUCI010000318.1:0-1878 GCA_965365605.1 uncultured bacterium
ATGTTCCTACACGACAAGATCCGGGACGCCCCTGCCGCACCCACGCGAACCCGCACCTTCTTGCGTACAGCAGCTGCGCTGGTTCCCCCGACCGTGATGTTCGTGATCACCGTCTTTGGCGAGGTGTCCGCCGAACGGTTCCTCGACGCCATCCTCCCCTGAATCTGATCGCCGAACCTGTAGACCCACTTCCGCCTATGCGCTCCATCCGAATCCGAGCGACCCTGGCTCGACTGCAGGGTGCGAGAGTTTGGGCCCTCTTCCTCTTGTCCGATCTACGCCGGCCGGCCCATGCTCCTGATAGCGCACTTCGTCGATTCGCGTCGCCGCAGCGGCGGAGAGGTGACTGGGGAGAGGAACGCTGCGGCCCCGAAGGAGGGCCAGATGATCGACTGGTTGCAGGTTTCGGGGGATCTGGCAGCGGAGATTGGCGCCGATTCTCGCCTGTTGCAGACGTCGCCCGAAGATTCTCCACGTGAGGAGCCGCCCGATCGAACCGAGGCGTTTGACGCCGGCGTTGAAGAGATCCGAAGAAGGTACTTGGCCAGCAGTCTCGACGTTGTCTCGCTGCTGGGAGATCGCATTCGTCGCCGACGCGGGATGGCTCCATCGAGCATGGGGACCCTTGCGCTGACAGGGCTGATCGGGATCGGCATGAGGCTGACCGTCGTGCTGATCGCTACCGCCACGGTTGGTCGGTGGACCGGGATCCCGTGGGGTCGGTGGGCCGTGATCATCGCCCTTTTCGGCCTTGCAGACGCTGGAACTCCGGCGATGGCCCCGCCGCCCGATGTCCCGATGGGGCCGCGCATCAGGCGAATCATCGAGAACTGGACGCCACTGATCCCCACGATTGTGCGCGAGTCCGACCTCCGAGACCTGGCCGGGTTCACCCGTCGGTGGATTCGACTTTCGGTCGGCGCTGGCGTTGGCGCGGCGGTGGCGACTCTCATCTTGGGGATCAGTTGGCTGGTCACTCCTGCTGGTGTGGGCGAGCTTCCAGCCGGAAGCGTTGTGTTGCTGGCCTGGCTGCTCTACGAGTTCGGTGTCAACACCGTGTTCTGGGGGAACCTCGTCAACTGGGCATTCATGGCCCGAGAGTCTCGATACGACCATCAGCTGTCCTGGCCAAGCCCGGCCGATTCGCCGGAGGTCCGGAAGGCGATACGGAAGACGACCTCCCAGGCGTTTGCAGCCGGATTGTGGATCACCGTCTACCTGGGGTTGAGCGTGTTTCTCGTGTCGTGGAAGTCGCCATTGGTATTGCCGCTGGCGCTGGGGTTCGTCTCGATCGGCTACCTCAGCACCATCGGCCTCGCCATCGCAAACCGTGCAAGTGTGCACAAGATCGTCGAGCGAATTCGACAAGAGCGACTCGAGGGAATCCAGCGCCGCATCGACGACTTCGGGCCCCGTTACACCGAACTCTCGCCTCAACAATCACAGCAGCTGCGGGATCTCCTCTTCCTCCACGACAGGATCCGCAACGCCCCCTCGTCACCTGTCGCCGCCCACGCCATCGCGAGAACGGCAGCAGGATTGCTACTACCAACCGTCGCATTCGTGATCACCGTGTTGGGTGAGGTGTCCGCCGAGCGGTTCCTGGACGCAATCCTCCCCTGAGAGCGAACCCAGGGTTCGTCAACGGGATTGATCCGGATCTGGGCGCGCGGCTCAGGCGTCGACGTCGTCGACGATGCCGACGACCAGCGCACGAATCGGTGCCACCTTCTTCTCCATGATCTGTCGTGCCCCGGTGCCCTCGTCGAGGATCAGCACCGTCTCGCCCACCCCCGCGCCGACGACATCAACAGCGATCACGTAGCCGCCGCTGGGCCCACCATCGGGCGAGAGGTAGTCGCACAACAACAACCGCTG
>CBDUCI010000319.1:0-1866 GCA_965365605.1 uncultured bacterium
GTGTTGAACGCAACCGGCCTTGGACGCCGAATCGAGGATGCCTGGATCTGGCGCGGAGTAGACGTACAGCTCGATGCAGGCGAGAACCTGGCGATCGTCGGACCGACAGGCGCAGGCAAGTCCTTGCTGTTGCGTTGTCTCGCTGGCCTCGACGCCGCCGACGAGGGCCGCATCGCGATCGATGACAAGCCGATCGACGAGTGGCAGATGCCCGCATATCGCGCCCGGATCGTGTATGTGCACCAGCGACCCGCCCTCTGGGAGGGTACAGTCGACGACAACCTACGAGCCGTCTTTCATCTCGCTGCGCACCGTTCCAAGGGTTACGAACACCCGGGAGCCATCCGGCGGCTGGAGGCGTTTGATCGCGATGCTACGTTTCTCGGCAAGAACGCCACTGACTTGTCCGGGGGCGAGGCCCAGATCGTGGCTCTGATCCGAGCCCTCAGCGTTGAACCCTCCGTGCTGTTGCTCGACGAGCCGAGTGCCTCGATGGATGCCACCGCCACCGAACAGGCGGAGAACCTGGTAGCGCGTTGGGTTGGCGAAGCTCCTGGGCGAGCCAGCGTGTGGACGAGTCACGACGGGGCACAGGTAAAACGCGTCGCCGATCGCACGCTAACTCTTGACGGCTCCCGGCGATGATCTCGTGAACGGTTATCTCCAGATCGGATATGCGCAGACCGCGATCGCCGGGCTGTTGATCGTTGCGAACCTCGGGTTGTCAGCAGCGCTCCGGCTTGGCCTCGGTCGTCGCCTGGTCATCGCAGCGCTACGGATGAGCGTGCAGTTGCTTCTCGTCGGTCTCGTGCTGGAATGGGTGTTCTCCCTCGAGAATCCGCTCCCGGTTCTGGCGATGGCAGCCGCCATGACCGCGATCGCGGGGGTGTCGGCGGTGAACCGCACCCAGCGCCGCTTCGCCGGCGTCTACTGGAGCAGCCTAGTGTCGGTCAGCGGCGCGGCGTTTTTCGTAACCGGACTCGCCCTGTTGGGGATCGTACGGGTCGAGCCGTGGTTCGACCCGCAGTATCTGATCCCGCTGTTGGGCATGGTGCTCGGAAACACTCTCAACGGGATCTCGCTGTCGCTGGATCGCTTTGTGGAGTCTCTCGTGCAACGCCGTGATGCTGTCGAGGCGACCCTTGCGCTCGGTGGCACGCGTTGGGAGGCTGCACACGAGCAGATTCGAGACGCCATGCGGGTCGGGTTGATCCCCACGATCAACTCGATGATGGTGATCGGCATCGTTAGCCTGCCCGGCATGATGACCGGCCAGATACTCGCTGGCGCCGCGCCGACGGATGCCGTTCGATATCAGATCGTCATCATGTTCATGATCGCCTCGGCCGCTGCACTCGGCGCTTTTGGCGTCGTGTTCTTCACGTACCACCGGCTGTTCGATGATCGTCACCGGCTGCGGCTCGATCGCGTGCGCAAGGTGACGCCGTGATGTCAACACTCGGCTTCGGTCTAATCGGCTGCGGTCGGGTGGCCCAGCGTGTCCACCTGCCTATCCTCGCAGGTCTGCCGCAAGTGCGGCTTGTTGCGATTGCGGAACCCGACCCACAGCTGCGGGAACGAGCCGGTCGACAAGCTGGGTGCAAGGCCGTTTCCAACTACGCAACGTTGTTGGGGATGCCAGCGGTGGAAGCGGTTGTCATCTGCGTGCCGAGCGGTTTGCATGCCGACGTCACCGTCGCCGCGTTGAATCGAGGCAAGCACGTGTACCTTGAGAAGCCGCTGGCCACGAGCCTGGAGGACGCCCAATCGGTTCTGTCGGCTCTCGAGCGGGCGCAGACGAGCGGCATGATCGGCTTCAACTATCGGTACCATCGCGCTTATCAGGAGCTCAGGCGCCATCTTAGG
>CBDUCI010000320.1:0-1809 GCA_965365605.1 uncultured bacterium
GTCAGACAGGCCCACCAGGGTTCGATCTGGTTGTCGGCTCCTCAGCCGGGGCTTTTTTCGTGGTTGCCGCTTGCGCTGGTGCGACCCGCGACGATCTGGTGGGCGCGATCGAGACCGGAGAAGCTCGCTTCGACCCGTTTGACGCCAAGTACCTGGGGCAGGGAGACGGGCTGCTACGCAAGACCCTGGAATGGGTCCGTGAGGGGCCACGACCGTCGTGGAGGAATCGCCGCACCTGGAGAGGCTGGGCCGCCGAGTCAACGCTGAACACACTGTTCCCGCTGTGGAAGCTGGATTCGATCGAACGCTACCTGGGGCAAGGGATCCTCGGCGGTCGATCGTGGAGGGATTTGCGTTCCGAGGCGGCGATTCTGGGTGTCGATCTCAATCATCCCGTGACGTTTATCAGCGGTGAACGGGAATCACCGATCCTGCAGCTGTTTCGGGATGAGCCGGTTGGATCCGAGGCGATTCATCGCATCCTCGGCTCCGAAGGTTACAAGATCGTCGATGAGTTCGAGGCCGCAGGCGTCCCCCGGGATCACCCCGTTCTAGCGCCATTCGTGGTTCAGCCCTGGCGGAGGCTCACCAGCATCTCGATTCGCGGTGTCCCGATGGCAACCGCAGCAGTCGGATCGATGGCTACGTTTCCGTTCTACGCGCCGATCCGATTTGTCGATGAAGCAGGGGAGCCCTATCAGCTCGGTCACTATCGCGTAGTAGTCGAGGATGGGGAGGATCGGAACCCTTTTACCACCGACGTCGCCGAGGATTCGGGTGCCGATCTGGTCATCATCTCGTCCATTAGCGCTCCGTACAAGTACCTCCACGGGCTGGGCTCGCTTTCGGAGCGCGGATATGGCGACATGCACTATCAGAAGTCAGCGCAAAGTCGGGATTCGAAACAGGAGAATGTTGTCCGGATGCACCGCGATTTTCTGCGGTTGTACGAAACCGCTCGCGATTTGCTGGAAAAATCCAAGTGCAGTCCAGACGCCCTGGATCAATTACGCGCGGCGTTTCACGAGGTCGCGCGGATCGACAACACGCGGATTCGAATCACCCCGGATCCCGACGTAGCGGCCGAAAACCACATTCTTCGGACACTCGATCCGTTGGAGTTCAGCCCCCCGGCCGTCCATCGCGCCTTCACCCTCGGTCGGATGGTCGCGAAACGGGTACTCAAACGATATCGGTTCGAGTTTCTCGACTGAACTGACGTACGATATGGTTGTAGCCTCAGACGACCAATAGATTTCCCGCGTGGCACTCAAGATCAACGAGATCTTCCATTCGATTCAGGGCGAATCCACTCACGCTGGCCGCCCCTGTGTGTTCGTGCGCCTCACCTATTGCAACCTTCGCTGCACGTACTGCGATACCGAGTATGCCTTTTACCGCGGGTCGGAGCGCTCGATCGATGCGATCCTCGAGGAAGTCGCCGCCTATCGTTGCCCGCTGGTGGAGGTGACCGGGGGCGAGCCGCTGATTCAGCGCGAGACGACGCAGCTCCTAGAGCGATTGCTAGAAGAAGGTTACGAGGTGTTGCTCGAGACGAGTGGGGCGTGGCCTGTCGAGCACGTCCCGGATGGGGTGAGGATAATCATGGACCTCAAGACTCCGGGTAGCGGGATGGTCGCGAGCAACCGTTGGCAAAACCTGAAACACCTGGACAGCGACGACGAGATAAAGTTCGTGGTGTGTGATCGTGCCGACTATGAGTGGGCTCGCGGCGTGATCGGCGAGCACGACTTGACTGCCCGCCATTCGGTTCTTTTATCGCCGTCGCATGACGAGCTCGACCCGCGT
>CBDUCI010000321.1:0-1805 GCA_965365605.1 uncultured bacterium
ACCGTAAGGGAACCCGAGAGCTCGTAACGACCCTTTCCAGATGATGAGAAGCACGTGGACCCAGGACCCGACCGGGCGAACATTCCCGGAGGCGATCAAGTGGCTGTTGATCGTCAATGGAGCGGTGTTCTTGCTTCAGAATCTGCTCGCTGTGCCGGTGGCCCAGACCTTCGGGTTGCGCCTAGAGGAGATCCTGGGGCTCCGACCGGCGTGGGTCGTGGAACGCCTCTGGGTCTGGCAGTTCTTGACCTACATGTTCCTCCACGGCGGTTTTTTTCACCTGCTGTTCAACATGTTCGTCCTGTGGATGTTCGGAACACAGATCGAGCGATTGTGGGGGCCAACCAGGTTTCTGCACTACTATCTAGTTTGCGGTCTTGGTGCCGCCGTCCTGTCGTTCGCATTCAATTACAACTCGATCATCATTGGCGCTTCCGGCGCCGTACTGGGCGTGTTGCTCGCGTTCGGTATGTTGTTTCCGAACCAGTACATCTACCTCTGGTTCTTGCTGCCGATCCGGGCAAAGTATTTGGTCGCTGGTCTGGCCGGGTTCGAGCTGCTGTACCTGTTCTCGGGGCCGGACAGCGGCATCGCGCGGGCGGCTCACGTTGGCGGAATGCTGGCCGGTTACGTGTACTTGAAGTGGGGGGACCGCTCGCCGATCGAGCGTCTCACCAACCGCTGGCGGCGACGCAAACTGAAGCTGATCGACGGCGACGCATCGAGGGTCTCCGGGTCACGACGAGTCGAGACGGAGATCGATCGCATTCTGGACAAGATCTCGGAGCACGGGCTGGATAGCTTGACAAACGAAGAAGCGCGGATTCTGGATGAAGCCAGCCGTGGCAACAAGCGGGAGTAAGGTGACGGTCGTTACGCTGACCACTGATTTTGGCACTGCTGACGGGTATGTCGGCGCGATGAAAGGCGTGATTGCGGATATCGCACCGCATGCTATGATCGTGGATCTGACGCACGCGATCGCGCCTCAAGATGTCCGCGGCGCGGCGTTCGCTCTGTACCGCGCCGTGCCGTTCTACCCTCCGGCGTCCGTTCATTGTGTCGTTGTCGATCCCGGCGTCGGGACCCCGCGCCGCGCGTTGGCGATCAAGACCTCGGAGCACCAGTACATGGTAGGCCCGGATTCCGGCGTGTTTACGCTCTTTGCCCCGCCGTTTACCGATATCGAGCCGCAGGCGGTAGAGTTGACGGAGGCCCGGTGGTGGCGCGCTGGGCGTGATCCCAGTGCGACGTTCCACGGACGCGACATCTTCGCCCCGGTGGCGGCTCATCTGGCCCGACTGATCGAAGCCGGACCGGTCGAGCTCGAAGCGTTTGGACCTCCGGCGGCGAACCTCCGTCGTCTGGCGGTCCCAGCGCCGATCGAAGAGCGCGATACGTACCGCGGCGAGGTGGTGCACGTGGATCACTTCGGAAATGCGGTTACCAATCTGCCGGAGCGTTGGGTCGAGCACGCCGAGGGCGCGGTGATCGTCGAAGCCGGTGGCCAGACGATGCCCGTTGTCAGGACGTACAGCGATGTGGAGGTAGGCTCGCTGTGCGGGTTGGTTGGTTCTTCGGGCTGGCTCGAAGTGGCATGTAGAGATGGATCAGCGGCGGAGCGGTTGGGGCTGGCGCCCGGCATCCCGGTTGTCCTGAGGAGAACGGGTGGCTAAGAGATGGCGACGTTTCTCGCGTGAAGTGGCAACGCATCGACCGGCAGGCCTTGGCGTTTCTCTTGTGTGTATTGCGTTGGCCAATGACGACCGTCGCCTCCGGCAGGCCCGAGTTGCCGGGCAGTTATC
>CBDUCI010000322.1:0-1777 GCA_965365605.1 uncultured bacterium
CGACGCGTTTTTCGAGCGCGCTCGCGTTCTTGACGACATACTCGGCCGCCAGCGACTGGTTGGCAAACGACATGTCCATGACGCTCGCCGGGTGTCCTTCGGCCGCCGCCAGGTTGATCAGCCGCCCTTCGCCGAGCACGTACACCTTCCGGTCGCCGAGCGAGTACTCCATCACGTAGTCGCGAATCTCGCGAGTCTCGTCCGCCATCTCGGCCAGTGCGTCCAGATCAATCTCGACATTGAAGTGCCCACTGTTTGCGACCACTGCTCCGTCCTTCATCGCCTTGAAGTGTTCGCCGCGAATGACGTGCGTGTCGCCGGTCACGGTTATGAAGACATCCCCGATGGCCGCTGCTTCCGACATGGGCATGACCCTAAAACCGTCCATCACCGCTTCCAACGCGCGAAGCGGATCGATTTCGGTTACGATCACGCTTGCGCCTTGGCCTTGTGCGCGGAGAGCAACGCCCTTGCCACACCAACCGTAGCCGGCAACCACGATGGTCGACCCGGCTAGTAGGATGTTCGTCGCCCTCAGGATACCGTCTATCGTCGATTGCCCGGTGCCGTAGCGGTTGTCAAAGAAGTGCTTGGTTTTAGAGTCGTTCACCGCGATCACCGGGAAGAGCAGGACGCCCGAGTTCTCCATCGCTTTCAACCGTATGACCCCAGTAGTGGTCTCCTCGGTCGACGCGGTCACACCGTCAACGAGCATCTTACGTTCGGCCCGATCGAGCCCGGTCGCCCACTCACGAATCACCGGGTGGAGATCATCGTACCGTTCGAGCGCCATGAAGTGGATCGCACTCACCAGGTCCGCCCCGTCATCCATCGTGATCTGTGGCCGATGCTCAAGGGCCGATCGAATGTGACGGTAGTACGTGTCGTGGTCCTCGCCCTTGATAGCGTGAACCTGAATTCCGCGGCTAACCAAATACGCAGCCACGTCGTCCTGGGTCGATAACGGGTTCGACGCGCACAAGCATACGTCTGCACCGCCGCGCTGAAGCGCGAGCATCAGGTTCGCCGTTTCCGTCGTCACGTGCAGACACGCCGAGATACGAACGCCGTCGAGCGGGCGCTCTTTCTCGAACCGATCACCGATCAGGCGCAGGACCGGCATGTGCCGCGCGGCCCATTCTGTGCGCAGCGCCCCCTTTGACGCCAACTCTGCATCTCGGATATCACACGGCACGTCCACAGCACTCATCCTTCGCTCGGTCTTTGACATCGAACCATCTCCTCTTCAATGGTGTTATGAGATCGCCGCCTTCAAATCTTCGGCGCCGTCGGCTGGTAGATCGGCCGACGAAGGTCAAGCGCTTTGATGATCGCCAACGGGCGCAAGTCCCACACCTCCAGCGCTTTCTGCTCCAACACGGCGTCCGCGACCACACCGGTGCCAAACGTGTCGATCATAACGCTGACAGGTTCGGCCACGCCGATGGCATACGCGAGCTGGACCTCGCATCGCTGCGCCAGGCCCGCCGCTACGATGTTCTTGGCTACCCACCGAGCGGCATACGTCGCAGACCGATCGACCTTGGTCGGATCCTTCCCACTAAAGGCGCCACCGCCATGACGGCCGAGACCCCCGTACGTATCCACGATGATCTTTCGACCCGTCACGCCAGCATCACCCATCGGTCCACCGATAACGAACCTCCCCGTCGGGTTGACGTGAACGATGAGTTCATTCTCGTCGTACATCCCGCTCGGTAGCACCGGCTCGATAACCTCTTTGCGGATCCCAGCCTGGATCTCCTCGGGCGACAGC
>CBDUCI010000323.1:0-1775 GCA_965365605.1 uncultured bacterium
AAGGAAGCGATCCGCAATTCCTCGTGTGCGGCGCCGCTGAGACGAAGCCACTGACTTCGGGGTTTACCAGGAGCAACCCGCGGCGGCAGGCATGGCCTGCCGACTAGAGCTGCTCTTGCAGAAAAGGGCGGCACCGCTCGGGGAACACACGTTCGAGCAGTTGAAGCCGCAGAGTCTCTGGCACTCCGGGTAGAGTGTCTGCGTGACGTCCGACCAGATCGTGCTGTTTGCCATCGTTTCCGCGGTTTTCATCCTGCTGATCTGGGGTAGGTTTCGGTACGACGTCGTGGCCTTCGGGGCCCTGATTCTCGCCACCGTTCTGGGACTCGTTCCCAAGAACCAGATCTTCTCCGGATTCGGGCATCCGGCGGTAGTCATCATCGCTCTTGTCCTGATCGTCAGCCGCGGGCTCTCGCGCTCGGGTGCGATCGATCTGCTGGCTCGCAGGGTGCTCGATTCTTCCCGCAGCCTTCCAGGACACATCGGCATCATGGCGAGCCTCGCGGCGATGCTCTCGACTGCAATGAACAACGTCGCGGCGCTCGCGTTGCTGATGCCGCTCGACATCCAGGCGGCCCACAAGGCGAAGCGCAGTCCGTCGCTCTCGCTGATGCCGATCTCGTTTGCATCGATTCTAGGGGGCATGGTGACCCTGATCGGAACGCCACCGAATATCGTGATCGCGACCTTCCGTGAGGACGCCCTGGGGAAGCCGTACGGGATGTTCGACTTCGCCCCGGTGGGAGCGGCGGTGGCCGTCGTTGGTGTCATCTACGTGGCGCTGGTTGGATGGCGGTTCGTCCCCAGGGATCGGAGCCGGCACGACGCGGTACAGGAACTCGAGGAACTCCAGGGGTATGTCGCCGAAGTGGGAGTCAACGAGTCGTCACCGTTCCTCGGAAAGCGGTTCCGAGACTTGCTCGAGCTGAGCGAAGAGAACGAGGTCGACCTCCTCGGTCTCGTGCGGCGCGGCCGACGCCTGCCTGGCCTGGCACTGGATGAAGAACTGCGCAAGAGCGACTTCATCGTTCTCGGCGGCGCTCCCGATGCAATCCACGAGCTGGCGGGCTCCGCGGATCTCAAGCTCTCGGCATCGCGGAAGAAAGACGGCGTGGTCTCGGATTCACTGGATATGGTCGAGGTTGTCGTACCGGCCGGGGCGAGAATCGTCGGACGCTCGGCTATGGAAGCTCGGCTGCTCGCTCGCCGGGGTGTGACGCTGCTCGGGATCTCGCGAAGCGGCCGTCGTATCCGCGACAGGGTGCGCAATGAATCAATCCGATCCGGTGACATCCTGTTGTTGCTGGGGCCCAAGGGGCAAATGCCGGACGTTGCTCATTGGCTGGGCTGCCTGCCCCTGGCCGAGCGGGGTCTCGAAGTGACGCAGCGCCAGAAGGCCGGGGTCGCCGTCGGCGCGTTCGTCGCCGCCATCGTGGTGGCGAGCCTGGGCTGGGTCTACCTGCCGGTTGCGCTGGCGGCGGTCGTCGCCCTCTACGTTGTCCTCAAGATCGTGCCGTTGAGCGAGATCTACGAGTCGGTCGAATGGTCGGTGATCGTTCTTCTGGGCTCGATGATCCCGCTGAGCGTCGCCCTCGAGGAGAGCGGTGGCACCGGACTGATCGCCAATCAGCTGGTGGTTTGGACCGAGGGCCTGCCGACGGTGGCGGTCGTGGCGCTGCTGATGGTCATCACCATGACCCTTTCCGACGTTCTCAACAACGTGGCTACGGCCCTCATCGCAGCGCCGATCGGGGTCGAGATCGCCCAACGCCTCA
>CBDUCI010000324.1:0-1771 GCA_965365605.1 uncultured bacterium
TGGCGATCGCGCCGGCGTCGGTTACCTCACCTCAGACGATCTCGGCGACGAGTTTCGCGTCCTGCGGCGTTGGGGTGAAGAAACGCGCGCTCGATTGGAGGACGTGCCATGGTGATGCCGATCGGTGACGACGACTCGCACCTCAACATCACGCCGATCGTCACCATTGGGCTCATCATGGCGAACCTGATCGTCTTTGCGATCGAGCTCACGCATGGCAACCTCGAGGGGTTTTTTCTCCGTTGGTCGGTGGTCCCGATCGAGTACTCCCAGTTGACCGATTTCCCGCCTACTCACCCGGGCCCAGTCTGGACGACGCTCTTCTCATCGATGTTTATGCACGCCGGGTTCGCGCACTTGTTTGGCAACATGCTGTTCTTATGGATTTTCGGCGACAACGTCGAGGAGGCGATGGGACACCCGCGATTCCTTTTGTTCTATCTCGTCTGCGGAGTCGGCGCCGCGTTCGCCCAGATCGGGCTCAACATCGAAAGCCAGATCCCGAGCCTGGGCGCGAGCGGCGCCATCGCCGGCGTCTTGGGCGCTTACATCCTGCTGTTTCCGCGCCAACGCGTCCGTGTGTTGGTGGGGTACGCATTGGTTCACATGCCGGCCGTCGTCGTGATCGGGCTGTGGATCTTCTTCCAGCTGATCAGCGGGATTGGTCAACTGGCGTACGTCGGGGAAACAGGAGGCGTGGCGTATGGAGCCCACGTTGGCGGGTTTGTCGCGGGACTGGTCCTGGTACGGTTGTTCCGTGACCCACGGCGCCGGTCTGCAGCCCGTGTTTGGAGAGGCTAGGCTCTCACCGGGCTGGGCTCGATCTCGTACTCGGCTAGCAAGCGCCTGAAACGGTCGATCGCCTCGAACTCGGCTTCGTCCAACCGATAATCGAAGTGCTCCAGATAGCGGCGCAGCACATCGGGCTTTCCAAGCGATCCTGGGTGAGTCGCGACGAACTCGTCGATTCGCAACCGACCGACCGCGAGCGAGCCCGCCAAGAATCCAGCGAAACGATTTCGCTCCCGCTCCGACAGCGTCGTTCGCACAACCCACACCGCAAACACGAACGGCAGCTCGTGCCACGCCCACCACTCGGTCGCCAGGTCGGTCGTCCGCATCCAACCGGAACGGTCGGGTGCGGCCATCGCCTCGAGTGCGCGGTCGCCGATCAACAGCAGGCCCGCGACTTGTCCGCGCGGGTCGCCGGTAATCTCCTCCTCGGGGACCCACGTAGCGTCGATCTTCCATCGCGCCCGCGCGAGGAGCTTGAGCAGCTGTACCGAGGTCGACGATTCTCCGGTGACGCCGATTCGCCGACCGTCGAGCCCGCTCAAGGAGTCGTTCGACAGCAAAACAACCGACCGAACGTGGCGGCGGGCGGCCACGCCCATCTTCGGATCGACGAGTTCAAACTCGTTCTCGAGCCCAAAGTAATCGGCTGTCGCCATGAGTCCCCCATCGATCTCGCCTGCACGGGCCGCGCGGCCGAGCACACTCGGCACCATATCGACGACTTCAAAAGGCGGGGCATCACCCCAACCGGCATAAAACGGCTCGGCGTTCAGATACGGGATCCGGGCGATCTTCACGGTAGGAAAGGTGGACAGCTAGTCGTGGACGCGGACTTCGCGATAAAGCGCATCGCGCTCGACCGGGATCTTCCCGGCCGCACGAATCATGCGGACAGGGTCTTCTATGAAACGCTTGTCGGGGTCTCCGATTACCCGAACGGTCCTGGCCTGCAGATCCTCGAGCCCACCGGCGTAAT
>CBDUCI010000325.1:0-1755 GCA_965365605.1 uncultured bacterium
CGCTCGACACGTTGGCCGCCATCCACGTCCCGAGCATCGCGCCGACGTGCATGTAGGCGGCCCGGGAACTCAACGTCTTGGACAACGCGTAGGCGACCAACACCGCGAACCCGAACAAGACCACCGCCAGCAAGACCGAATGCCTGCCGAGTGGCGATCGGCACAGCGCATCGTACACCACCCAGCCGCCAAACAAGGTTGCCAGGCCGATCACCGTCGCCGCTCCGGGCCCGATCGATGAAACCCTTGGGTCGACGAGGAATGCGCCCGACCCCATGTAGTAGACCATGCCCAGCAGCAGGAACCCCGTGATCCAGGTGAAGTACGCTTCCCACTTGAACCAGTGGAGCTTTTCTGGCAGCCGCTCCGGAGCGACATCGTACTTGGAGACCCGGTAGAAGCCACCACCGTGCACCGACCACAGCTCGCCCGACACTCCTGATTGTGGTTCGGACGGCGGCCGGAGGCTGTCGTTCAGCCAGTTGAAGTAAAACGATGTACCGATCCAAGCTGCTCCGGCGATGACGTGCAGCCAGCGGGTAGCCAGCTGTAGCCACTGGAGGAGGTGGGCTTCCACCCTGCGCTCGGTTTAGCGGTTGGTAGGAGAGTTGGAGCTCATTCCTTCAGCGACGGGTCGCTGAAGTTCTCGAGCTTGTCCTTCATCACCGTCATGAAGTGATCGGCGGTAGCGCCGTCGACCACCCGGTGGTCGTACGAGAGCGAGAAGTAGGCACACGTCCTGACTCCGATCGAGTCGCCTGGACCGATGACCTTGACCCGTTTCTCGATCGTTCCAACCCCGAGGATCGCGACCTGCGGCTGATTGATGATCGGTGTTCCGGACAACGAGCCAAAGACACCTGGATTCGTGATCGTGATCGTGCCGCCCTGAACCTCTTCGGGGCTCAACCGCTTGGTGCGCGCGCGATCGGCCAGATCGTTCGCCGCCCGCGCCAACCCCACCAAAGAGAGCTCGTCGGCGTGTCGGATGACCGGGACGAGAAGACCAAAGCTGCCTTCCTGCGGCAGCGCAACGGCGATGCCGACGTTGACGTCCTTCTTGAGAACGATCTTGTCACCCCATACCGAGGCGTTCACGATCGGCCACTCTTTTACGCCCGCGATGAGCGCACTAATGATAAACGGCATGTAGGTCAGCTTGACGCCAGAATCTTCGTAGAAGCGCTCCTTGTTGCGGGCTCGGATCTCGGCCACTCGTGTCATGTCGAACTCGAAGAACGACGTGACGTGTGCCGACGTGCGACGGGAGTCGATCATGTGTTCAGCGATCTTCTGCCGCATGATCGACATCGGTACGATCTCAACGCGATCAGTAGCGCTGAACGGTTGGCCCGGAACGACATCGCCGGTCACGCCAATCGGCGGGCGCGACGGCCGTGCTTCCGGTGCGGTCGGAGTCACCGGCTCCGGCGGTGCGACCGGCTCAACGACCGCTGCGGGCTCAACATCGGCCGGCGCCGGGGCGGGCGCGGCTTCCACACCCTCTACGAACGCCAATATGTCGCGCTTTGTGACGCGCCCAGAGAGGCCTGTGCCGGTCACCTGTGTCAGATCGATCCCATGCTCGGCAGCGATGTTGCGCACCAGTGGCGAGGACCGCGTCCGGCGCAGCTCTTCCTTGGACACCAACCGGCCGTCGCCGGCTGGCCGCTTAGTTGGCTGCGACGGAACGGTCACCGCCTCAGCGGTGACCGGCTCGGGTACTGGGGGTAGCGGTTCGGGTGGTCCCGGTTC
>CBDUCI010000326.1:0-1745 GCA_965365605.1 uncultured bacterium
GTTCATGCCCTGGTTCCTTCGCCGCAACGAGGTCCTGATCGAGGTTCGCGAGCCCGGATCCGCGACACCCCGCGCCAAGCCGGGCCGATGAGCGCCTCGGGCGGCACGATCGAAGAGAGTCCAAGAAGACCGTAGTTCTCGAGAACCTCTTACGTAAGGAGACGTCATGAGTTCCAACGAGCCTGTCGTGAAGGCACTATCCAAGCTCCTGGCAGACACCTACACGCTCTACCTCAAGACCCACAACTACCACTGGAACGTGACGGGCCCCATGTTCAACACGCTCCACACGCTCTTCGAGACCCAGTACACGGAGTATGCGCTGGCCGTAGACGAGATCGCCGAGCGGATCCGCGCGATCGGCGCGCGCGCGCCGGGCAGTTACACCGAGTTCGCCGAGCTCGCGTCGGTGAAGGAGGACCGCGGCTCCCCCCCGGCCATGGAGATGATCAGCAATCTGGTCGCAGATCAGGAAGCCACGGTGGCGTCGGCGCGCAAGATCGTGGAGGTGGCCGAAGCGGCTGGAGACCAGGCGACGGCCGACCTGGGGGTGCGCCGCATCGAGACCCACGAGAAGAACGCCTGGATGCTGCGAAGCCATCTCGAGTAGCGACGAAGCGGTGGCGCGACCGACAGCGTCGGTGGGTCCACCCGCTGGTTCCAGCGGCTGGTCTGCGTGCTTTCCCTGGCGCTCCTGAATGCCTGCGCGACCCATCGAGTCCCGCCGCTGGAGGCCATGGATCGCAAGGTGGATCTGGAGCGGTTCATGGGAGACTGGTACGTGATCGGGTTCATTCCCATCACCCTCCCGTTCTTCAGCGAGGAGGGTGCCCACAATGGCGTGGAAAGCTACCGGCTCACCGAGGAGGGGGTCATCGAGACCACCTACACCTTTCGAGATGGCGGTTTCGACGGGCCGCAGAAGCGCTTTACACCGAAGGGATGGGTGCATGACCACGAAACCAATGCCGAATGGCGCATGCAGTTCCTGTGGCCCTTCAAGGCGGCTTACCTCATCGTCTACCTCGACGAGGAGTACCAGAAGACCATCATCGGCGTACCCGACCGGAACAATGTCTGGATCATGTCTCGAGATCCGCAGATGAGCGAAGCCGAGTATCAGTGGATGTTGAGCTACGCAGCAAGCCTCGGCTACGACGTCGCAAAGGTCAAACGCGTGCCCCAGAGGTGGCCCTCATCACTACGCCCAGCCAACTAGAGCGCTGTCCTGGATCTACAGTAGGCAGCGGTTGCTCGGAGTCTCTCGCCAGAGATCGCTGTTGAGCTGTAGCTTGTCTCGGAACCACAGGGGGAGCCATGCACCACCGAGTTCTTGCCACCCTGAGTCTTTGCGTTCTCGCCGCTGCACACACCGGCTGCGTGACTGCCATCGTCGCCGCCTTCCAGCCGGAGAACATCGGAGGGGAGACGATCGTCCTCACCACGACCGACGCGGACGGGGAGTCCCACGAGCGGGTGCTGTCGCCCATCGACTACGACGGTCGGCTCTTCGTCGCCGCGAACCACTGGCCGCGCGCGTGGTACCACCGCGCGCTCGAGAATCCGGAGGTCAGCGTGACTCGCAACGGCGAGACCACCGACTACCGCGCCGTCCCCGTCAGCGAAGAGGAACGCGAGCGCCTCCTCGACGAGTCGGGGTTTCCGCTGGTCGCCTACGTCTTCACCGGCTTCGCGCCGAGGCAGTTCCTCCGGCTGGATCCGCGCTAGGCCGTTCCGCTCGCACC
>CBDUCI010000327.1:0-1731 GCA_965365605.1 uncultured bacterium
CTTTCAGGCTACAGTCTGACTTATGCGAATGAAGGAACAGACGATGCTGTGGACAGTGATGCGGATCAAACCACCGGCGAAACGACAGATGACGTCGAATGCGCGCGACTAGTCGCGGAGCGGTATAAGACCAATCACCACGAGCTCCAAATGGTGCCTGGGGATCTGCACTCAGTGGTGCCCACGGTGATGTGGCATGTCGAGGAGCCTTTCGGTATCGCCGAGGTTCCATCCTACTATCTGGGGATGGCGGCAGCCAAGTACGTTAAGGTGCTGCTTTCCGGTGACGGTGCGGATGAGCTGTTTGGGGGCTACTCCAGATTTCAGCCGATTAACATGATGCCGTTTTTGCCAAAGTCGGTTTTAAAATGGGGCTACGTAAGAGGTGTGAATGGACTCACGAAGCGCGAACGGCGACGACTGTACGGGTCAGCCCAGAGGTCCCATATTGGGCCCGATTCAAACATAAAGCTCGACGCGTCGCTGGATCGAACAGGTGGCACCGTTCTAGACCGAATTCTGCGCTATGAGCTGGAGGTTCAGCTGCCACAGTATCAACTGACGCGCCTGGACAAAATGACGATGGCGCACAGCGTGGAGACGCGTGTACCGTTTCTAGATACCGACCTCGTTGCCTATGTGGCGAATCTCTCTTCGAGACTGAAAGTCCGAGGAATTCGCGAGAAACTCCTCCTAAAACGCGCGATGGCAGATCGCCTGCCGGCAAGGATCATTGAGCGCAGGAAGTTTGGCCTTACAGCGCCCGCGAAGCGGCTTCTTCGCGGGGATTCGGGGGATTTCTATCGTCAAGAACTGAATGCCGGTCGTTCAACGTTGGGTTACTATTTCTCATCGTCAGCGATCGACCGCCTCTTCTCTTCCATGGGGCGTGGTTTTCTGACCATTCCAGAGCAGAAGTTGTTTCAGCTTTACTCATTCTTGAAGTGGCATCAGATCTTTATCGAGGGGGATCGGCCGACTCAAGCAGAAACGATCGAGCCCGGACCGAGTGCCTCTCAGGATCCGCGAGTACTGGGAGGTGTCTCATTATGATTCTTGTCACTGGTGGTGCTGGTGTCATGGGCACCCAGCTTGTCAAGGGGTTGCTTGAGCGCGGGTTCAAAGTCCGGGTGCTGGATCGCCCTGGGACTTCGATCGAAGGCGTGGACGTTGAGCTACGTCACGGCGACGTCAGCGATCCAAAAACGCTTGAGGGAGTTTTCGACGACGTAGACACGGTCTACCACTTGGCGGCAGTGATCATCGCCCATGACCCGAAAGTGTTTCAGATCGTCAATGTCGGGGGAACTCGCAACATGGTCGAGGGCGCGATCGCCGCAGGCGTAAAACACTTCGTGTTCGTCTCGTCGGCGTCCGTTTTGTATCCGTTCACAACCCCGTATTCGGAATCGAAACGTGAGTGTGAACGCATCGTCAGTTCCCAAACCGCGATGAAGTACACGATCACGCGCCCCACGCTTGCTTACAACGAGCACGGAGGGCTCGAGTTCAGGATGTTCCTCGACTACCTGGAGCGGTTCCCGGTGGTCCCGTTCATCGGGACTGGCAAGGCGCTCAAGAACCCGGTTCATGTGGATGATCTTCTGAAGGGTTTTCTGGCCGTTGCTGGCAATCCCAACGCCTACGATAAGACGTACAACTTCAGTGGCGGTGAAGCGATCTCGATCTGGGATCTCGCCAAGTTGATGTTGAAGCATCGCGGTAGACAGC
>CBDUCI010000328.1:0-1719 GCA_965365605.1 uncultured bacterium
ACCACGAGCAGGGGACCCGCGTAACGATCGCCTTGCCCGATCACGTAGACGTGGACCACACTCAATACGCCCGCTGCCAACAGCGCGAGAAGTTCGGGAGTCCAACGCGCGAACCTGTGACCGCGCTTCGAGGGGCTTGTCATCCCGCGGTGACTCGAGATGTCGCCTTGATTCCCCGGAAGTGTTCGAGAACCCGGTAGTCGTGTTGAAACCGATCCACCGGCTCGCCGATCTGCTCGATGACGTCGTCCCCGAGGTTGCCCAGGAAGGCGTCGGCCTGCTCGAGGTAGCCGATCTTCCACGGGTCGATGTTCATCAACCGAGCACAGGTCGCGTCGACTGCGACCGGATCGGCGCCAAACACCATGACGCCGCTGTGGATCGGGTCGCCTTGTATTGGCCCGTTGCCTTGCATCCCGACGATCCCGTCCACGATGTTGAACCGCCGCACACCGATACTGGCGTTGATATCGAGAATGCTGTCTCCGATTCCCGCCCAGTGAAGCAAGTTCTTTGGCCAGCCGTATACGGATCCGGGGACGACGCCGAACAAGTTCTTCATCGACAGCGTCACACCCGCCCAGTGATGCGTTTTCATTTTGGGAAGCGACACAAGGAGATCGGCATCGAGCACCGTTTCGGGTAGGTACAGGTGTCCCAGGCCGGAGTAGTCACTGTCGAGCGCGACTCGCCGCACCGTGTCGTGGTTGAGATCGACAAACGCCGTCCCCGTATCGGCCAGCGCATCTCCGATCCCCGACGCCGAGAGCAGGTACTCGTTGTCGCGACGGTGCCCGGGGCCTTCGGCGACCACGACCTCGCGCGCCCCCAAGCGGCGGAACGCTTCGATCGTAGCCGCTAGAACCGTGGGGTGGGTGTTGATCACTCCCTGTGGATCGAACTCCACGAAGTTCGGCTTGAGCACCACCTTGCGATCGGCGACGTCCAGTCGGAAGAGGTTGAGACCGGTGAGGATCGTTTGCTCGAGAGGGTGCTCGTAACTGTCCGCCGAAACGATGGCGACCCGAGAGCGGGGTTGCTTGACGAACGCCGTCGGCTGCCACCGGTCGCCTTGTTGACAGCCCGGGAGCGAGGCGGCAACGACGGCGCCGCCCGCAGCCTTGAGAAAGTCTCTACGATCGATCACGAGCATCAAGAGCGAATGGATGGTTCGTGTGATCGAGGGCCATCGCACTGAGCGCGATCGACCGCGTTTCCCCGTAGGCGACAACTTCGTCCAGCCGCTCGACGAGTCGTTTCTCGAGTGCTCCCGTGGGTCTGCTGTAAAGCCTGAAGCAGAGAATCGCGAGCGACAACGCGAGCCCCGACTGGTTGTGCGCGAGCATCTCGCCCAGCGCTTCGAGGCTGGCGTCGATCTCGTGGCTGGGGGGTGCGTCTTGGAGCGCGATCAGCGCCAGCGCCGTCGTGTCGGGGTAGGGCCAGAGATCTTCGTCCAGCACGCGCGAATTGCCGTAGTTCCATCCGCCGCCGGGGCATGTGCGATCCAGGATCATCCGTTCACCCTCGTCGATTCTGCCGACAGCGCGGGGTGGCAGCCGGTCGCGGAGCGACTTCAATGCGATCAGCGCGTACGCCGTCGGTTCGACCCAGCTGAACGTGTCTGGGAGCCACGGCCAACCGGTCAGATCAGCGTCGAGCTCGATCACTTCGCGATCCGGGAACAGGCGGTAGAAGAGCCGGGTGTACCAGGGGTAGCTG
>CBDUCI010000329.1:0-1678 GCA_965365605.1 uncultured bacterium
GCCATCACGTCAGAAGCCCTGGCGCCGCGTTCGGACCGCGACTGCGGATCGCCCAGCTAGCTGACCTTCGTCTGCGGGGGCTCGGTGTGTACCAGGAACGGATCGCGGCCGAGGTCAACGCCCTCGGCGCGGATGTCGTCGTGCTGACCGGTGACTCGATCGATCAACAGAAGCGGTTGAGTGTGCTGGGCACCTTTCTCGGTTGGCTCGAGAGCCCGGTGCGGCTCGGTGCTCTGCCGGAGATCGCCGTGTTCGACTGGACGGTCGCGTAGTGGGAGTCGCCGACGGGGTGGTCCAAAGTCGATGGCTGGCTCGTCGAGCTGCGGCCTGGGTCGCCGGCCAGCGCGACGCCCACCGGCCACTCGCACGGCCCCTCGACAGTCAGACGCTGGCCCGGCTCGAGCCCTACTTCGACGCCCGAACACTGGCTCCGGTTCGGGTGCGCGAGGTTCCGCGCATCGATCCACCGTGGCCGCTCGCGATGATCGACCGCATTCGCGGGCTACCGCTCGATTTTGACTATCTGTGGGGCATCACGTTCGTCGATACGATCCTGGTCGCGACCGAAAGGGTGTCGGAGGACGAACAGATCCCAAACGTGTTCCACGAATGCGTGCACGTGGTTCAGTACGCACACCTAGGGTTGGTCGAATTCATGCGCCGCTATTTGGAGCAGTGGGTGGCCTCGGGTTATAGCTACTGGGCGATCGGACTCGAGCATCACGCGTTCGATCTGCAGCAGCGGTTTTCCGGTGGTGCGATTCCGGTCTCGGTCGAGGCCGAGGTCGCGGCCCGACTCGAGGCCCGGCCCTAATACGGCAGACTCAGTACGGGTAAAAACCGTAGAACAAGGCCGACAGCGCGGCCAGCACCCACATCCCGTTTGACACTTCGCGCGCTCGGCCGGACAGCGTTTTGAATACCGCGTACGACACAAAGCCGGCCGTAAGACCGATCCCGAGGTCGTACGTGAACGCCATCAGCGCCAGCGTAATGAACGCCGGCGCCAACTCGGTCAGGTCGCGGTACTCGAGACCGGCGGCGGGCTCGACCATGATCATGCCGACCACGATGAGCGCCGGGCCGTAAGCAGCCGCCGGCACCGCCGACAGGACCGGAGCGAAAAAGAGTGCCGCCAAGAACCAACCCGCCGTGACGACTGCGGTCCGACCCGTCCGGCCCCCGGCTTCGATGCCGGCCGCGGATTCGATATACGTCCCACACGTCGTCGTCCCGAGGAGCGAGCCGGCGACAGTCGCGACTGCGTCACAGCGGAGCGCGCGCCCCATCCCCGGCAGACGACCCTGATCATCGAGCATGTCGGTGCGATAGGCGAGACCGATCAGGGTTCCGATCGTATCGACCAGGTCGAGCACGAAGATCGTCAGGATCACTGAGACGAATCCCCAGCTGAGCGCAGCCTGTATGTCGAGCTGAAGGAGCGTCGGTCCGAGGCTCGGCGGCGCGCTGACGAAGGCTTCGGGGATCGGCGCGAGTCCGGCGACCATGGCGGCCAGCGCGGCGGCCAGGATTCCGATTAGGATCGCGCCGGGGACGCGCCGGACCAAAAGCGCGACGATGAGCACGAAACCCCCTGTCGCCAGCATCACCGAGGGTTGACTGAGGTCGCCGACCCTGACCGGCATGCTCGGGTCGCGCTGCGGGTCGAACATGCGCG
>CBDUCI010000330.1:0-1651 GCA_965365605.1 uncultured bacterium
GGTACTCCATGTACGCGCTGGTCATTCCACCCCATTCAGTCCCTCGGATCATCTCTCCGAGGGCCTCGTTGGCGATCGGAAGGTCTTTCACCTTTGTCTTCATGCTCGTTCTCTCCTCTTGGCTCCTGAGGCCGTAGTGGTGGTTTAGGTCTCACTAGGTAGAGAGACCCAGTGCCGTAGGCTGATTACGGGTTGACGGTGACGGTGGCGGTGAACTCACCAGCGTTGTTCTCGACGCCGGTGTCATTGATCCCAAGGAAGAGGCGCCCCTCCGTGTCGGCTTTGGACTGAAGCTGGCTGCCGACCTGGAATGGTGCCCCGTCTTTGCCGATCCGCCCGATCAAGCTGTTGTGATTGGCCTCCTCGACCCCTTCTGCGTTGAACACCCGCGCGTCCGGACGGTCCGGCACGCCGTCCGGGCCGTGGAGGGGAACGTCATTCGTGCTGGGGGTGATCTCGCCGTCGGCTTCGATCGAGATCGTGTCGTCGATGCTGAGGTCGATGCCGGTGTCGGTCCACTGTTCGGTGCCGGGCACCACGACAGACACCGGCGCCGAGGACTCTCGAGAGCCACAAGCCGCTGCGACCAACGCCAACACGATGATGGCCGCGGCGAACCCGAATCCTGGCCGAATCTGTCGGCCCATTGCGTTTCTTGTCTGCCGATGCGGGTGGCCGTACCTACCGGTAGCCGGACTCGCAACACCATTCGCCCGTGGTTTCGGTGGTGGCGGCCTGGGTTGGTCTTTGGTTCGCATGTCGTGCTCCTCGCCTCGAATCCCGTACGGTCTCACCAATCAATCACAAGTGATGGTGGATCAGTCGGTATGTACTATAGTACTAAAACTATAAATCTTTTATGGCAAGGGGCATGATCACCCGACATCTGCGTGTTGATTCGCAGTCGCCGATACCGCTCGTAGCTCAGCTGAGCTCGCAGGTGGCGTGGCTGATCGCGCGGGGCGAAGTGAGCGAGGGCGAGCAACTGCCGCCCATCCGCGATCTTGCCAAGGTGCTCGGCATCAATTTCAACACCGTGCGCGCCGCCTACAAACAGCTCGAAGCGGACGGCCTCGTCGTCACCCAACGCGGGCGAGGAACCTCCGTGCTCAGCTACCAGCGAGAACGCAATCTGGCGAGCAAGGCGAGCACACGTAGCTTCACGATCGGGGTGATCATCCCCACCCATCTCGAGTTCTATGCGCCGTTTCTGAATGCGCTCGACTCGGCCTCAACCGATCCCTCGCTCTTGTTCATCTGCGTCGCGCATCAGGATCCGGCGAGGGGCCTTAGTTATCTCGACCAGTTGGTCGCCAAGAACGTCGACGGCATCATCGTCGCAGGGGCCATGGTTCCCGACGAGATCGAAGCAGGCATCAACGGACACCCGCCCATCGTGTTCGCTGATTTTCCTGGTGCTCCAGGGCCGTCGGTTCTCTTTGACCACGAGCAAGGCAGTGCGCTCGCCACTGCGCACATGTTGGAACATGGCCACCGGCGGATCGGCTTCATCGCCCCACCCCGTGAGCTGCCGTCAGCGGCCCCGAAGTACGCCGGCTACGAACGTGCACTGGCACAGGCCAGAGTCGCTCTCCGTGCCGAGCTGATCGAGATCGCTCATGACTTCGCCGTCGAATCGGGCCACCGCGGC
>CBDUCI010000331.1:0-1641 GCA_965365605.1 uncultured bacterium
AGAGACGCGTCGCCTCCTCCAAGCGATCGGTTGTCGACAACAACCACTCTACCGCCTCCCGTACCGCGCCCTCCCCACCCGCTCGCTTGGTTACATGAGCTGCGCGTCTTTGGACGGCGGTAACCGCGTTGGCCGGCGCCACGGCAACTCCCACAGCGTCGAACACCGGCAAGTCGATGAGATCGTCCCCCATGTAGAGCACCTCGTCGAGCCCCATGCCAAGATCCAGGGCCCAAGAACCGAGCCGATCTCGTTTGTCGCGTATCCCCTGATACACCGCACGAATGCCGAGTTCCTCAGCTCGACGACGGGTCGCTCCCGACTCACGGCCACTGACCAGCGCCAGCTCGTAACCCAGCAAGCGGCACCAGTACATCGCTGTCCCATCCTGAACGGAGAAACGTTTCATCTCCTCGCCTGATGCTCCTATGTAAACCGTCCCATCGGTCAATACCCCATCGACATCGAAAGCGAGTGCCCGGATTCCCTCGAGATCTGTACTCACGCCGGTACTCTCTGCCGCGACACGTCATGGAGAGCCAGGAGCGTTTCCATCAGCTCCGCAAATGATTCGAGTGGCCATTGAGACGCTGCGTCGCACTTTGCCGATCCCGGATCGGGGTGCGTCTCCAAAAACACGCCATCGATACCGGCCGCAACCGCCGCTCGCGCCAACAGCGAGACGAATTCACGCTCGCCGCCAGACTCGCCCCCGGCGGCCGATGGCAACTGCACCGAGTGTGTGGCATCAAAAACCACCGGAGCCCCAATGGTGCGCATGCGGCCCAGCGATCGCATATCAACCACCAGGTTGTGGTAACCAAACGTCGTGCCGCGCTCGGTCACGATAACTTGATCGTTCCCAGCTGCTGTGACTTTCTCGACTGCTAGCTGCATATCGTCCGGTGCCAGAAACTGCCCCTTCTTGAGATTGACTACCCGACCGGTCGCGGCAACCGCTTGAATCAAAAACGTCTGTCTCGATAGGAAGGCGGGCACCTGGATCATGTCGGCGACTTGCGCTGTCGGCTCGACCTCGTCGATCGTATGCACGTCGGTCAACACGGGTAGACCAGTCGTCTCTTTGACTTCAGCCAAGAGATCCAAGCCCAGCGATAGGCCGGGACCCACGTACGTCTGTGATGACGATCGATTGGCCTTCAGATACGAGGACTTGAAGACCAACGGCAGAGCGAGTCGCTCGGCAACTGACTTGAGCTCGCTGGCGGTCTCGAGCGCCATATCCCGGCTCTCCAGCACGTCGGGACCGGCTAGGACAAAAAGCCGCCCATCACCAAGCGAGTGTGGTCCGCAGACGACGGGCCGGCACGGCGCCAGTGGGGATGACATCACGTCGTTACTTCTTGCCGCTCGCCTCGCTCGATCGCAACCGTCTCCCTAGATCCGCGATGCTCACGGTGTGCGACGGCCGCCCGCACGAAATCTCGAAACAGCGGATGTGGTCGAAGCGGGCGCGACTTGACGTCGGGATGAAACTGGCAGCCTATGAACCACGGGTGACCCGGTAACTCGATCACCTCGACCAGCCGGCCGTCAGGAGATGTACCGCTCAGCTTTAGTCCGTGCGAACTCAGAATATCGCGATACTCATTGTTGACTTCATAGCGGTGGCGATGCCGT
>CBDUCI010000332.1:0-1621 GCA_965365605.1 uncultured bacterium
GCGTTGAACGTGATCTCCGACGATCGGGCCGGCGAGAGCATCAACAGGTTGTCGCGCCGCTCCTCGGGGACCAGGGCCAGAAGGTAGTCGTCGAAGATCTCTCGTTCCGGGCAAATGACGATGACCGGTACATCGGACCGAAGGCTGTCGTCGATCAACAAGTTCATCACCGACGTCTTCCCGTAGCCGCTCTTCCCGATCAGCGCGACATGACGGGTACGGAGGGCGGAAGGAACGATCACCGGCAGACGGAGGCTGCTGGTGCCGACGTCCACTCCCGGCGACTCCTTCAGTGCCTCGCGCAACGCGGCCTTGGGTTGCGCTCCGCGCTCGAGGCGGGCTTCGACGGTGCTGCGAAGGTGCGGGAAGAACCTCTCGATCAGCGTATCGACGGCTTTCCGCGCCTCCTCTCGGCGCCTCTGAAACACGCTGCGGCGATGGGCTTCGCACTGATTCTTCCAGCGATCGCCAGCCTGCCGGCCCCAGCGTCCACGAATCAAGGGGACGGCGATCCGGAGTCCGACAAGCCCACCGGCGATGTAGAGCAGTAGTTCCACGCGCCCTACTCCGAAGCGTGAAACGCCAGCATCAAGGGGTCGTCGTTCCCCTTGTCGCCGGTCACTTCCCGCACCGCGTACTTGAACGCCAAGCGGGTCACGCCGAGGAACGCCTCCAGATCCATGCAGTCGAACAGGTCGAGCTCGGCGGCGATCGAGAGTCGAGATTCCGAGGCGTCGTCACGTCGCACCATTCGTCGAAGGCCGCTTGAAACCCTTGGCGACGTCATAACCAGCCATGCGGCGTGGAGCGCGGTACCGTGGGCTCTAGTGGAGAAGAGCACGGCATACTCTCCAAACTTCCGGTGCCGCACGACAAGGAACTCGCGGCGGACGCCGGCAAGCCCGCGAACGAAGCCGACATCCGCGCTGTCCATTTCCCACGAGATGTTCGTATCGCCGATCTTCTCGAGCTTCGTCTCGATGCACCGATGGAACGCGACGGCCTCGCTCCCGTACTTGTCGAGCACCAGGTGCGACTGCAGAGCGATCATTGCGTTGTGAAGCCGCATCGCGTTCACCCCAGAGTGGTCACTACTTGAACAGACGCACGATCGCGCGTCCCAGCGGCAGTGCTCGCCGCGGCCAACCCCGACGGCGGGCGTTGAAGATCCGTTTCGCGATCTCGAACAGGCCGACGAACGCTCGCCACGACTTGCGAATGATCCACCGCACGACCCGTAGGGCGCCGGTCTTGCGCAGGATCATCAGCGGGACCGCCATGAAGCCGGCGGCGACATACAGAGTCACCAGTAGCAGCACGACGGCGAAGCCCAACCGAACGAGGGTGTCTTCCATCTCTTCCTTCCTTTCTAGCTTCCCGTCGATCTCGACGTGGCGCTCCTCAACACGACCACTCGCACGTCCACGTCACCGATCCTGAGCCTGTCGCCGGGAGAGATCGGTACGGGGACCCGAGCGGGTAGAGGCGTCCACCCGCCGTCCCCCGCCACGTTGACGTTGGCGCGCTGAGAACATCGCGCAGCAGGGTGAAACCGGCGACGTGACCAACCAGCGGCGACTGCACGCCGGTGAAACCCCCTTCGCAGTGATCAAAAGAATCA
>CBDUCI010000333.1:0-1621 GCA_965365605.1 uncultured bacterium
GATCGTATCGCGAACCGCCTGGTAGACTTGCCGATAATCGATGCCCACGGTCAGTGAATCGGTATCTGCGGACTCATCGAGATCGGCCATCACTTCGACGTCGACTTCGATCGGTTGGAGCATCTCCCGTTCGTGCGGTAGATCTCCAACCATCGCGTGGAACCGGATTCCGAGTAGCCGAATCGAGTCCATCTCTCTAACGAACGACGAGCACGCGGATGGTCCGCTCGGCACCACCGGTGACCAATCGCACCACATAGACACCGGCTGGAACGAAGACGCCCGAATCGGCTTGACCATCCCAGGTGGCAGCTTGTTCCCCGGCGATGATCTCGCCATCAATCAGCGTTCGCACCCGTTGACCCAATAGATCGTAAACGATCAGCTCTACCCGGGCGCCGCCATCCTCTGGCACGCTAAACGGTATAGTCGTTTGTTGGCCGATTCTGAACGGGTTCGGAAAGTTCTGATCGAGCGAAATCGAACTGGGTGGTGGTGGGGGGGGTGGTTGCGGAACGCCTAGCACACGATTGAAATACGCCTCGCGGGCAGACTCTGCAGCGGTTTGAAGGGCCGGGCGATCGACTCCAGCGACCAGCGCCACAGCTACAGTGTCCGAAGCGCCGGCGCCCAGTGTCAACGGGCCACGTCCAATGATCTGAAACGCGTCTTGCGGCTGTGTCACGCTGGTTTGCGTTTGACCGCTTGTGAGGGCGTTCCACTTTTCTTGGTCCGAGAACTCGCCGCCAAACAGATCCGGCGCCTCGGCTGGAACGAGCTTGGTACCCGGATTGCCGACAGTGCTGCTGACGATCTCAGCGCGGCTCAAGGCTGCAAACGAGATCTGAGCGAGCGGTGCATCGTCGAGCCAAACCACGCCCAGCGCCGGCTGGCCAGCCTGGGTGCCTGCGACGAGACCCAGCCGACGCGACGGGTCCCAATCGATCGTCTCGGCGACACCACCTAGCCCGTCAGGTAGATCCCAGTCCGCGAACAATCCCGCTCGTAAGCCGCCTATTGTCTGCGGTGAAGTGTTCGTAAGCACAAACTGGAGCAACACGAAGGTGTCTTCGCCCTGCTCAGCGAATGCAAAGCTCTCCTGACGGATATTCACACCGAGTGGCGCTAATGCATTCCGATCGTCATAGCGCGCGGTGATGCGTTGGCCGCCGGCGGCTTCGTCGACGATGATCGGTGAGCCGGCCAGTGGGAACCAGTCGGTAGCGTTCTGCGTATCCTCGCCGTACGGGACGTCGTCTGAGAGCTGGTTGGCGCTGACGCCGACCATCAGCCCGGCGTGAAAAAGCCAGTTATCGCTCGTTGTCGGGAATCGAAAACCGTTGCCACGCAGCACGAAGCCGCTCTGATGAATTCCGGTGTAGAAACCGAAGCCGCCGAAGTTGGTGACCGTTAGCCTGACTTGACCCCGATCGTGTGTCGCAAAAGTTCCTTCCACCGGGTCGCCAGCCTTGAGGATCATGCGGAAAGGCCCGATGGAAGCTCCTTGGATAGCCACATCCAGAACAATGTCCGTGCCCGGACTCACCGACGTTCCGATGTCAACCCCAAAGGTCGACGTGTCGACCGGCTCGAATACGCCTCCCGGACCAGCCGGGGTCAA
>CBDUCI010000334.1:0-1615 GCA_965365605.1 uncultured bacterium
CGATATCGTTTCACCCGGTGACAGGTACTCGAAAACCTCGGGTTGCTGGCAGGCAATGTGCGCAGGTTCGATCACCTTGCCGTCCGTGTCTTCGCGCGCCGGTTCGCCGGGGCGCTTGTCGGCGTGGATGATGAGCGTATCGCCCACACGCAGCAGCAAGGGCCGCTCGACGGGTGGAAGTTCGCCAACCCGATATTTCAGCTTTTCGCCGACACCGGTTCGCAACAGCGTGAGCTTGGCTCCCGTCGCAATATAAGCGCCCTGGAAGGACTCGAGGATGATGCCCTTGTCGTCCTTTTCGGCGACACGCAGCCGCCGTTTTTTGCCGCGCGAATCGCGAAACCGGATCTCGTCGTCCTCGCGCGCCAGGTCGATGCACTCCGCGGGTACCGGGATGACCGCCGCCTTGGTGCCGCGCTGCAGCGTGTCATCGGGAATCAGCCGGACGCGCCGCGGTGCAATGACCCGGCCCTTCGGGTCCCGCTTCGGGCGGATATGGATGACGCCGGGCCCGGGCTTTAGCACGCCGGTGCGCAGCTTGGGGCCGGCCAGATCCATGATGACACGACATTCGGCATTCGCTTCCGTTGCTGCCGCGCGTACATTGGCGATCATGCGCTCCCACGTATCCGCGTCATCGTGGGCGCAGTTGACCCGCGCCACGTTCATCCCCGCCGCGATCATTTCGGCAACGAGTTCCGCGTTCTCCGCGGCTTCGGTCGGGAGGGTCACCATGATGCTCACGTCGCGCCCCTCCGGGCTCGGTCCCAGCATGGCTCGGCGGTGGGTCTCTGTGGACGAATCGGTCGAGCGAAGATCCCGGGCAAGCGCCTCCGGGTCTGCTGCTGCGGTCCCGGTGAGAGCGTCGATGGCGCGTCGCACGGCACGTACCGCTCCGAGGACGTCGTGTTCCGCGTGGGCCAGCGAGTACAGTCCGAGTTGCCGCAACGAGTCGCGCAGCGCCTGCGTATCCAGCTCGCGCAAGGCCAGGTAGTGAACGAGATTACTTGCGCCTTCGCGAAACTCGGGGTGGACGAGAGCGAGTCTGTCTGCGTACTCGTCCTCCAGCGCGATCGCGTGATCGTGGATGGACTGCAGGATGTTTCTTATCTGCCCGATATCGGAAAGCGTGTCCATGCGTGCTAGATTATTCGCGGAGGATCGACATGGCAAAAGTACTTTTACTCTATTCGACCACGGACGGTCATACCGTGGAAATCTGCAAGCGCATGGCTTCGGTCATCGAGGGCGAGGGAGATGCCGTGGAGATCGCCAACCTGGCGGAGAATCCCGTGCTTTCCGCTTTTACCTTCGACAAGGTCGTCATCGGAGCGAGCATCCGCTATGGCAAGCACCAGAGAGCGGTGTATGAGTTTATTGCCAGCAACAAGGAGACGCTCGAGGCTTGCCCGAATGCGCTGTTCTCGGTGAACGTCGTGGCGCGGAAACCGGAGAAAAATACGCCCGAAACGAACCCGTACCTGCAGAAATTTCTCAGCCAGATCGACTGGGTGCCACAGAATCTCGGCGTATTTGCGGGCAAGATCGTCTACCCCGCGCTCGGGCCTGTCGACCGCACGATGATTCGCTTCATCATGTGGATGACCAAGGGCCC
>CBDUCI010000335.1:0-1569 GCA_965365605.1 uncultured bacterium
GCGATACCTTCATGTATAACGGGCACTACCGCATGGCCTGGTTTTACGCGGAAGGGGTTGACGCAATGGCGAACCAGGAGCTCGCGTTCCGCACGGCCGAGGGCAAGGTCGCGAAGGTGGACAAGAACCTGGAAGTGTGGCGCAAGCCGAAACGCTGGGACAACTGGATGCTCTACGTGCGCCGCTCTGGTATCCCTGACATTCGCGCCCGCGAGGTGATGTTTTACGTCCTGCCGCCTGGCGTCGAGGAGCAGAGCATCGGAGCCGACACGTCAAAATTCGGGACCGGCGTCGGCGCCCTGGGGCTCAAGGCTTACATGGAGGTGCGCAAGTGCCTGGTACAGATCGCCGAGTGCTCCGAGATTTACGGCATCGAGGGCGAACCCTGGTTCCCGCGCGATATGATCGGCAAGCTCGAGGATGAAGACTTCTCAAGTTTCTGGCTAGATAGCACCGAGGAGCCGCGCTAAAATGATGAGACCCGGCGCTCACCTTACGGATTGTTGCGCCGGGCCTCTTGCACCGAACCCCCGAAAGGGGATCACAAAAGGATAGATACCCAATGACAGAACAAGCTGCAACCAGCCTCGCGACCCGCGAGGAGACCAGCATCGACGTCTCACAGATTTACCAGGGGATGATCGAGCTCGCCAAAGACCCGAACGTGGACCCAGCCAAAATGGAAGCCATGCTCTCGATGCAAGAGCGCATGATCGATCGGCAGAACCTCACGGCCTACCGCCGGGCGATGCACGCCGCACGCGCCAAGATGCCGAGGATCACGAAAGACGGGAAGATCACCAACAAGCAGAACCAGGTGCAGTCCAGGTTCGCGCACTATGAGGCAATCGATAAGGTCGTGCGCCCCCTGGTCGAGGCGGAAGGGCTCACCTATGGTTTCGATACCGTGTCGATCGAGGGCGGCCGCGTCGGCGTGACGTGCATTGTCAGCCACGTTGACGGCCACGAAGAACGCTTCGGGCCCATGCCCCTGGCCGTCGATACCACTGGCGCCAAGAACGCCACCCAGGGCGCAGGCAGCGCCACCAGTTACGGCAAGCGCTACACCCTATGCGCCGCCTTCAATATCGTGACCGACAACGAAGACGATGACGGAAACCTGGGACGCAACCAGGGCACGGCCGCGCAGCAATGGGATGACTTGCTCCATGATGCGCGCACAGCATCGACCAAAGGCTCGGCCGCCTATGCCGACTGGTTCAAGGGCCAGACCAACATGGCACGCGGCTGGCTGGTCGATGAGGGGCACCACGAAAACCTAACGCAAGTAGCTATCGAGCACGACTGAACCCAACCTGAAAGGAAAGACCATGAGAAAGATATTACTGACAACCGCGCTCACAGCGCTCACAGCGCCCGCCTACGCGGGCAACCTGGTTTCGGAGGGGCTGGCTGACCCGATCGTCACTCCCCCGGCTGAGTGCCGCATTCTGTGGGGGCTGCTGCCCTGCCATGAACCTCGGCCGCATGTTCAAGGTCGCGGCCCTCGATATCCGCAACAACCTGACGCGACCGCTATTCTGGATCCTGGTGCTCATTCTGGCACTG
>CBDUCI010000336.1:0-1550 GCA_965365605.1 uncultured bacterium
TCTCGACCTCAACCAGTACGCGCTGCGACCAGTCGTAGGTGACGAACCCCGCTATTACGATGACGACCAGGGCGATGGCCGTGTAAAGCCGCAGCCGATTATCTGCCGGGATCACCTTGGCCTTCATCGGGCCTCCAGGTGGGCGTTGGTGATCCGAGCGGCGACGTCAGACACCGTTACTATGGCGGCCCGGACCCCCCACCGATCGATCACGTCGACAATCTCCATCGTCCACTCCACCGCCTTCTCGAACACGATATTGGAACTCGCCGGCGTCCAGCGTATCGTTCCGGCGTCGACCCAGGTGTCACCGACTGCCATCGGAGCTATAGGGTGCAAGCCGGCTCGCTGTATCACTTTTTGAGGTCGTTTCTCATGAGAAGCACGCAACACGATACATGACAATCTATTACGATTCCTGGTTATGAACCCCCAAACGACCCGCGCAGGGTTTGTGGCGTTAATCGGTCGACCCAACGTCGGCAAGTCGACGCTGCTCAATCGGCTCGTCGGCATCCACCTCGCAGCGGTCAGCCCCAAGGCTCAAACGACCCGTCATCGGATACCGGGCTTCCGCGTCGAAAAAGACACCCAGATCGTATTCGTCGACACGCCTGGCGTGCTCGAACCGGGGTACGCATTGCAGGCGGCGATGGTCGAGAGCGCCCGAGCGGCGATCGAGGGCGTCGACGCGATCTACTGGCTGGTCGATGGGGACGAAGTCTCCGACCCCGAGCGCAGGCTGCTGACGTTGCTCCAGGACGACCCAGCACCGGTCTTCCTCGTGCTCACCAAGTCGGACCGGGAGTCCCGAGATGCGCTCGATCGCAGAACTACCGCATGGGCTGGTGCGTTTTCGTGGGCCGGATGCTACGCGCTGAGCGCGACCACCGGCGAGGGAGTCGACGACCTACTCACCGCCACACGCAAGCTGTTGCCGGAGCAACCGTTTTTCTATCCCGAAGAAGACCTGACCGATCTGAGTCTCCGGTTTTTGAGCGCAGAACTCATCCGCGAGGCGTGTTATCGAGAGCTGGGCGCAGAGCTTCCGTACAGCGTTCACGCCGTGGTCACCGATTGGATCGAGCCGAGCGACGACAGAAGGAAGACTGCGCTCGAGGCGACGCTGTATGTCGAACGCGACAGCCAGAAGGGGATGGTAATCGGACAAGGCGGGAAGAAGGTGAAGGCGATCGGGATCCGGGCCCGCCGGGCAATCGAGGCGCTGATCGACGGCCCGGTCTACTTGTCATTGCAGGTCAAGGTGAGGAAAAAGTGGTCGCGACGCGAAGCGGACCTCAAGTTCTTTGGCTATAAGCCATAAGTTGCACTGAGCGATTGACCAATAGCACAGAAAGGAGCCCTCGATGGCCCTAGACAAGGAGTTGCTGGAGATCCTCGCGTGCCCCAAGTGCAAAGGGGACCTCGAGTACAAGGAGAACGAACAGGTGCTCGAATGTGCCGCCTGCCGGTTGCGTTATCCGATCAAAGACGACATCCCGATCATGTTGATCGACGAGGCCGAGAGCTTCTGACTGTCCCTCCTCCGG
>CBDUCI010000337.1:0-1548 GCA_965365605.1 uncultured bacterium
GAGGCGCGATGCTCGACGGACCCATGCCACGCTATCGCGCGCTCGTCGCGGAGGCCAACGCGATCGGCGCCACCGTTCAGCTACGGCTGATCGAGTCCGACATCCAAGCCGCGCAGGCGGTCAACGTCGCCTGGAGCTCGAACAACCCTTCGGTCGTAAGCGTCAGCGATACGGGACTTGCAACCGCCGTCGGCGACGGGACAGCAACGATTACGGCTAGAGTCGGCGATCAGACCGGTAACGTGCAGATCACGGTGGCGGCCACGATCATCAACACGATCCGGATTACCAGCCTCGATCAGGCCGACACCAACACCGTGAACAACACCGCAACGGTGTCGATCACGATCATGGCCAACTAGCCGCTAGAAACGCGACGCGGTCAACACCACTTCGGACTTCGCCCACGCCTTGTCGAATCGCTCGCGCACGGAAGCCGCCTCGGTGTCCTTTCCCTGCGCTTCGAGAGTCTGAACCAACCCGAATAGCGACCACCCGTTCTCGGGGAACCTCTCCAGGTCCTCTAGATAGACGGTCTCGGCATCGGCCGGCCGACCGGCCTCGATGAGCGCCCGGCCCAGCGACTGGCGGATCGGGTAGTACCACAGCGGCGGTTCGTCGTAGAGCATCTGATCCTCTAGGTCGCGGGCGGCTTCGAAATGCGTCACCGCCGCGTCGGGGTCACCACCGCGGAGCGCGATCTCGCCCTGCAACGCGTGAATCGCGATCGGCAAGATCTGCTTGGCCGGTGTGTCCCCACCCGCGGCGCGCTCGGTGTTGAACGTCTGCAGTCGCTCCAGCGCCTCGCGCGCCTTGGCTGGCTGACCGGTCGCGGCGAACGCTATACCCCGCGTGTACTCGACGAGACCAGCCGCGGTCGGCAAACCTGGAGGAGGAGCGGGTTCGGCCAGCAACTCGTCCCAACGCCCGAACGTCGCCAGCGCCAGGTGTCCGTACGCGGGTGCGCTTTCAAGGAAGTAGACCTCACGGGCGATCTCGGGTGCGACTTTAGCAGCCACCGAACGAGCAGCGGAGATCGCGCGATCGCCGCGCCCGGCCATCATCGCCGCGAACGCCATGAAGTGGTAGTTGTGCGGATAGTACGCCTGCGGATACAACCCATCGGGGTTCTGATCCTCGATGTACTCCTCGTCGGCGTGCACGGCGTGCACGTTGGCATCCACCGCGTCACCGTAGCGACCGACCCGGATGTAGATGTGGGCCGGCATGTGAACGAGATGGCCGGCGCCGGGCATGAGGTCCGCGAGCCTCTCGGCACACTCCACCGCGCGCTCGGGATGCGCCGCCTCGACGGCGTGGATGTAGAAGTGACACGCACCCGGGTGGTTTGGTTCGAGCCCGATCGCCATCTCCAGCGTGTTGAGTAACTGCTCGGTTCCCGGATGCGGTGTCCCGTCCGCCGCCCAGTAATCCCACGGCCGGAGCATCATCCGCGATTCGGCCGCGAACGTCAGCACATCGGGATCGTCCCGATTGCGGTCGGCGATCGCGACCATCTCCCGGGCGTAAGCCAGGTCTAGCGGTTCC
>CBDUCI010000338.1:0-1528 GCA_965365605.1 uncultured bacterium
CCGAGTTGCTGATCTTCGTAACGCCGCGCATCCTCGAGGAAGGCTCGACGATCTACTGAGCAGACTAATTTGGAGTGATCCGGTGAAAGCCAACCCTCGGGTTGGCTTTCTCTTTTGAAGATTCGCTACGAGACATTCGTGAAGCATCCGCAAAACCTGTTTCTTGTTGGCCCGATGGGCGCCGGGAAATCCGCTGTCGGTCGGCAGCTGGCCCGGCTGCTGCACCTGGAGTTCGTGGACAGCGACGAGGAAGTCGAATCGCGCACCGGCGTTGATATCCCCTTCATCTTCGAGAAAGAAGGGGAGGAGGGTTTCCGCAAGCGCGAAGCGAAGGTGATCGCGGAACTTTCGAAAAAAGACGGCATCGTGCTCGCCACCGGTGGCGGCGCCGTCATGGATCCGCACAGTTGTAATCATCTCGGTGCGCGGGGTTTCGTCATCTACCTGCACACCAGCGTCGACCAGCAGCTCGCACGTACTCGCAAGGGCCGCGACCGGCCGCTACTCGCCACCGATGATCCCCGTACCGTGCTGGAAGCACTGATGGCGACCCGCGAACCGCTGTACCGGGAGATAGCAGACCTGACCGTCGAGACCGACGGCCGCAAAGTCCGCGCCGTCGCCAACGAGATCCTCGAGCGGCTCTGACCGACCCCCCATCCCTGCGCTCGCGCCTCAACGCCCGGAGAACGGGCGTCCCGGTCATTTCTCTCCCTCATGGCTCGCTGCGCTGCGCTTTACTTCGGTCGAAAAACGCCCGGGACGCCCGTTCTCCGTCACCCTGGCGACGAAACCCGAACCCTGCTTCGTCACGATCGGGCGCCAGCCCCATGTTTCTATTGCCACCCAAGCCGGTTTGCCTGATTTTGATTCGCGACGGTCACGTTGCCTGGGATGTTGTAATCTACGGCCACCATGTCTGATACGCGATCCCTTACGGTCGAGCTCGGCGAGCGCAGCTACCCGATTTTTATCGGCAGCGGCCTGCTCGGCGGCGGCTTCGATCTCTCGGCGCACGTTCGCGGTCCCGACTGTCTCGTTGTCACCAACGAAATCGTCGAACCGCTGTATCTCGAAGCGCTGCTCGCGTGCCTCGCCGGCAAGCAGGTGCGGGCGATCAGTTTGCCCGACGGTGAAGCATACAAGACCCTCGAAACCGTGGAGGACATCCTCGATACGCTGGTCGAGAACGGCGCCAACCGGGACACGACCGTCGTCGCGCTGGGCGGCGGCGTGGTGGGGGACATCGCTGGTTTCGCGGCGGCCTGTTACATGCGCGGCGTCGACTTCATGCAGGTGCCTACCACGCTGCTCGCGCAGGTGGACAGCTCCGTCGGCGGCAAGACCGGCGTCAATCACGTGTCGGGCAAGAACCTGATCGGTGCGTTCCACCAGCCGCGAGCAGTGCTGATCGATACGAATACGCTGAAGACGCTCCCCGACCGGGAACTCAAGGCGGGGCTGGCCGAGGTCATCAAGTACGGCGCCATCGTGGACCCGGAGTTTTTCGCCTGGATCGAAGACAACC
>CBDUCI010000339.1:0-1523 GCA_965365605.1 uncultured bacterium
TCATCGACCAGACGGGCAACGCCACAGCGTCGCGAGGTTGCTCTATCACATCGGGGTGTTCGAAGCGGATTGGCTGTATTCGGACATCCTCGGCGCTGATTGGGATGAGGCGCATCAGATCCCTGGATGCCCCCCTCCGCGTCCTCTCGGTATTGTCTTCTCATGGATGGGACAAGACGGCCTCGACGCTTTGTCGAGTCGCTGTTGTCCTTTGGTGCGTACCCGGAGGAGTCCAACAAGCAGCGCGCCAGACGACGAATCATCCTCATCGCCACGTGGGTGACGGCCCCGGTGACGCTGCTGACGGTGCTTCTAGATCTCACAGCAGGCTTCACGTGGGTAGCCGCCGGGAACGTGATCACCGTCGTCGGCGCGCTCGGCGGTGTCGCGGCGCTGCAATGGCGACCGCACCACTTCGCGGTCATCGTCAATGGTGTATTCGTGTTGGTGTTCGTTCCCCAACTGATCGAGACCACTCTGTTTGGGGGTCTCGTCTCATCAGCCTTTGTCGTTCTCTATGGGATCGTGCTGGTTCTTGGCGCGCTCGTCGCGCTAAGCATCAGGGCCGCATTCGGGTGGTTTCTCGCTTTTATCGCCTCCGTCGTGTTTGGAGCCGTCATTCCTGAGTTCGTCGATCGGGTCTATGAGCCGCGGGACGTGCTCCCCAAGACAGTGTTCAACGTGATCGCAGTCGCGAGCCTGACCTTCATAGTGATGACGTATTTCGTTCGCCAGCGTGACCGGGCCCAACAGCAGTCAGACGATTTGCTGCACAACATTCTCCCCGACGAGATCGCTGCCAGGCTCAAGAACACAAGCGAGATGATCGCCGAATCGTTCGACAGTGCGTCGGTACTCTTCGCAGATGTCGTGGGCTTCACCCCGATGTCGGCCGACATGTCGCCTCCGGCCCTCGTCGGACTCCTCAACCGACTCTTCAGCGACCTGGACGGCTACGTCAACGACCTCGGGTTGGAGAAGATCAAGACGGTGGGCGATGAGTACATGGTGGCCTCCGGTGTTCCTGAACCGAGACGCGACCACGCCCTCGCCATGGCAGAGTTGGCCCTGCGTATGCGCGCCCACATCGAGAGGACCAGCTACTACGGCCACCGGCTTGAAATGCGGATCGGGATCAACTCGGGTCCCGTTGTCGCGGGCATCATTGGCACGCACAAGTTCTCCTACGACTTGTGGGGCGACACCGTCAATCTGGCGAGCAGGATGGAGTCGACCGGCGTGCCGGGGTCGATTCAGGTCACCCCAACAACCTACGACCTGATCAAGAGTGCATTCGTCTGCGAACCGCGCGGCCCAGTCAAGATCAAAGGCAAGGGGGAAATAAACACCTACCTTTTGCTCTCGGCCAAGCCCCAGCATCGGCCGACCGGGTCATCGGAGTCCCACGGATCGCCCCGCCCATAGCCGGCAGTCGGCGCTAGCACGACATTATCTGGGAGGGTGATTCACGGCTGTCTCGACCGGCCGTGACAGTGCTTGTACTTGAGGCCAGATCCGCACGG